>JAJTEO010000062.1 GCA_021300395.1 Fluviicola sp. | reverse complement strand
GTATGAAAGCGCAAGGAAATCAGGTGACTAAATTGAAAATCAAAGAAATCGTTTTAACGCATCCAATTGAGGGTGCAGAGCCTTGGCCTGAAGATGTAAAAATCGAAGAGATTGAATCAGATGAAGAGGATAATGATGATTCAGATGATGAAAATACAATGGAATGGGATTTATCAAATGGTGATGATGACCAACCAACTTTGTTCTAAGTGAAAACAAAATTGTAAAAAAAAACGGAGACTTTATTAGTCTCCGTTTTTTTATTAATAAGATAGTGGTTCTAAATGATAATCTAGCTTTCTTTCTTTTCTATAATATTCTCCAATAGCTATATAACCTGGTTTTGCGGGATTAATCCACCAAGTTTTAGCATCAGTATTAATAGGTACTCTTTTATTTGATGTTGTACCTTTTTTTATCTCTATAACTCCTAACATACAGTCTGCTTTTGATTTAGAATTTTCTTCTTTTCGATCAAAATCTGAAAATACAACTGAATATTGATCATTTTCCTTATTTCTTGAAGTAAATCTATAGTCAAATCCACCTATTGAATTAATATAATAACCTAAAAAAGCAATATTCCAAAGACCAGCACCTTGAGGTAATAAAACGGATGTTTTTTTCTTTTTAATTAAATCAAAATCAACCATATTTAATGTTTCATCTAGTTCGATTAAAACCATATTTGCTACTCTAATCTCGAAAGAAGAAGCATTCGATTGACCACCTAGAGCAGCTACTGCCATTTTGCCTGCAATTGCACCGGCACTTATTTGTCTTTTAAATTGTTCGCCTATTAAAAAAACATGACCGTTATCAGATACTATTACATCGTGAAAGAAAATGTAAAAAGGTTTATCAGCATCTTTTTTATCTTCTTCATCAATGTTTTCTTGTTTGAATTTATCTATACTTCCTTTCCATTTAAATTCTTTTAAAGAAATTTCTTTTCCACTTCTATCTAACTTTTGAACATAAATTCCTTGACTTTTATCTTTTAAAATATCATCACCAGGTTTGAAGTATTCACCAATTAGTAAAAAGCTTTCATCTTTGGACATGTATGTACTATTCAACATTGATCGTTTACCAGTTTTCTCTGATCCCAGTGCTAATTCGCAAACAGAGGTTCCATCTTCAGCATTTATTATTGTACAAGCGCTTTCAGCTTCACGAGTCATCGCTGATTTTTTTCTTACAATTGTTGCAGTAATAAATTCATCATTTACTTCAGTGATTTCAATTGATTCTAATAATTTTGAAGTTTCAGGTGAAGAAATATCCCATAATTTCTTCATTTCATTGTCATATGCAACTAATTCGTAACCTGTTTTTTTGTTTTTGGTAAATGGAATATTATCAGAACCTAATTTTTTACCTGTTTTATCATAGGTAACTAATTCTAAACCTGCTTTGTTATCGTAGAAGTATAATAAGAAACAACTTCCATTATAAACAGTTTCTAATAACGAAGTGTTTTTTGGGCGAATAATTTCGAAATCTTTTTTAGGTTTAAAATTATCATCAAATATACTTACTTCGTAAGCACAATTGTTTTTATCTACTTTTTCTTTGAAATAAAACACGAAGTAACCAACAAGTTTTTGGTTCTCAATAATTTCACCAGTTTGTTTTGCACTTTTAATATTTAAAACATTATCAATAGTTGTCTTTTGACCAAAACTATTGGTCAAAAAGAGTGAAAATGTTAAAAATAAAATTGAATTGAATTTAGACATATTATTTGTTTTAAAATTACAAGCGAGCGTTAACTTCCTTGCTCATAGAAGTTAAGATTGATTCATAAATTGTATTCTTTAAAGAATCTTTGTTTATTTCATAGTATTCTTTAAAAAAATCATTTTTATTTTCATTGTAATAAATGAATAGGGTATTTATTTTTTCTTCAAAATACATATTATTTGATTTGTACTCAGAAAAGGTTTTGTTTGCTAGTTTATAACAATTTTCAGGAGAAAGTTTTTTTAAAAAATATAACAACTTATCGTAAGCTAAATCATTTGTAACATCTTGTTCTTCTATAACAATCCCTTCACGATGTTTTAATTTATAATAATAAAGAAGAAAAAGTGAAGTTGAAGTAAGTAGCTTTGAATAGTTATGGTTTGGAAAATTTCGTTCTAAATTTAAACTATAATAAATTGCTTTACCTATTTCTTGGTGTAATATGGATAAATTAACCATTTCAAATTCTGAAGCTAATCTTATTGGTTTATATTTTTCATCAATTTCATGATTAAAATTTTCAGGAATTTTAAGATTTAAAATTTCATACAATTTGATTGATCTATCAACTTCATAAGGATGCGAACTAAGTAAAGCCATCAAATCGTCATGCTCTTTTTTTATTATTTCATTATCAATATCCGTATTATCATCAAATGAACCGAGAGAAGAGTGGTTGCTATATTCTAATAAATCTAAGTCGATTGAATTATCTTGTTTTAGTTTGAAAGCGCTTTTGAAATCTATTTCGATTGAATCTCTCACGTGATCTGATTCTAAAAATACATCAAAAGTTGTACAAGCTCTATCTAGATTATAGTTTGTGTTTTTGTAAAGCATTAGTCCTAATGAGTCTGCATCAAACTCTTGTGTCCTAGATTTACTTCTTGAAGTTAGTAATAGTGGAACAAGTAACTCGTTTAAACTAGAAGCATGCTTATATTCTTGTGACATGATCTGTTTTATTTTTTTTTCTAATTCTTTATCCGTTTTTTCTGAAATATAATCTTTCAAATCTTGTTGATAATGATTCAAATTATCGTGGGCTAATTCATGGCAAAGTATAAAAGCCAATTGATCTTCACTTTGAAGTCTATACAACAAACCAACATGAATGTATAAAATATCCTCTCCCATTGTAAAAGCATTTGCACTTTCATCTTTGAGTAGAATAATTTTCTTTTCTTTTAAATCTGGATTGTTTTTACGAACATTTTCATATACTTGATTTACAAAATCATAAAGTGTACCAGATAAGATTAAATTTCCACTTTTAATGAGTGCAATCGTATTTTTTTTTCGGCTTTTTAATATTTCAATTAACAATTGTTTTTCTTTCGAATTACAATCATTCCAATAACCAATTTTAGATTCGTTATATTTCTCAATTATATAATCTTCCAATTCGATATCTTCTTTGACTAATTTTGAACTTTCAAATTCTTTAGTTTGTGAGTAAGAAAACTTAATAAATAGTGAACAAAAAATTAATAGAAAGTGGTGAAATTTCATTTTTTATAAAAAAAATCTAGATTAATTATTTATTATTCAAAATTAGAAAATACTTTTAATAATTGAGTTAATTGTAAATAAATATTTTTCAATATCAATTCATCTGTTATTCATATTTTATATAATCAGTAAAATAATCTAAAAGCTAAAGGTAATTATAAATACTACTGTTTAAAATGAAATAAAAACTAATTTTTGGCAGCCCTATTTTTTTGCAAATTTTATCTTTCTTCTCTATATTTGCATTACCAAAGGATGATTTCTCTCCAATTTCAAACGAGGAAAGGATGCTACACTATCCGTGACTAGTGAAATAAATATCTATATTTTATGAGTTTAACAATGGAAAAAATGACTTCAGCTGATTTAATCGAGTTGGAAGAAAACTACGGTGCACACAATTATCACCCACTTCCAGTAGTACTTTCTAAAGGAGAAGGAGTGCACGTTTGGGATGTGGAAGGAAAACATTATTATGATTTTCTTTCGGCTTATTCTGCAGTAAATCAAGGTCATTGTCACCCGAAAATTATCGGTGCGATGATTGAACAAGCAAAAACATTAACATTAACATCAAGAGCGTTTTACAATGATGTTCTTGGAAGTTATGAAAAATATGTGACAAACTACTTTGGTTTTGACAAGGTCTTACCTATGAATACAGGTGCTGAAGCAGTTGAAACTGCTATCAAGTTATGTAGAAAATGGGCTTACGAAAAGAGAGGTGTTGCTGAAAATAAAGCACAGATTGTTGTTTGTGAGGGTAATTTCCATGGAAGAACTACTACAATTGTATCTTTCTCAAATGATCCAGATGCACGAAAAAACTTCGGTCCTTTTACTCCAGGTTTTATTCATATTCCTTATGATGATGTTGAAGCATTAGAAAATGCATTGAAACAAGAAAACGTTGTTGGTTTCTTAGTTGAGCCTATTCAAGGTGAAGCTGGTGTTTACGTTCCTTCTGAAGGTTATTTAAAAAAATCAAAAGAATTGTGTGAGAAATACAATGCTTTATTTATTGCTGATGAAGTTCAAACAGGAATTGCTCGTACAGGTAGATTGTTAGCTGTTCATCATGAAGATGTTCAACCAGATATTTTAATACTTGGTAAGGCAATATCAGGAGGTGTTTATCCTGTGTCTGCTGTTTTAGCGAATGATAACATTATGAACGTTATTAAACCAGGTCAACACGGTTCAACTTTTGGTGGTAACCCAATTGCTGCTAAAGTAGCGATTGCTGCCTTAGAAGTAGTGAAAGATGAAGCACTTGCTGAGAATGCAGAAAAATTAGGTCAATTATTCAGAAGCGAAATGCAACGTATAATTGATGCTACTGATTTAGTTGTTAAAGTAAGAGGTAAAGGTTTATTGAATGCGATTATCGTAAATGATACACCTGATAGTGCTACTGCATGGAATTTATGTGTTCAATTAAAAGAAAATGGTTTATTAGCAAAACCAACACATGGAAATATTATTCGTTTCGCTCCGCCTTTAGTAATGACTGAAGAACAGTTGTTAGAATGTGTTGCGATTATTGAAAAAACAATCAACGAATTTAAAAAGTGATTTTATAAATTAGTTGAAATGCCTCTCAGTTATTGAGGGGCATTTTTAATTTATGAACCTATATTTTAGGATACAATAGATAGATCTTATTCCGTCTAAATAACTGATTTTTTTTCCTTCATTTTTATTTCTAGCATCGTAAGAGATAGGTACCTCTTCGATTTTCAGTTGTTTGTATTTAGATAGTTTCATTGTGATTTCTGGTTCAAATCCAAAACGATTTTCTTTTAAAACGATTGATTTTACTATACTTGAAGGTATAAGTTTGTAGCAAGTCATCATATCGGTTAAGTTATAACCTGAAAATAAATTGCAAAGTTTTGTCAAAAATCCATTCCCTAAAATATGCCAAACAAATGAAGTGTTTTTATGATTCTTATTTAAGAAACGAGAACCATAAACAATATCAATATTTTCATCAATGGCTTTTTGAAGTAATAAATTAATATCTTCTGGATTTAATTCTAAATCAGCATCTTGAATAATGATGTAATCTCCAGTTGCCATTTTTATTCCTTGTTGAATAGCGGCACCTTTACCTTGATTATACGGTTGATTAAATATAAGTATATTACTATTTGGGTTTTCTTGTTGAAATAATTCTATTTCGTGTTCAGTTGAGTCAGTAGGGCAATCATTTATTAAAATTATTTCTTTTAAAACATCGTTGTATAGCTTTAAATCAAATAAATTTTGAAGAACTTTTCGAATTGTATTAGCTTCATTAAAAGCAGGAATAAGTATAGAAAGTTTTTGTATCCTCATTTTATTAATTCTCAAATCGGTATTAAAGATAATTATTTATGGATACTTTCTTATTTAATGAATTATTAATCCCTTTTATTTAAAAATTAAATATCCCATTTCTTTACTTTATCGGTTAATGTTAATGCAACATCATTTAACATTTACAATGTTTATTATTTCTAGGTAATTTATCAAAAACAGTTTATTATATTTGTTTCAATCATATAAAAAATAAAAATTGGCAACTAAAATAAAATTTGGAACTGACGGATGGAGAGCAATCATCGCAGAAGAATTTACAGTAGATAATGTTATACGAGTTGCGTCAGCAACCGGTGTTTGGGTAAAGAAAAACTTCGAGAATCCAAGTATTGTAATTGGACATGATTGTCGTTTTGCAGGAGAGTTGTTTCTAGGCGCTGCTGTTAAAGTTTATTTAAGTCAAGGAATTAAAGTAAAATTTGCAAAAGGGTTTGTTTCTACTCCTATGGTTTCTTTAGGAGCTGTTCAATTAGGTTGTTCGTTAGGTGTGGTTTTAACAGCAAGTCATAACCCTCCTTCATATAACGGTTATAAGTTAAAAGGACATTTTGGTGGTCCATTATCTCCAGAACAAGTTCAAGAAATAGAAGATATTATTCCTGATACATTTGAAATTAATTTAGATTCAATTTCGATTGAAGAAGCAATTCAAAATGGTCAAGCTGAAATCGTTGATTTGGAAACAAGATATGTAAAACATATTGAAGCAAATTTTGATTTAGAGGCAATTAAAAATTCAGGATTGAATTTAGCTTATGACGCAATGTATGGTGCAGGTCAAAATGTATTAAGAAGAATTTTGCCAGCTACTCATTTGTTACATTGTGATTATAATCCATCATTTCATGGTCAAGCACCGGAACCAATTGAGAAAAATTTAAAAGAATTAGAAAACTTCATCAAATCTAATGGAACAATTGATTGTGCATTAGCAACTGATGGAGATGCAGATAGAATTGGTTTGTATAACGGTAAAGGTGAATTTGTTGATTCTCATCATATCATTTTGCTTTTAATGCATTACTTGGTTAAATATAAAGGTTTGACGGGTAAAGTGGTAACTGCTTTCAGTGCAACACCTAGAGTTGGAGTTTTAGCCGATCATTATAAATTAGAAAGTGAAATCGTAAAAATCGGATTCAAATACATCGCTACTAAAATGGTAGAAGAAGATGTGTTAATCGGTGGAGAAGAATCTGGTGGAATTGCAGTAAAAGGTCATATTCCTGAGCGTGATGGTATTTGGATGGGCTTAATTATCTGGGAATTCATGGCGAAATCAGGTAAATCATTAGATGATTTGATTAAAGAGGTTTACGATATCGTTGGAGGTTTTAAATTTGAAAGAAATGATTTGCACATCACAGAAGATTTAAAACAAAGTATCATTGCTAATTGTAAAGAAGGTAATTATAAATCTTTCGGACCTTACAATGTTAAAGAAGTAGGGACAATTGACGGATTTAAATATTTCTTTGATGAAAACAGATGGATGATGATTCGTCCTTCAGGTACAGAGCCAGTTTTAAGAACGTATGCTGAAGCACCAACAATTGAAGAAGTAAGAGAAATCTTAAAATATACGGAAGAAACAATTTGTAAATAAATGATTAACAAAGTATTTACAAAAATTGAATTCTATTTTAATAAAAAGGGAGTAATTATACTCTCTTTTTTAGTTTTACTCTATATACTATGCCATTTCGCAGATAGGTATTACGGTATACTACAAAAGACAAAACATTTACAAATATTTGTTCAGATGGAACTTAAAGAGAAATTGATTCTCTTAATTAAGAATCACAAGCTTAGTTTGCTTTTTGCAATATTTGTTATTCAAAAAAGAAAGAAACTTATTATTTTGAGTAATTAAAAAATCTCAATTTATTCTAGGTGCAAAATTAGATGAAATTAGAAATTATAAAGATTTTAAACTAGAAATTTATCCCAACTTAAAGTATGGTGATATTGATTCTGTGAAGATTCGATTTTATCCTTTTTCTGAAAAATCAAACTCAAAATATATTCAATTGATTAAGTATAAAAATCGAAAGAATTAAAACAAAACGTAAGACAAAATTTATAAATTATTATTTTAAATAAGGTCTAAGTTTTCATATTTTTCTTTACTTTACTCTTTTTTTAAATTATGGCAGGATCTTCTATTGGACAACTTTTTCGTGTTACAACTTTCGGTGAATCTCATGGAGTTGCAATTGGTGGTGTAATTGATGGAGTACCATCTGATTTTGAATTGGATTTAAACGAAGTCCAAAAAGAATTAGATAGAAGGAAACCAGGTCAATCAGCAATTGTCACACAAAGAAAAGAATCAGATAAAGTTCAATTTTTATCTGGAATTTTTGAGGGAAAAACAACTGGAGCTCCAATTGGTTTTATGATTCCAAATGACGATCAACGTTCTGGAGATTACAGTCATATAAAAGATTCTTTTAGACCTTCTCATGCTGATTTCACCTATGAAGTGAAATATGGACATAGAGATTATAGAGGAGGAGGTAGATCAAGCGCAAGGGAAACTGCTTCAAGAGTCGTTGCTGGCGCTATAGCGAAACAACTTTTATCAAAATTGGGAATATCAATAGTGGCTTATGTTGACCAAGTAGGTTCAATTAAGTTATCAGATAAAGATATTATCAATTTTGAAATGATAGAGGAAAATCCTGTTAGATGTCCAAACAATGAAGTTGCCAGTAAAATGGAAGAGTTGATCCGTGAAGTAAGAAAAGATGGAGATACAATTGGAGGATGTATAAAATGTGAGATAATCGGTGTTCCGGTTGGATTAGGAGAACCTGTTTTTGATCGTTTAAATGCAGAATTAGGTAAGGCGATATTGTCGATTAATGCTGTTAAAGCCGTTGAATTTGGTTCTGGTTTCTCGAGCGTTGAAATGAGAGGGTCAGAACATAATGACTCATTTTTAAAAGATAAATCAACATCAACAAACTATAGTGGTGGAATTCAAGGAGGTATTTCAAATGGAATGCCAATTAATTTTAGAGTAGCTTTTAAACCTGTTGCAACGATCGTTCAAGATCAAGATTCAATTGATAAATTCGGTAATGAAGTTACTGTGTCGGGAAAAGGCAGACATGATCCATGTGTTGTTCCAAGAGCCGTTCCAATAGTTGAAGCAATGTCGGCGATTACTATTTTAGATTATTATTTGATTAATCGTTCTAGGGTAAATTATTAATTTCAGATGTTGAGAAAAGTATTTAATATATTTAATAGTAAACAGTTTCTTATCTTTTCGATAATTGTTTTTACTTACATATTAAGTGCTCAAAGCGATAATTATTTCAAATGGATACATCCAAAAAAGTTACCACCTGAACATTCTCTTACGATACTAACAGATGGAGGTGGATATTACGCTTATCTTCCTAAATGGTATATTTATACTGAAGATAAGGATTTTCATTTTTTAGAAGATATTACACTAAAATACAACACTTCCTCATTTATTTATGGTGTAAGATACGATTACGAAAAACATAAAGGGACAAATAAATATTATGCTGGTACTGCAATTTGTTCTACTCCAGTTTTTCTTATAAATCATGCTTTAAATAAAATAATTTATGGAGAGGGAGATGGTTATTCAAGGAGCTATCAGTTGACCGTTTCAATAAATGCAATCTTATTTTGGTTGATTGGGATAATAGGATTAATAAAACTTTTTAAGCTTTGGAAAATTGAAAATTTTTGGATTGTTTCTTTAGTTGCTATTGTGACATTTGGAACAAATTTGAATTTTTATACAGTTTATTTCCCTTCATTTTCTCATGTTTTTTCGTTCGCTGCAATTAGCTGGTTTGTTTATACAGGATTTAAATGGGGAACTTCTAAATCTACAATTCATTTTTTTCAATTGTGCGCTTTAGTTGGATTAATATTTAGTATTCGTCCAACAAATTCTTTAGTGGTACTTATGATACCTTTCTTCTTTTCAGATTGGAGTAGTTTTGTTTTAACGGTTAAAGAATATTTTACAAAGAGAATAATAATATTACCTATCGGGTTTTTATTCTTTTTTGTATTTGTTTTTATACAGTTATTTAATATTTATAATCAAATAGGCAGCTGGAGTTTGAATACTTATTCTGATGAGCATTTTGATTTTTTATATAATCCTCAAATATTTAATATATTATTTAGTTATAAAAAAGGGTTTTTTATATACTCACCAGTGATGTTGCTCATTTTTGTAGGATTAATACGTTTATATAAATTCAATAAATATCTTTTTATTGGATGGTTTATTACATGTTTTTCATTTATTTATCTAACTGCGGCTTGGTGGTGTTGGTGGTACGGAGGAGGCTTAGGCTTAAGACCATTCATTGATATACTTCCGATTCTAATTTTACCTTTAGCAATCTTCTTTCAATCTTCATCAAAGTTTGTTCTTTCGATGATGTGGATATTGTCAATATTGTTTATTTATGTTTATCAAATTTTTCAGATTCAATACAATAAAAATATTATTCATTATGATTTAATGGATAAAGAAAATTATTGGCGAATTTTCATGAAAACAGATATGCGATACAGCTGGTGTGCAGCTTTTAAAGATGAAAAATTACCACAAAAAAGGTTGGTTTCTTCAAAAGAATATAATTATTCTCCAATTAGTAATTCATTTCATAATAAGGAAGAAATTCTTGAAAATCAAACTCTGTTAGATCCAAGTTTCACATTTATACCGAATGAGAATTGGACTGATAATTTAATTGGAATTAGTTTAACAGGAGCAGTGACATTAACTCAACAAGAAAGCAATCCTAGTATTGATGTATTTTATTACAATAATGGAAAAGAAATCAAAAAAGCAACTGCATTGCTAGGTTATAGAGTTCCAAACTTAAATGAATCTACGAAGTTTCATGTTGAATTTAATCCACGACTTTACTATAAGAATATCGATTCGATTCATGTAAATATAGGAAGAGGTGTTCAACCAACTTGGTATGAATCTATTCAGTTAAAATTTTACAATTTTTCTCGAAAATAAGCCTGTTTAAAAGAATAATGATCTTTTAGTTTAAAGACTTTCCTATCTTTACACAAAAAATAATTATTATGATTCAACGAATTCAAACAGTTTATTTACTTGTTTCTATTATTTGTCTTTCAATTGTTTCTTTTGGAACAACAATTTTTACAGGATTTATCGAAAAAGGAAAGTGGGTTTTGACATCTCATTCCATTGATAAAAAGATGTTTAATACTGAATTGGATAAATTGTCTCCAATGCCTATTTATATTATGTTTATTGTATTAGCGTTAGTTTGTTTATTGACAATATTCAATTATAAAAATTTAAAACGTCAAATAATGATTGCGAGAGTTACAGCTGTTCTGTATTTTCTTTCAATTGCAATTGTTATCGTGAATATTTATTTAATTAATTCTGAATCTAAATCAATTTCATTTGGATTAGGGTTTTATTTGCTAATTATTGGTTTAAGTACTTCAATTTTAGCTATCAATCGCATCAAAAAAGATTACAAATTAATTGATTCACGTATTGTTTTTAGAAATGATATTCGAATTGCTTTCATGGAGCAGACTGAAAATCTAGATGAAAATCATACCATTTTAGAAGCCGTTTTCGCACATGATTTACCTGAATTGCAAGTTGTAAAAAAATACAATTTAGCAATGAAATCGGGAGATCAAGATGTGTTGAATGAATGCTTTCAAGAATTAACGGATTTGAATGCTTGGGATATTGAAGTTCGAGTGAATCAAATTCTTTCAGTATTAAAATTAGATAATACTGATTTGTTAATCAGTAGTTTATCTGGTGGACAGAAAAAACGAGTTGCACTAGCAAAAGTATTGGTTTCTGAAGCTGATTTCTTGTTATTAGATGAGCCTACGAATCACTTGGATTTAGATATGATCGAGTGGTTAGAAGAATACCTTTCTAAATCAAAATCAACTATTTTGATGGTGACGCACGATCGTTACTTCTTAGAAGTGGTTTGTGATTCAATCTTAGAATTAGAAGACGAAACAATTTATCGTTATAAAGGAAATTTCTCCTATTATTTAGAGAAAAAAGCAGAACGTCAAGAACAATTACAATCTACAATTGATAAGGCGAGAAATACCTTTAAAAAAGAATTAGAATGGATTCGCCGTCAACCGAAAGCAAGAGGTGTAAAGCAAAAAGCGAGAGTTGAATCTTTTCAAGGAATTAAAGAGGTAGCAAGTCAACGAATCAATGAAGATGAAATTGATATTCCAGTAAAAATGGAACGTTTAGGATCTAAGATTTTAGAATTACATAAAATTGGAAAAGCTTGGAGTCCGGAAAAAGTAATTATTGAAAATTTCTCTTATAATTTCAAACGTAAAGAACGTTTAGGAATTGTAGGTAATAATGGAACTGGAAAATCTACTTTTTTAAATATCATTCAAGAAAGAGAACCACTTGATAAAGGTTCAATTGCAGTTGGAGAAACTGTTGTTTTTGGTTATTACAATCAAGAATTAATTCAAGTTGCAGAAGATAAAAAAGTCATTGACATTATTCGTGATATAGCTGAATTCATTCCATTGGATAAAGGTCGTCAAATGTCGGCTGCTCAATTTTTAGAGAAGTTTTTGTTTCCTAGAAATATGCATTACAACTATGTCTATAAATTAAGTGGAGGTGAAAAACGTCGTTTAAAATTAATGACTGTTTTGATGAAAAATCCAAACTTCTTAATTTTAGATGAGCCAACAAATGATTTGGATATTTTCGTAATGAGTGTTTTGGAGGATTACCTTCGTCACTTTGAAGGATGTTTAATCGTTGTGTCGCATGATAGGTATTTCATGGATAAAATGGTTGACCATATTTTTGTTTTCGAGGGACAAGGAGCAATCAAAGATATCGTTGGAAATTATACTGAATATAGAAAAGAAATTGCTGCTCAAAAGAAGAGCGATAAAGAAGGTGGGGCTAAGGCAGAAGTGAAAACGGAATCTAAAGCACAACAACTTTCACCTGCAGTTGAAAAAGCAGCTCCAGCAAAAAGAAAATTATCTTTCAAAGAAAAGATTGAATTTGAAACAATAGAGAAAGAATTAGAAGGCTTAGAAGCTGAGAAGGAAGTTTATACAAATAAATTATCAGATACTTCCCTTTCGAATGATGAGTTGATGAAAGCAGGTCAAAAATTGGGTGAGATTGTTGAAGCAATCGATTCTAAAACAGAAAGATGGATAGAATTGTCTGAATTCGCATGAATTTCTTAGGACATCTTTACTTTTCAAATAACGATTTCGCTTTAATGCAAGCTAACTTGTATGGTGATTTCGTTAAAGGAAAAGATTTGTCTAATTATCCAGAAAAGATTCAAGAAGGTATTCGATTGCATCGTAGAATTGATAATTTTATTGATCATCATCCTGCTGTAATTGAATTACTTCATAAACTTTATGAACCGCTACCAAAAGTGGCAGGAATTGCTGTAGATCTTTATTTTGATCATTTATTAGCAAAGAATTGGAAAGAATTTCATACTAAGGAATATGATGTATTTGTAAACGATTTCTATAATTCGATTGATTTTTCAAATAAACATTATTCGGATCAATTTTATGTGATGTTAACTAAAATGAAAGAAATCAACTGGTTGCATTATTATCAATTTATGGAAGGATTAGAAAAATCAAGTTTTGGTTTATCTAAACGAATTTCATTTCCAAATGAATTAGCAAAAGCTCCCACTGTATTTGTTCAATTTGAGAAGGATATAACAGAAGCTTTTCAAAAATATATGATAGATGCAAAGATTGAATTTTCAGTTTAATTTCGTCTAATTACTTGATTTTCGTAACATTTATTGATTCCTGCCGTAGAATTTCTATAGTTTATTCTGTTCTATTGAAAAATGAAAGATAAAATACTTGAGAAATTACATCATTACTTTGTTACACAACGTCTAAAAACGCTGTATGTAATTGCGATTGTATTGTTCATCATAACAGTAATCAAAATTAGTTTTTTCTCCTCTGTAGAAAGTGCAAAACAAGAAGTTTTAGATACTGTAAAATATGATTTGACAGAGATTCTGAAAGACGGTAAATTGACAGTGTTGGCTGAAAATAGCTCAACTTCTTTTTTCATCTATCGTGGCCGTAAAATGGGCTTTGAATATGAGATATTAAAAGAATTTGCTAATGAGATAGGCGTTGAGTTAGAAATTAAAATCGTAGATAATTTAGATGAGTTGAATCAACTTTTGGCTGATGGAGAAGGGGATTTGATTGCTTGTAATTATACGGTTACCAAAGAACGCAGTAATTTAATTGATTTCTCAAAACCAATCATACGATCTAATCAAGTACTGATTCAACGTAAACCAAAAGGTTGGGAAAAAATGTCAGCAGATCAAATCCGTTTGAATATGCTTCATGATCCATCTCAATTAGCAGCGAAGGAAATTCATGTTTGGAAAAATTCAAGCTATTATGAACGTTTAATTCATTTACAAGAAGAAATCGGGGATTCTATTTATATTAAATCAAACGATGGGCAATTAGGAGCTGAAGAGTTAATTGAAATGGTTTCCGAAGGAATGATCGATTATACAGTAACTGAACAAAATGTTGCTAAGATTAACAGTAGTTTTTACGATAATATTGATTTTTCTTTAAGTTTATCTGTTCAACAAAAAATTGCTTTTGGATTACGTAAATCAAGTCCATTATTGAAAGCGAAAATAGATACTTGGTTGGAAGATTTCATGCGTAAAACAACTTTCAAATACATTCAGCATAAATATTTTGAAATGGAGCATGTAACTACGACAACAGAAATAGCATTGTCTAGTTTAAAAGGAGGGCAAATTTCACATTACGATGCTTATTTCAAAGCAGCAGCAAAGAAGTATGGTTGGGATTGGCAAATGTTAGCTTCGTTAGCGTATCAAGAATCTAAATTTAATCCAGATGCGGTTTCATTTGGTGGAGCGTATAGTATTGTTCAATTTATGCCTGAAACAGGAGCTTCATATGGTGTTTATCCAAGTTCTCCACCACAAGTTCAGATTATGGGAGGAATGCATAAATTAAATGATGATTTTAATTTCTGGAAATCAATTCCTGATAAAGTTCAACGTCAAAAATTTGCATTGGCTTCATACAATGCAGGTCGTTCACACATTGAAGATGCTCAACGTTTAGCTGAGAAACACGGTAAAAATCCATTAGTTTGGGATGAAAACGTGGAAGAAATGGCATTGAATTTATCGAAAAGAGAGTTTTACAGAGATCCAGTTGTTGAAAGTGGTGCAATGCATGGTGTTATCACAACTAGATATGTAAGAGAAATTTACAGTCGTTATTTGATGTGGGCATCTATTTATCATTAATTCTATTGTCTAGTTTCTAATATCTAGCATCTATTAAAATGTCCAACAAAAAACTAATAGTCATTCAAGGTCCAACAGCAAGTGGGAAAACAGCTTTAGGAATTGCATACAACAGAATTTGAAAATCGTGATACAATCATTATGGTTGGTGGATCAGGAATGTTTATCGATGCAGTTTGTATAGGATTAGATCCAATTCCGAAATCGGATGAATTAAAAGCTGAAATCACAACTGAATTTGAAACGAATGGTTTAGATCCACTTTTAGATGAATTAAAAGAAAAGGATTTAGATTATTTTAATGAAGTCGATAAAGGTAATCCAATGCGAATTATAAGAGCAATCGAAGTGATTCGTCTTACAGGAAAAACTTTTTCAAGTCAACGAACAAATAAACCAATTCCACCTTTCTTTGAAGTTCAACGTTTTGTGATCAATCATGAACGTGAAAAGTTATATGATCGTATCAATCGAAGAGTAGATTTGATGATAGAAAACGGTTTAATCGAAGAAGTTAAATCAGTACAACATCTTAGACATCTTCAATCAATGAATACCGTTGGTTATTCTGAAATTTTTCAATATTTAGATAATGAAATAACATTAGAAAGAGCCATCGAATTAATCAAACAAAACACAAGAAGATACGCCAAACGTCAACTCACTTGGTTTAGAAGACATCCAGATGCTGTTTGGATTGATTTTGATGAGGTGGAGAAGATAGTGGGATTAATTTTTCCCTCCTTGAGGAGGGACTAAGGGAGGTGACAACGATTATCTAAATTCCGAATTGAGCCTACACAGAATTGAATTCGCGGTTATCACGCTCCTCAATCCTCCCTCAAGGGAGGAAGTAAAACATCCTCTCCTTTTGACTAGTGATTAAGAAAGTTAGAATTTTCCTCCCCGAGGAGAGATAATACAAATTTAAATTCACAATAATCATCCCCCTCAATCCCCCTTCAAAGGTGGAGGTTTTATTTCAAAATAAACACTATTAACTTTCAACTGTAAATTATTTACAATTTGGAACGATTCTTGAAATACACCATCTAAACAGTGAAATTATGAAAATTATTCTCGATCATATCATGCCGGTTCCTTTAGCTTCGATTCAACATGGATCAGAAAGTATTTGGGGAAATTACATTGAATTGGAGCAAGGAAAACATATTTTGTTGAATGCTTCAAGTGGTAAAGGAAAATCAACGTTTACTATGACAACGATTGGTCTTCGAAGAGATTACGATGGTGTATTGACTTACGATGGAAAAGATATAAAATCCTTCTCGCCAGATGAATGGACAACGATTCGTCAAGAGAAAATATCAGTTGTATATCAAGATTTACAGTTGTTTCCAAATTTAACGGTTGCAGAAAATTTAATTCTGAAAAATAAATTGAAAAATGTTTATTCTGAAACGGAATTAAAACAAATGTTAGAATTATTGGAAATCGATAATAAATGGGAGCAAAGATGTGGTTTGTTGTCGATGGGGCAGCAACAACGTTTAGCAATTGTCCGTTCACTTTGCCAGCCTTTTCAGTGGTTGATTATGGATGAACCTTATTCTCATTTGGATGAGGTAAATGCAAAAAAATGTATGGGATTAATCGATAAACGATGTGCTGAACAAAATGCAGGTTTCGTTTTGACTACGTTAGGCGATAGTCACGGTTATCAATATGATCAAGAATTAAAACTCTAAGCCATGTTAAATAAATTATTATTCAAAAACCAAGACAGAAAGCAATTGGTGATTGCGATGGTTGGTGCTTTTATGGGAATTACGTTTTTGATAACGTCAATCCATTATTTGATAAAAGTAAATGAGTTCGGAAAAGGAGCTGATATTTTAGGTCCAAATACGATCATCGTTCAGAAAAAAGTAACAAATTCAAGTAGTTTGAATTTAACAAAAACGGATTTTTCTAAGAATGAAATCAAAAACATGATAGCTGAGCCTTTCATTAAAGATGTGAAACCAGTAATCAGTAACAATTTCGATGTTTCTTTTCAAACGGATGATCCTATGGTTCCTTATTTTAGAACGGATGTATTTATTCAAACGGTTGATGAAGATTTCTTAGATGTGAAAACTACGAAATGGCATTGGTCGAAAGGAGATCAATTTGTTCCAATCATTATGCCTCGAGAGTTTTTAGTGATGTTAAATACCTTCATGAGTGCAAGCGGAATCCCTCAAGTTTCAGATGATTTGGCAATGGGAATTAAATTTAAATTCAAATTATGGAACAGTGAAAAACAAATCGAAGAGCGTGTAGATGCAAAAATCATTGGTTTTACAAATGAAGTGAGTTCACTATTAGTTCCAGAATCATTTATGAAATATGGAAACGATATGTACTCTGACGGTTCAGATCAAAAAATCACGCAAATCATGATTTCTGGAGAAGAAAGTCAGTTCGGTTTAGTGGAAGATTTGTTAACGAAAAGAGGGTTGGAATCTAAAAATTCACAAATGATGATTGGGAGATTAAAAAGTGTGGTTGGAACATTGATTCTAGTGGTGCTTGGAGTTTCAATTATCGCCGTTTTTGTTTCAGGATTGGTGTTAATTCAATACATGCAATTGTTGATGTCTAGAAATTTATATGAAGTTAGAACCTTGATGAGAATGGGATACCATCCTTCAGAATTAATCAAAGCATTCTTTCTTTATTTCGTAAAAATATTTGGATATGTTGCTGGAATTGGTGTGTTGATTTTCTTCGGTTTTAAATTCTTTTTAGATAAAATGTTTGATGAAGGAGGCTTGTACATTGACAAAGGATTAACATGGCAAAGTATTGTTGTATTGGTGCTTTCATATGGTTTATTTGCTTTTGCAAGTTTCCGAAGCGCGAAAAAAGAAATTTTTAAGCAATATTAATTCGTTAAAGAAATGTTAAAAAAGATTTGTTTTTTAACTTTGGTACGTCATTAGATTAATTTCAATCAATAATTAAGAAATAACATATGCAAAAGTTACTATTATTCGCAATCCTTTTCTGTTCGACATTCTCATTTGGTCAAAAAATGAAATTTAAAGTCGTAGGTCAAAAAGATACGACAATTCATTTAGTACGCTATTATGGTAAAAATCTTTATTATGCTGATACAGCTAATATCAAAGGGGGAATAGTTGAATTTGATGGTAAAAAACAAAAACCTGGAATTTTAGCAGTTTTATTACCTGGTCAAAAATATTTTGAATTCATTTACAACAATGAAGATATTAATATTGAAACAGAAGGTCCGGATTTTATTAAAACGATGAAGGTTAAGAAATCGGAAGAAAATAAAGTGTTCGTTGACTACATGAACTATTTAATTCTGAAAAGAACAGAATCAGGAAAAATTACTGATGAACGTTCTAAAATAAAAGATGATAAAAGTGCTGAATACAAAACGTTAACAGCGAAATTAAAGTCAATTTCTGATGAGGTTGAAAAATATCAATTGGATTTAATTGCTGTAAACAAGGAGAAGTTAGTTTCTAAAATTGTTAAAATGTCAATGGATGTTCATATACCTGATGCACCGAAAGACAAAGATGGTAAGATAACAGATTCATTGTTTCAATACCATTATTATAGAGAACACTTCTTCGACAATGTTGATTTAAAAGATGAGCGATTAGTGAATTCTCCTATTTTTCAAAATAAAATTGAAACGTATTTTGGAAAAACAATGATGGTTCAACATTGGGATACAATTATTAAGTATGCATTTGATTTTTGTGACCGTTTAGATCAAAAAACAAAAACGTTTGAATTCTGTGTGACATGGATTACTTCAACGTATGAGAAGAGTAAAATCATGGGTATGGATAAGGTTTTCAATCGAATGGGACAACGTTATTATTGTAGTACTAACTCAGAAGGAAAATCTCCTGCTTTTTGGATGCCAGAAGATAAGTTGAAAGACTTATGTGAAAAAGTAGAAGTGCAGAAAAACCTAGTGTTAGGAGTAGTTCCTCCTAATATAAGCTTAAGAGATACAACTGACACGAAATGGTTAGATTTTTACAGTGTTAAAGCTGAATATACGGTCTTATATTTCTGGGATCCGGAATGTGGTCATTGTAAAAAAACGACACCCAAATTACAACGTTTGTACGAAGAGAAATTGAAAGCTAGAAATGTTGAGATTTTTTCAGTTGCTAAAGCAGTAGGAGGTGATTTTGAGTTATGGAAAAAATTTATCAAAGACAATCATTTAACGTTTATCAATGTTGGATTGACTGAGAAATTATTCAAAGAAGCAACCGAAGATGCGCGCCAGTTTGTGCCAAAATACACTTCTTTAGAAGCGTTGAATTTCTCAAAAACGTATGATATTTTTTCTACGCCAAGAGTATTTGTTTTGGACAAGGATAAAAAAATAGTTGCGAAACAATTATCTATTTCTCAATTGGAAGATTTCTTGGATACAATGCAAAAAGTGAAAAATGCACCAAAATTATTTCCTCCAGATCCGGAAGAAGAAGAGCAAATGAAACAATAATATTGAAAGCTGTCATTAATTTATTTTGACAGCTTTTTTAATGGATATACATTATCAAATATCAAAAGAACTACATGAAAAATATAATTTTAATAGCTGTTTTATTATCGATTGGAAATTTATTTGGACAAAAAATAAAATTCAATATCGTTGGACAAAAAGATACTGTAATTCATTTAGTGAAATACACAGGGAATAAATTGTATTATGCTGATACGGCAAACATAAAAGGTGGTATCGTTCAATTTGATGGAAAAAAACAAAAACCAGGATTGTTAGCTGTTTTACTCCCTGGTCAGAAATATTTTGAGTTTGTTTACAACAATGAAGAAGTGGATATTGAGACGTTTGGACCGGAATATTTTACGAATATGAAGGTGAAGAAATCGGCAGAAAACCAATTGTTTATTGATTACATGGCGTATTTGACTTCTAAAAGAAAAGAATCAACGGCAATTTCTGATGAGCAAAAGAAAATTACAGATGTCAACAGTGATAAATATAAAGAGTTGACTAAAAAAGCACAGCAAATTTCAGATGATGTATTGGTTTATCAAAATGATTTAATTGCGAAATATCCAAATACAGTTGTTGCTTTAATTGTGAGTATGTCAATTGATATTAAGATTCCAGATGCGCCCAAAGATCAAAATGGAAAAATTACAGATTCATCTTTTCAATACCGTTATTATAGGTCTCATTTTTTCGATAATTTTAATTTGAAAGACGATCGAATTACAGCAACACCATTGTATCACAATAAATTAGAAACTTATTTTGGTAAAACAATGTTAATTCAGCATCCTGATACAATTTTGAAATACGCTTATGAATTGATCGATAAATTGAATCCGAAATCAAGTGTATATGAATTGACTGTTACTTCTTTAATGACCAGTTTTGAGAAAAACAAAATCATGGGGATGGATAAAGTTTGGATCAAATTAGGAGAAAAATATATTTGCTCTAAAACAAGTGATGGAAAAAATGCAGCTTTCTGGTTGAAGCAAGATAAAATTGATGATTTCTGTGGGAAAGTGAACGTACAGAAAAATCTTGTGATTGGTTCAAAACCAGCGAATATCTCATTATTGGATACAACAGAAAAAGTTTGGAAAGATTTTTATAGCTTGAAAAGTGAATATACAGTCTTATATTTCTGGTCGCCAAATTGTGGACATTGCAAAGTGACAACTCCGAAACTTCAAAAGTTATACGAACAAAAATTAAAAGCTAGAAATGTAGAGGTTTTTGCAGTTACAGCTGCTGTTGGTGAAGATTACCCGTTATGGAAGAAGTTCATTAAAGAAAATCATATTACATTTATAAATGTTGCGTTAACAGAGTCAATTATTAGAATTGCAGGGAAAAATGCCAACGAAATAATACCCAAGTACACAACTGTAGAGTCTATTAAGTACGATGATTATTACGATGTGGTAACAACTCCAAGAGTTTTTGTTTTGGATAAAGACAAAAAAATCATCGCAAAACAATTATCAATTTCTCAATTGGAAGACTTTTTAGATAATATCCAAAAAGTTAAAAATCCGGTTAAAATCATTCCGGAAGATCCAAAAGAAGCAGAAGACGCAAAACATTAATTTCAACCATTCATTAATAAGTTACAGCCTGTTGTGTAGATAAAACACTTCAGCTTGTAACTTTTTTGCATATTTGTACCTCTTAATATCAAACATGAATTTATGAAGAACCTATTCTTTTTAACGTTAATTACATTCATCACATTTTCAGCAACTTCTCAAAGCTATTGGCAACAAGAAGTGAATTATAAAATTGAAGTAAAATTAGACGATTCAAAGCACGAATTAACTGCTTTTGAAGAGTTTGAATACATCAATAATTCACCAAATCAATTGGATTTCTTGTACATTCATTTATGGCCAAATGCGTATCAAAATGAGAAAACTGCTTTAGGAAAGCAACAATGGAACTCAGGAGAAACCTTGTTGAAATATGGTGATGACAGTTTGAAAGGAAATATTTCAGGTTTAGATTTTAAAATCAACGGTGAAGCTGTTAAATGGGAATTGGATTCTAAGAACATAGATATTTGTAAATTGATGTTGAAAACACCGTTATTACCAGGTCAACGTTTAACTGTTTCAACACCATTTAAAGTGAAAATACCAACAGGAGAAATTTCTCGTTTAGGTCATGTTGGTCAATCGTATCAAATAACACAATGGTATCCTAAACCAGCTGTTTATGACAAAAATGGTTGGAACCCAATTCCATACTTGAATCAAGGAGAATTTTATTCTGAATTTGGGTCGTTTGATGTGAGTATTACGTTGCCAAAGAATTATGTGTTAGGAGCAACAGGAGATTGTCAAACGCCTTCAGAAATTGATTTTTTAACTGATTTGGCTTTAAAAACACGATTGAAATTTGAAAATGGAGAATTAAATGAAGGAAGAAAAGCAAATATGAATTTCCCAGCTTCATCTTCAGAATACAAAACAATTCGATATACGCAATCAAAAGTACATGATTTCGCATGGTTTGCTGATAAAAGATATGAAGTTTTAAAAGGAGAAGTTGAATTACCAGCTTCTAAAAGAAAAGTAACTTCTTGGGCAATGTTTACGCCGAGAAATGCAGAAGTTTGGAAAAATGCAATTGAATATATCAATGATGGAACATATTACTATTCGTTGTGGAATGGAGATTATCCTTACAACAATGTTACTGCTGTTGATGGAACAATCAGCGCTGGTGGAGGAATGGAATATCCAACAATTACAGTGATTGGAAATACAGGTAACAAAGAAGAATTAGAAGTAGTGATTGTTCACGAAGTTGGACATAACTGGTTTTATGGAATTTTAGGTTCAAACGAACGTGTTCACGGTTGGATGGATGAAGGAATGAATACCTTGAATGAAGTGAGATATGTTCAAACGAAATACCCTGAAAACACTCGTTTTTCTGACATGATTTTGAATGGAAAATTTCATTTAGACAATTTAGATCATCATGATTTAAGTGATATTTCTTACCGTTTTACAGCTGTAATGGGAGAAGATCAACCAATTGAAACGCACTCAGCAGATTTTACAGGAGCAAACTATGGTTCAATCATGTACATGAAAACTGGATTGGTTATGTTTTACTTGAAAGATTATTTAGGGGAAGAATTGTTTGGAAAATGTCAACATGCTTACTTTGAAGAATGGAAATTTAAACATCCGCAACCAGAAGATATGCGAGCTTCTTTCGAGAAAACATCTGGGAAAGATTTATCATGGTTGTTCAAGGATTTAATTCAAACGACGAATCACATCGATTACAAAATTGTAAATGTGAAGAAAGTAGAAAACGGAACAGAAGTAAAAGTCAAAAACAAAGGTCAAGTAAATGGACCGATCGAAGTTTCTGCTTATGAAAAAGGAGTGTTGGTAGAAAAAACATACGCTGAGCCAGGTGAAAATTATAGAACGGTTCATTTCAAATCAACTTCGATTGATGAAGTAAGAATTGATTCAGATAAAAATATTCCAGAAATTTCAAGAACG
>JAJTEO010000061.1 GCA_021300395.1 Fluviicola sp. | reverse complement strand
GAAAAAACATACGCTGAGCCAGGTGAAAATTATAGAACGGTTCATTTCAAATCAACTTCGATTGATGAAGTAAGAATTGATTCAGATAAAAATATTCCAGAAATTTCAAGAACGAACAATACTTGGAAAAAAAGTCAATTATTCAATAAATTTGAACCGTTGAAATTCGAGTTTTTAGTTGGAGATCAAACAACTTCTAAAACAAATGTGTTTTGGACACCGATGATTGGTGGAAATGCATACGATCAATTTATGGTTGGATTGGTATTGCACAACAACGGAATTCCATTTAAAAAATTCCAATATTTAGTCGCTCCGATGTATTCTACTGGTAGACAAAATCTTTCAGGTATTTCAGAGTTGAGTTATTCATTTTTACCAAAGTCAAACATTAAGATTGCACGTTTAGGAATATCTTTAAAATCATTTGGAGAAGGAAAGAATGCAAGTTTTGTAAATGCATCACCATACTTGAATATTAAAATTGGAAATAGAAAAAAAGCAACTCCATTAACTCAAAATGTATTAGTTCAAGGTTCCTATACACAACATTTGAATGGGGGAGTTACAACTTCTGATGCAGGAGGATTTATCAAATATGGTTTAACGTATTCAAAACCAGATCATGAATTTAAATTCAATTTAAGAAATGATTTCTTACAAGAAATTGAATCAAAAAACAATGTTTCAAGAGCATCTGTTGAGGGAAGTTATAGCTACCGTTATATGAAAAACAAGATGACAAGATGGATTGAATTTAGAGCGTTCTTTGGTAAAATTTATAATTACAAAGCAGACGCTTATGGTTTACCATACAGATATAGTTATTCATTATCCGGAACATCAGGATTTCAAGATGTTTTCTACGAAGAATATTTCATGGGAAGAAATGAAACAACAGGATTATGGGGAAGTCAACGAATGGAAAATTTAGGAGGCTTCAAAAGTAATTCATGGTATGGAACAACAAATAACTGGTTAACTTCAGGAAATGTATATTTAGACTTGCCAATTAAAATCAAAGGTTTAGGTGTTTTTGCTGATGCTGGAGCTTTTAATGTAAATGGTGTAGTTTATGGTGTTTTCAATACAGGTGTAGGTTTCAGAATCAGCAAAGTGTTCGGCGTTTATTTCCCGCTCTACCAAAGTCAAAATGAATCAACATTATTCAAAAATTATTCTTCAAACATTCGTTTCTCATTGAAATTGAATATTGTGAATAAAGGAGTGAAATTGAAGTTGATGTAGTTGTTGATTTCAAAAGGCAATTTGACGATTGATGAATATGATGATATAGTCTTAAAGCTAAATTTATTAAATAAGGTACAAGGAAGGACTTCAGAAACAATTATTTTCATAAAGCTAAATGGAGAAATTAATTGCTTTGGGAATTATTCAAAAACTAATATTAGACAGTAAGCATTAAATGGCAGGATTTTATCATCTATTTTTTGGGAAGATTTTTCTTTTGACTGATTTTTGGGAAGCGAAACATTTTCAGTTTATATAAAAGGTACATTAAATAAAGTTGATGATTCAAATGGTTTTAAATAGAGAAAATAAAATAGGTTTGGTAATAATATTATTATTTATCCTTTTAATTTTCATTAATGAAATTATTGCGAATAATAATGATAAAAAATTATTGAATTATAAAATAACAACTGCAAAAATAATAGGAATAAAACATTCAGGTTCACATTCACCTTCCAGATTTTATTATGTATACTGGATAAATGATAAAAAATATGAAGATTGTTCAAGAGGAAAAATACCAGATTTTTTTGAAAATAAAAAAATAAAAATTAAATACGCTATAAATGATAATTCAATATCTGAAGTCTATAATCTAGATTCTTTAATTAGAAGTGGAAATTGACCTGTTGCGAGGTATTTTAATGCTGCTCCCCGCTGAGCTGGATTTGCAATCCTGCTCAAATAAAAAACATAAATTTGCAGAGAAAATCAAAATATAAACATCCACTGCGAAGCATTTGCAATGCTTCGCTAAATCTCAACTTATAGCACTTCAGAAGACCAAACAAAAAACACTTTACCCATCAATCCCTTCCAATCTCTTTTTCATTTCCATTAATTCTTCTTGCAATGAATTAATTTTATCAATCAGTTGAACAATCACATCGATTCCTTCAAAATTGATAGAAAGGTCATGGTGTAAACGAATTATTTTTTCCAATAAGTGAATTGATTCAGTATGAATATACGATTCGCCATCAACAATAAAAATTTCGATTAAATCGTGCTCATTTAACGCGAGTACTAATGTATTTTCAATTTCATGAAATTCACAAAACTGATGTAAGGATACTAAGTTTTCGATTTCCATACGATTATGAATTAGCAAGTTCTTTAAATAACTCTATTTGTTTATCTGTTAAATTAGTTGGAATCTTGATCATGTAAGTAATAACCAAATAACCAAATTCATTCTCTTTTTTGTAGACAGGCAAACCTTTGCCTTTCAATTTAACTTTGGTGTTGTTTTGAGTTCCTGGTACAACTTTTAATTTCACTTTACTTGACAATGTATCCACCATAATTTCACCACCTAAAACAGCAGTGTAGATGTCCAATTCAATCGTTTTTAGAAGATTGCTTCCTTCACGTTTGAAAGTTGTGTTGTTCTGAATTTTAAATGTAATGTATAAATCACCTTTTGGTCCACCGTTTACTCCTTCACCACCAACTCCACTTATTTTAATCGTTTGTCCATCTTCAACTCCAGCAGGAATGGTCAATCGAATATTTTTACCGTTAACTGAAAGCGTTTGTTTTTGAGCTTCAAGTATATCTGTCAATTTTAAATGAACATCGCTCGCCAAATCTTGACCTTTAAACGATCCCGAACGATAGGATCTTCCGCCTGTATTTCCAAACATCGACTCAAAAAAGCTTGAATAATCGTTATCATTAAATCCATCAGTTGAATAACCGCGACTACTTCGTTGCTGTTGTTTTTGTTTGTCAAATTCGTCGGCATGTTTCCAATCTTTACCGTATTGGTCGTATTTCTTACGTTTTTCAGTATCACTCAATACTTCATGTGCTTCATTGATTTCCTGAAACTTTACTTTTGCCGCTTCATTGTTTGGATTGACATCTGGATGGTATTTGCGCGCTAATTTACGGTACGCTTTTTTTATATCGCTTTCCGTTGCTGATTTATCAATTTCTAAGACTTTGTAATAATCAATAAATGCCATAATAATTTCAAATAGATGAATTTATGTAAAGATGCATTTAATTCAAGGATAAAAAAATGATAATAATCACGCTTTCAACTTTTAGGACCTATTTCTTTAAATGAAATTGAATTAATCAGCTGAGATGAACTAACATTCAGCATTACTTCGAGGTGCAATGCTTCGAAAAAAAAAGGAACTTAGAGTAACAAAGAAAAAGATTGATTAAAACTTATTTTTAGGATTTCGACTTGTATGAAAAACGGCGTCTACAAATATTGTTAGATGATCAATTTCATAAAGAATAACGAAAGGAAAATTGTTCAAAGGAAATTGTCTATGGTTTTTAATTTGAGTATATCCTTTAGGTGCTTTTTTAATAGCCTTGAAAGCATTATCAATTGAGTTTAAGAAATCTTCTCCAAGACCATTTTTTTTTGAATTTCGTACCATTCAAAAGCTTCAGCAATTTCAAGTTTAGCTCTTTCTTCAATTTGAATATTGAATTTTCTTGTCATTTAGGTTGGTTAAAATTTAGAATTGGATTTTTTTTTTGTTAGTATGATTTAGTTTTATTTTTTTTGTTTAACAAATTCTTTAACGTCTTCCCAAGAATGTGTTTTTGATTTATTTGTAATTCGATCATTTCTTCTTTCATCTAATATTTTCAAATGCTCATCAGTTAAATTGAATTCAGATGTTTCATTTAAATCTTCTTTTACAAAATCGAGCGTTTTTAAAAATTCTACGACTGATTTAGCGTAAGGATTTGAATCATCTATGCGGAATACGTGGGTCATAATACGAAGTTTATATACTTTATCAGTTTATAACAAATTTAATAATAATGAATTGATTTCTAAAATAAAAATTCCAAAGAGGTCTATTAATTTCAAATCAATCAATATACTATAAATAATCCCAAAAGCACAATTGTCAATGTAAACAAACTCTTCAAGAAATTAATTGACTGTAAATAACCTTTTCATTATCTTTGCACCAAATTAAATTAACAAGAATGAAAGTTAATCCGAAATATAATACAAAAGAAACTCTTTTAGAGTTATACAATAAACCCCTTTTAGAGTTAGTTTTTGAAGCAGCAACGATTCACAGACAGTTTCATAATCCAAGAGAAGTTCAAATGTCATCTTTGATTAGTATTAAGACTGGTGGTTGTTCTGAAGATTGCGGATATTGCCCTCAAGCTGCAAGATATAACACAGATGTTGACGTTCATAAATTAATGACTGTTGAATCAGTGATTGAGCAAGCAAAAAACGCGAAAGAAAACGGTTCTTCTCGTTTATGTATGGGAGCAGCTTGGAGAGAGGTTAGAGATAACAAAGATTTCGACAATGTGGTTGAAATGGTTTCTGCTGTAAATAATTTAGGGATGGAAGTTTGTTGTACATTAGGTATGATGAATGAAGATCAAGCAAAACGTTTGAAAAATGCAGGTTTATTTGCATACAATCATAATTTAGATTCTTCAAAAGAATTTTACAAAGACATTATCTCAACAAGAGAATACGATGAGCGTTTAAATACGATTGAAAACGCTCGTAAAGCTGGTATTACAGTTTGTTCTGGAGGTATTATCGGAATGGGTGAAGCAGTTGAGGATCGTGTTGGTTTGTTATTGAGCTACATGGAAATGCCAACTCCTCCAGATTCTATTCCAATTAACGCTTTAGTAGCTGTTGAAGGAACTCCATTACAAGATCAAAAACCAATCGAACAATGGGAATTGATTCGTATGGTTGCAATGACAAGAATTGCTTTCCCTGAATCAGTTGTACGTTTATCAGCTGGTAGAACAAAAATGAACATGGAAGCTCAAGCATTATGTTTCATGGCTGGAGCTGGATCTATTTTCGCTGGAGATAAATTATTAACGACTCCAAATCCAGAATACAACGAGGATAAAGAGATGTTTGATATTTTAGGTTTAATTGCGAAAGCACCTTTTGCTGATGGTGAACAACCAGTTTCAAATCCAGATGAAATCATTGAAGCAAGAAAAGCAAAAGAAGCACAAAGAGCAATCGATTTAGAAGAAGCAAAAAAAGCAGGTTTCGAACCGCGTAAAGTAACTTCTATCTAGGCAATAGTGATTAGGCAATAGGCAATAGTTGAGGAAATAGTCAATAGTTTTTAGATGTTAGGGATTAGTTTGGTTTCTCCCATTGAGGGGAGATTAAGAGGGGTGACACTAGATTAGACTTTTATGTCCTTATATGCCTTATATGGTTTAATAAAAAATGGATTCAAAACTAAAAAACAAACTAAATAAAAGAATAGAAGAGGGGACATTACGTTCCCTTTCTTCGTTTGAAGGAGCGATTGATTTCTTTTCGAACGATTATTTAGGATTGTCGCGCGTAAAATTTGAATCAGAATACCCAACTCAAAATGGAAGCACAGGTTCTCGTTTGATATCGGGTACTTCAAAAATAGCTTTATCAACCGAAGAGAAATTAGCCACTTTTTTCGGAACGGAATCAGCTATAATTTACAATTCTGGTTACGATGCGAACATTGGTTTTTTTAGTTGTGTTCCGCAGCGTGGAGATACCGTTTTGTATGACGAATACATTCATGCAAGCGTAAGAGATGGTATTCGAATGAGTTTTGCAGAATCTATCTCCTTCAAGCATAATGACATCATTGATTTAGAGCGAAAACTTGAAAAGTTAACAGGTACAATTTATGTTTCTATAGAATCTTTGTATTCCATGGATGGAGATATCGCTCCTCTAAAACAAATTGCAGAAATCTGTCAAAATCACAATGCGTATTTAGTTGTGGACGAAGCACATGCAGCTGGAGTTTTTGGAGAAAATGGGAAAGGATTGGTTCATCAAGAAGAAATCGAAAAGGCTGTTTTTGCTCGTTTGGTTACTTTCGGAAAGGCTTACGGTTCTCATGGAGCTGTAATTTTAGGGAGTAAAGAATTAATTGATTACCAGATAAATTTTTCAAGATCATTTATTTATACAACCGCATTACCTCCTGAAAGTTGTAATCGAATTGGTAAAGTAATTGAGTACAATCAAAATGAAACTCAACGGATCAGATTACAAGAAATAATAGTTTTTTTTAGAGAGACATTTAAGGAGTTTAATTTTTCATCAGATATTCATTCTCCGATTCAATTGTTAGAAATTGGAGATGTAGAGAAAACAAAAGAATTAGCTCTGAAATTACAAAAAGTTAATTTTGGCATAAAGCCTATTTATTCTCCAACAGTTCCAAAAGGAAGAGAAGGGTTGAGGATTTGTTTACATGCGTTTAATACAGAGGAAGAAATAGATCAATTGTATTGTAATTTCTAAAAAAATAGTTTAACTAATTTACCAACCTTCTTTGATTTGAAAACGTCATGAATATAAATTCTAACGATCATAAATTATGAAAACATTCTTAACTTCATTTATCATCTTTTTTTTGTCAATGCAACTTTGGGCGCAATCAGCAAACTATTTTAATGATTTAACTAGATGGAAGGAATTTTTCCACACAGCAGAACCTTATGGTGAATATTTCCATAATTACACCTCTGTAAAACGAATTCAAGGCGATACAACAATTGGGAGTTTTCAATATAAAAAAGTCTATTCAAAAAAGTTAAGATACGATTATTATTTACCAAGCAATCCTTCAAATCCAAACTATAATTATGTTGGCGGTACTACAATATACAATGACAGTCTTTATGCTTTTATTCGTCAAGATTTATTGAAAGTATACTATAATGTCAACGGCGTAGATTCTCTTTTATATGATTTTGATATTCAGGTAGGAGATACAATAACTAGAGAAAATGTTACTTTGTTGAATGATTATGAAGGATTTAAAGTTGATAGTATAACTGATTTTTATGTTCAAAATGAGTTGAGACATATTTTCCATGTCCATTCATTAAATTCTTGGTCTTGGTTTGATCATTCATATTCCTATTTGATTGAAGGAATAGGTACTTATGGAGGTTTGTTAGCGCCCTTGAGTTTCGATTTCGAATGGGACAGCTATGATTTGTCTTGTTATTCGATTGACAATGTTAATTTTTTCAATACCCTGAATGATAATTCAACTATTCAAAATTGCAGCTATAACCTAGCTGTAAATAAACTTGTTAATGAGTTTGATTTTAGTGTTTCACCCAATCCTACTTCTAAAATTTTAGAATTAACAATTCCAATAGAAATTGATATTCAAGATTTGACACTAACTGATTTATCAGGTAGAACTTTCAATTTGGATTATAATCAGGTAGGTGAAAAGATAACAGTTGATATTGAAAAATTTCAGTCAGGAATTTACATTCTAAGATTAAAAACTGAATTAAATCAAATGGTTGAATCGAAAATCACTAAAATTTAATTTTTTATAAAATTTTCAATAATCTTTTTTCCCTCTGGTGTCAAAATCGATTCTGGATGGAATTGAACACCATATAATGGAAGTTTTTTATGTTGAATTGACATTGTCACACCAAATTCAGATTTTGAAGTTATTTCAATATTTGGATTTTTTTCAAAAGGTTGAATTGCCCAACTGTGATAAAGTCCTACTGATAAAGGTGAATTAATTGAATGAAAAATATTAGAAGGAGAGGTAATATGTATAATTTCTTGAACTCCATGTTTTACTGTTTCTAAATTGACTAATTTTTCTCCAAAAAACTCTCCGATAGCTTGCATTCCGAGGCAAACTCCTAAAATTGGTTTTGTTGAATGATATTGTTGAATCACCGCCATTAATTTACCAGCGTCCTTTGGTAATCCAGGACCAGGAGAAAGTATAATTTTATCAAACTCTTCAATTTCAGAAAGTTCAAATTGATCATTTAGCTTCACGCAGACTTCTACATCCAAACTTTCAACATAGTGAGAAAGATTGTAGGTAAACGAATCATAATTATCTAAAATGAATACTTTCAATGCAATTTGCTTTAAAATTCTTAAACTTGTAACAAAGTTAACTATAACTCAGGAAATACTGTACTGTAATTAGTTATCAAATAAAAATAAAAAAATGAAAAAAGCTGTTCAAATTTCAGGAGCTCCAGCGCCAATAGGACCTTATAGTCAAGCTATTTTAGCGAATAATACATTGTATGTCAGTGGTCAAATTCCATTAAATCCAGTGGATGGAACTTTAGTAGTTGATTCAATTCAAAATGCGACGCATCAAGTATTGAAAAACATTTTTGCTTTATTAGCGGAGGAGGGAATGAATGAAGATAATGTTGTGAAATGCAGTATTTTCTTGAAGGATTTAAATGATTTTGCAGTTGTAAACGAAATTTACGGAAGTTATTTTAAAAATATTCCTCCAGCAAGAGAAACGGTTCAAGTGGCTAAATTACCATTAGATGTTCCAATTGAAATTTCTTGTATAGCTGTAAAATAGAAATTAGATATTAGAAGCTAGATGCTAGAAATTAGATGTTAGAAAAATTAATACTAGTGTCTAGTATCTAAGGTCTAAAATCTATAAAATAAATGAGTAACCTATTCAAATATAAAATTAGTGTCATCATTGTAAATTACAATGTAGAATACTTCTTGGAACAATGTTTAAACTCGGTAAGAAAAGCCTTGGAAAACGTTTCCGGAGAAGTGTTTGTTGTGGATAATAATTCTATTGATGGTTCAGTGGAAATGGTTGCTCAGAAATTTCCAGAAGTTAATTTAATTGCAAATAAAGATAATCGAGGGTTTTCAAAAGCAAATAATCAAGCAATTGAATTGTCTTCAAGCGAATATATATTATTGCTTAATCCAGATACGGTAGTTGAGGAAGATACATTTAAAAAAGTAATCGAATTTATGGATGAACATCCCGGTGCCGGTGGTTTAGGGGTTCGTATGTTGGATGGAAAAGGGAATTTTTTACCTGAATCTAAAAGAGGATTACCAACTCCATCAGTTGCTTTTTATAAAATATTTGGATTGTCAAGACTTTTTCCGAAATCTAAAAAATTCAGCCAATATCATTTAGGAAACTTGAGTGAATTTGAAACCAACGAAATTGATATTCTGAGCGGTGCATTTATGTTGATGCGAAAAGAGGCTTTAGATAAAGTTGGTTTATTGGATGAGGCCTTTTTCATGTATGGAGAAGATATTGATTTGTCCTATCGAATTCAGTTGGGAGGTTATAAAAACTATTATTTTCCTGAAACACGAATTATCCATTACAAAGGTGAAAGCACGAAGAAAAGTTCGGTGAATTATGTGTTCGTTTTTTATCGAGCAATGGTTATTTTTGCTGAAAAACATTTCTCTCAAAAGAATGCTAAATTGTTTTCTTTTTTGATTAATTGTGCGATTTATTTTAGAGCCTTTTTAGCAATACTTGTTCGTTTTGTTAAAAGGATAACTTTGCCGATTGTTGATGTTTTGGTATTGGTTGTTGGTCTATTTGCAATGACAAATTATTGGAAAATGGACAGTATTGAATTCCCTGTTGATATTATTAATTATTCAATACCAGCTTATTTGTCAATATGGATGCTAAGTGTTTTATTTGTTGGGGGGTATGATTCACCTATCAAGTTGATGCGATTTGTAAAAGCTCCATTAATAGGCACATTAATCATTTTGGTATTTTATGCATTGCTACCAAAGATTTGGCAATTCTCAAGACTTTATATATTGATTGGATCAATTTGGATTACGATTTATTATTTAATTTCTAGAATTTATTTACACTTTGCAATTGGAAATAGATTTGGATTATTGACGAATAAAAATAAAAAATTTGTTGTTGTAGGTTCTGAGGAAGAGGCTAAAAGAGTATCTGAAATTATAGAACTAACCAATTCAAAAATAGAAAGTATTCAGTTTGTTTCGTGGTTTATATTTATAAAGTTGATGAGGTGATCTTTTGCGCAAAAGATAATACAGCTCAATCAATTATTTATTGGATGACAAAAATGAGCTCTTTGGATTTGGATTTTAAAATTGCACAACCAGATAGTTTGTATTTGATAGGAAGTAATTCTATTGATACTGCGGGAGATCTTTATGTGATGAATATTAATTCAATTGCAACAAAATCAAATATTCGAAACAAACGAACTTTTGACATCGTTTCAGCTTGTTTAATTTTATTGATTAGTCCTATTTTACTCTTTTATTATAAAAATAAGTCACTCTTTTTTAAAAATATCCTATATGTTTTAATAGGAAAAAAGACGGTGGTTGGTTATCAATTCAATCAAGAAACAACCGAGTATCAATTACCCAAAATAAAGTCTGGAATACTATTTCCTTCTGATAAAAGCGTTCAAAATAGTTTTGCTTCAGATAAATTAAATTTAATTTATGCTCGAGATTATTCTATTCAAAAAGACCTGGTTATTTTAAAGAATGCTTGGCAAAAACTTGATAGATAAAAGAATAATATTATTAGAGAAATATAAAATCTAAGAATCTAATTTCTAAGTATCTAAATTCAAAAATGAAATTTTCTGTTCATCTAATTTCTAAAAAACTAAATTAGTATTGTTTTAAAGGATTTTTACCTTATTTTTGCAAACGAAAATAATTGAAATACCATTTCGAATATGGCACAAATTGAAATTAGACTTCCTAAAATGGGAGAAAGCGTTACAGAAGCTACAATTACAAATTGGTTGAAAAACATTGGTGATACTGTAAATTTAGATGAACCTTTAGTAGAAGTTGCGACTGATAAAGTTGACAACGAACTTCCTTCAGAAGCTGCTGGTGTTTTGATCAAACAACTTTTTACGAAAGACCAAGTTGCTCAAGTAGGAGATGTAATTGCTATTATTTCAACTGATGGTGATGGTGCTGTTTCTGAAGAGCCTGCAAAAGAAGTTTCTGCTCCTTCAGTTTCTGCAGCTGAAATTACTAAATCAATTGAAGAAGCAGTATCAAATGTTTCTGGTGAAGCAATTTCAAAAAATGGTCCTTCAGGTAAGTTTTATTCTCCATTAGTAAGAAGTATTGCTGAAAAAGAAGGGATTTCAATTTCTGAATTAGAATCATTAGAAGGTTCTGGTCAAGCAGGAAGAGTTACAAAAAAAGATATTTTAAATCTTGTAGATAATAGAGGAAATGTTGTTGCTGCTCCAGTTGCTAAAACAGAAGCGAATACTCCAGCTCCAGTTGCACAAGCTGCTCCAGTAGCTCCAGCTTCAAATGGATTCTTAGCTCATATTAAAGAGCCAGTAGTTTTCCCATTACCAGGTGATGAAATCGTTGAGATGGATCGTATGCGTAAAATCATTGCAGAGCATATGGTAATGTCTACACATGTTTCGCCTCACGTAACTTCATATGTTGAAGCGGATGTTACAAACATCGTGAAATGGAGAAACAAGGTGAAAAATGAATTCATGAAAAGAGAAGGAGAGAACATTACATTTACTCCAATCTTTATTGAAGCAATCGCTAAAGCAATTAAAGATTTCCCAATGATCAATGTTTCTGTTAGTGGGACAAATATTGTTGTAAGAAAAGAAATTAACGTAGGTATGGCAGCAGCTTTACCAACAGGAAACTTAATTGTTCCAGTAATTAAAAATGCTGATCGTTTAAATTTAGTTGGATTAACTAAAAAAGTGAATGAATTAGCAAATAATGCTCGTAACAATAAATTAAAACCTGAAGATATTCAAGGTGGAACATACACGGTTACAAATGTTGGTACATTTGGTAATGTTATGGGTACACCAATTATTAATCAACCTCAAGTTGCTATTTTAGCATTAGGAGCAATTCGTAAAGTTCCTGCTGTAATTGAAACACCAGATGGAGATTTTATTGGAATCCGTCAAAAAATGTTCTTGTCTCATTCATATGACCATAGAGTTGTTGATGGAGCATTAGGAGGTCAATTTGTAAGAAGAGTTGCTGATTATTTAGAACAATTTGATCCAAATAGAGAATTTTAATTAGAATAATACTAAATTTGCAAAACCCTCAGCTATAATTACCTGAGGGTTTTATTGTTACAAACTATGAAGAATTTAATTTTAACACTATTTATTACTGTAATCACCTCTGTTGTTTTCTCTCAAAAGAAAACAGAATTACAGATCCGCAAAGATGCACGAACTTTTTCAGAATTTGATTTAGTAGCAGAATGTTCCCAATTATTGGGAGATGGGTATTTATTCTATGCTGAAATATTAACTGATAAATTGTTAGAGTTTCAACCTGAAAGTTCAAATTACAATTACCGAAAAGGGTTCATTATTTTAAATTCTCGTAAAAATGCAGCAGAAGCGATACCTTATTTAGAAAAGGCGATTTTGAAAACGCATAAGAATTACGATTTATTTTCAACTTCTGAGCAAAATGCTTCGTTAGATGCTTTTTATCATTTAGCGAAAGCTTATCATATCGATGGGCAAATTGATAAAGCAATTGTTCAATACAATAAATTCATTGAAGTTACACAGAAAAAATCTCCATCTTTAGATGATGCTAAGTTATGCATAGTTCAATGTGAGGTAGCAAAAAGGTTAATGTTAAATCCGAAAAATGTGAAGGTGGTAAATTTGGGTAAAGAAATTAACACTTCATTTCCTGAATATTCTCCTTTTATTTCGTTGGATGGTACAGCTTTGTACTTCACTTCAAGAAGATCTTGGGACGAATTATCGACAGAGCAATTTAAAGATCCAACTTTAAATGAGTTTCATGAAGATATTTATGTAAGTTATACTGATGGTTCTGGGAAATGGTCGGCTCCACAAAGAATGGATTTTTGTGAGGATGAACGAAATGAAGCTTCTATCTCGGTAAGTCCTGATGAAAGAAGAGTTTATATTTACCAAGATAATAAAGGTGCTGGTGATATCTTTTATACTGATTTTAAATTAAATGCTTTTCAAGAAATTAAAGATTTACAACTTCCAGGAGTAAATTCTGAATCTTGGGAAACACACTGTACAATGACAATTGATGGTTTGAATTTATACTTTGTATCTTCAAGACCAGGAGGTCTAGGAGGCCGGGATATTTACAGAATTGTTAAAATGCCTGATGGATCATGGAGTTTACCACAAAATTTAGGGCCAACAATCAATACACCATATGATGAAGATTGTCCTTTTATAGCTGCGGATAATAAAACACTATATTACTCTAGTAATGGACCTGAAAGTATGGGGCAGTTTGATATATTTATGTCAATTAGAGATGAAGATAATAATTGGCAAACTCCAATAAATGTTGGATATCCAATTAATTCAACAGGTGACGATGTTTTTTACACTACAACTGTTGATGGTTATAAAGGTTATTTAACATCTGATCGAAAAAATGGTTTTGGAGAAAAAGATATTTATGAAATTCAAAATGATTACTTAGGAACATCAGCGATTACTGTCTTGAAAGGTAAAATCAAAACGGTTAGAAATAAACCAATTCCACAAGACATTACAATTGCATTGCATAATGTAAGTTTTCCTGAAAGACCAGATATCACTTTGTCGCCTAGATTAAGAGATGGTTCATTTTTTAGCACATTAGAATCTTGCTCTGAATATGAAATGATTTTCTACTCTAATGACGGTAAAAACGAAATTTATCGTGAGAAGTTCAATACAGGATGTGAAAAGAAATACGAAGAAGTTTACAAAGAGGTATTATTGAATACAGAGAAACTAACGATTATTCCTGTAATGACATATGATTTAAAAGGTATTGTAGTTGATAAAAAAACAGCATTACCAATCGAAGGGTCTAAAGTTGAAATTACGGCTTATTATGATGGGGTAATTTTGGATTCATTAAATACAGCTAGACTAGGGGACTTCCAATCTGCTGTTGCTAGAGAAAAATATTATGGAGACTCTTTGTTATTGAAAATTAAAGTAACTAAAGAAGGGTATTTGACTCAAACTTTTGATGTGAAACATTTATTAGATTCAAATGCTACGATTGAATTGAAATATCAACTAGAGAAAAATGAAGTAGGAATGGATTTGGCTAAAGTATTGGATTTGAAACCAATTTATTTCGATTTAGCAAAATATGCAATTCGACCAGATGCGAAGGTTGAATTAGAAAAAATAATTAAAATTATGAATGATAACCCAACAATTCATGTTGAGTTAGGTTCACATACAGATTGTAGAAGCTCTTCAGAATCAAATATGATATTGTCTGACAAATAATATAGTTAAAAATTAAATTTTACAAAAAAAAACACATTTATTAATTTAAATGTGTTTTTTTTGCTTTAAAATCCTAATTAATAGCTTAAAAATTTTAAATTTGATGTGTTAAATAAATTATATGATTAAAATTCTGTTAACGTTATTCACTTTAATAATATCTGTAGCTCTTTTAGGACAAAAGACAGAATTAGAAGTTCGGAATATGGCTGCTACTTATACTGAACAGGAATTGGTTTTTGAAAGCTCTACCTTGATGACATACAATCAATTGTTTTTAGCAGAGATTCTGGTGGATAAGTTACTGGAATTTCAACCTGAAAGTTCAAATTATAATTACAAAAAAGGATATATTTTATTGTATTCTAAAATGGATTATGAAAAAGCTATTCCACATTTGAAAAAAGCAATTTTAAACACAAGTGGAAATTATGATTTATATTCTTTACATGAAAGAAATGCTTCTATTGATGCTTTTTTCCATTTAGGAAAGTGTTATCACTTAAATAATGAATTTGATAAAGCGAAACAATATTTTAATCAATTTTTAATTTCATCAAATACAAATTCAGATTTAATATTCAAAGCTCATAATTCGATATTGCAATGTGATGTAGCTAAAGCGTTAATCGCTAGACCTAAAAAGGCAATTGTAAAAAACATCGGTAAAGAAATCAATACACAATATCCAGAGTATTCACCTGTAGTTTCTTTGGATGGATCTGCTATCTATCTCTACAATGCTCAAGTAAAGAACTAAAAAAGGTTCCATCTCTTAAACGTGGAGTTGTTGAATTTGCCATTGTCTCTTCACAGTTTAAGCAAGAAACAGTAATTTTTAAATCTAATTCATTTTCAGAAATTAAAGGAATAGATTATAAAGGAGTAAATACTGAAAGTTGGGAAACGCATTGTACGATGACTACTGATGGTTTGAATATGTATTTTGTTTCAGATCGTCCTGGTGGATTAGGAGGAAGAGATATTTATAGAGTTGTAAAAATGCCTGATGGTTCATGGAGTTTACCTCAAAATTTAGGGCCAAACATTAATACTTCAAGTGATGAGGATTCACCTTTTATTGCTAGTGATAATAAAACACTTTATTATTCAAGTAATGGTCCTAAAAGTATGGGTGGCTTCGATATTTTCGTTACGATTAGAGATGAAGACAATGTTTGGGGAGATCCTTTGAATCTTGGATATCCAATAAATTCTACTGGAGATGATATTTTTTATACGACAACTATAGATGGATTAAAAGGTTATATGACGTCATTCCGAAAAAATGGTTTTGGAGAAAAAGATATTTATGAAATTCAAAATGACTATGTTGGGTTAAATAATATTGCAGCTTTAAAAGGACATATTAGATTTAAAAATTACTGTTTCTTGCTTAAACTGTGAAGAGACAATGGCAAATTCAACAACTCCACGTTTAAGAGATGGAACCTTTTTTAGTTCTTTACTTGAGCATTGTAGAGATTACGAATATGTAATTACAAAAGGCACTTCAGATACAGAAGTTTTTAGAGAAACAGTTACTACTAAATGTGATAGCAAGTATCACGAGATATTTAGAGAAATTGTTTTAGATACGAAAACAATGAAAGTAATTTCTTCAACTGATCCTTTCGAGAATGGGAATGTAGCCTCAACTAAAGTTCCATCGAAAGAAAGTGAATTAGGATTGAAAGAATTAGGAGTTAAAGAAATTGAAAGAAAGGATGATATTGCTTCAAATATTAAAATGAAAGATTTTGAAATGATTCATTACTTCGGTTATAATGGAAATGTTTTATCAGTTAAAAGTGGTGATTTAAAGATTTTCTTGAATGAAATTGAAGCTCAATTAAAAGAATCAGGTAGAAAAGCGATGACTATAGAAATCGAATCATCAGCTTCAAAAGTTCCTACAAGCACCTATAAAAACAATGAAAACTTAGCTCAAATAAGAGCGATGAATATACAGAAAGAATTGGTAGCTTTTATTTCTAAAAATAAAGAGATGAAAGATAAAGTAACAGTTGTAATAAAAAAATCAGTTGTTGATGGTCCCGAATATGAGAATGATGCTTCTAACAGAAAGAAATATCAAAAATTTCAATTTATCTATTTAAAAACGAAGTAATATCTTTCTATGAGTAAAAACATAACGATAGCTATTGACGGTTATTCATCATGTGGTAAAAGCACGATGGCCAAAGCGTTAGCGAAAGAATTAGGTTATGTTTTTATAGATACTGGTGCGATGTATAGAGGGATTTCTCTTTTTTGTATTGAAAATGGTTTAGTGGATAATAATGAAATTAATGTTGAAGAATTAATAATTCGTTTACCCGAAATTCAATTGTCCTTTGTTACAAATGAAGAAACACTAAAACCTGAATTGATTTTAAACAATGTAAATGTTGAGTCAAAAATTCGTTCAATTAAAGTTTCATCATTGGTTTCTAAGGTTGCAGTAATAAAGCAGGTAAGACAAAAATTAGTTCATGCTCAACGACTTTTGGGACAAAAAGGCGGAGTTGTAATGGATGGTAGAGATATTGGTTCTGTTGTTTTTCCAAATGCTGAATTAAAGTTGTTTATTACATCAGATCCTAAAATTAGAGCTCAAAGAAGATTTGAAGAATTGAAAGGGACAGAAAATGAAGCATCTTTAGAGGAAATCACACAAAACTTAAAAGAAAGAGATTTTATTGATACGACTCGAAAAGAGAGCCCTTTAATTCAATGTGAAGATGCTGTTGTAATAGACAATTCAAACTTATCAGAGCAGCAGCAATTAGAATTGGCATTAGATATAATAAATGAAATAAAGGCAATAAAAGTGTTTGAATAATTTATAATTTCAGCATAAATTTTAAAAATATAACAAATAGCGAAATAATTAATTTTATTTCGCTATTTTTGTTAGCGCTAAATTATGTTTTAAGAATAAATAAACTAAATAAACTCGATGCAATCATTAGGTAAAATAACAGAAGAATTAATTAATCGTAGCCCTTTCTTGAGAGAAGCAATGGCTGAAAATTTAATTAATATATCTTCTTTAGCAAGAAAATTAAAACCTGAAATAGAAGAGATTTTCAAAAAAGAGGTAAACGAAGGTGCTATCGTGATGGCCATTAAAAGAATGCCTCCTGGATATTACCACCAGTTGGAATTGAAAATTAAAAATGTAATGGGTGAAATAGGTGATTTACTTGTGAGAAGTAATTTAGCTGATTTCACTTTTAAAAATTCAGATACATTAAAAGAGCAACAATCAAAGTTGATGAACATGTTAAATAAAGAAAACGATAGTTTCTTTACTATTTGTCATGGAATTACTGAAACAACTTTTATTGTAAGTTCAAATCATATTGAAGTAATCAATGAGATTTTTAAAGATGAGAAATTAACAGCACATTCTAAAAATTTAGCTTCTGTTAGTGTGAAGTTACCTCCGATCAATTCTGAATTACATGGTATATACTATTATTTACTGAAGCATTTGGCTTGGGAAGGGATTAATATTATTGAAATTGTTTCGACTTCAAATGAGTTTACGACAATTGTTTCTCAAGTGGATATTGATCGAGCTTTTACAATATTAATGAAGTTGAAAAGAGATAATTCGCTTTAATTGGCATTAATTAATTTGCCAGAACTATATTCTTTGTTTTTGATTGATAATGGAGATCCTATATAATAAAGGTCTCCATTTCTTTTTATTTCTGTTCTAAAAAACGTGTTGTTAGCATTTACTTTTACAGGTGCACTTGAATTTGTAATAACAGCGAGTGAATCAATTGCAATAAAATTGTTTGTATTGCAGAATCCGTTTCCATTTACGATAAAATGAGCAAAGTTTGCTTTGCCAGAAAGTGTAAAGTCACCATTTCCACCTGTTAAAAATGTTTCGAATACATTTGCGTTTATATTTTTTAAGTCTACGGATCCAGCCCCGTCACTAATTGTGAGTGAAAATAAATCTAGATTTAAAGCTCCATTATTTGTCAAAGTTTCAGAGCCAATTATTTCAATGTTAATTAAAGAGGTAAAGTGAATTTCAATAATTACTTTTTTACTGTAGTTTCTTAAAAAACGGCATTTGTTTTTATTTGTAATTTCTATTGTATTGTCTGCTAATTTGAAGTGAATGTGATTTAATAAATTCTCACCTCCTTTTAATATAATTTTATCTGTTGAGTCTTGAATTAAAACATATTTTAAATGTTCATTTAATCTTAATTTGTTAAATGAACCTATTTTAATTTCTTTTTCTATTATTGAGCCAACTGATTTAAAGCAGGTTCTGTTTTCTGGTTTTTTACAAGAAAATAATAATGTGAGGAATACGAAAAAGAAGAAAATCGACTTCATTTAGATTTATATTTAAAAGTATAACCAATACCTGTTTCAAAATAATCGGCACTAGCAAAATGAGATTTAAGTACAACATTGAAAAATATTCCGTTTTTCAAAAAATAACGCATTCCAACACGGTGATACAAAAAAGTGTCGGGCTGATATTTATCTCGAACATAAACCCCCATTCCCAAAATAAAATGCATTTTGTTTAATGGTAAAATATAACCAGCAAAAATACCCATTTGAACAATGTCTAATTGGTCCTTCTTAATGTCCGTTTTATAACCTAAAATTGATTGTTTTGAAAATAAATCAAAGGCGATTTCTAATCCAACTTTCGGTTTAAATAAATACCTTGAAAATAGGCTTAATCCATATACTGCATATCTTTTTCCTCCTGTTGGATAAATTTCTTTTTGAGAAAGGATTCCAGTTGCACCAAAATATAATTTTCTAAAATGGTGTGTGTAATTTTTGATTGAGTCTACATTTTTTGATTCACCTACAGTGTAGCCATAACTTAAGCTTAAAAATGGTAAATTAATTCCTAGATTTGGCGTTTTTGATGCAGCATTAGAGCAGTGACTAATATCTATACCAATTGAAAATTGGTGACGATTAAAGATAAATCTATTTTTCAGTGCGATGCAAATTAAGGCATTTAAATGAGAACCAATTGCAGTGTTTTTAGGATTTGTAATTGGGTCGTATTCTTTTGTTCCATAAGCGAAACCGTTACCAAGTTTTGCCGTTAGTTGGAAATGTTTACGTTGAATAAATGGAAACTCAATAAATTGATAGGCACCGTAAAATCTACCCAACACTTGATTGTTGCTTACTGATCCTGCAAAAGCGGTTATTCCAATTAATGGTTTTTTATAGTCAATATGCCATTGTTTTGAACCGTTTGGTTTAATGAAAAAAGAAAGCTCTTGAGCGTAAGCAAGATTAGTTGGAAGATGATAAAGTGTATTATGATGAGCTGCTAAAAAACCAACTTTTGTCCGAGCTTCAATTCCCCAAGTTAGATTTTTTTGACTCCAAGTAAATTGTGTCATCAAAAGCAAGAAAAATACAACGTAATATTTCATAGAGCAAAGATAAAAATATTGTAATTTTAAAATCAAATTATATATAATTTAATGGATACTAGATTAATTGCGTTCGAACGCTTATTGAATATCATGGATGACTTACGTGAGAAATGTCCTTGGGATAAAAAACAAACGTTAGATACTCTTAGACATTTGACAATTGAAGAAACATATGAATTGACAGATGCAATACTTCAAAATGACATGCAGTCTTTGAAAGGTGAGATAGGTGATTTGTTTTTGCATTTAGTTTTCTATTGTAAAATAGGAGAAGAGCAACAATCATTTAATGTAACGGAAGTGTTGAATGCTATTTGTGATAAATTAGTTCATAGACATCCACATATTTATTCAGATGTTATCGTTGCTGATGAGGCTGAAGTGAAGGCGAATTGGGAAAAGTTAAAGTTAAAAGAAGGTAAAAAGTCTGTTTTAGAAGGAGTACCTGATTCATTGCCTTCTATGGTTAAAGCTAGTCGTATTCAAGAAAAAGTGAGAGGTGTTGGTTTTGATTGGGATAATAAAGAAGATGTTTGGAATAAAGTGCAAGAAGAAATTGCAGAATTGAAAGTTGAAATTGATTCTGGATTGTCTCAAGAGAAAATAGAAGAGGAATTTGGAGATGTTTTATTCTCGTTGGTAAATTTTGCGCGATTTATTAATGTAAATGCTGATGACGCTTTATCAAGAACAAATATTAAATTTAAAAAGCGTTTCCAATTAATGGAAAAATTAATTTTAAAAGAAAATTTAAAAATTGATGAATTAAATTTAAGCCAAATGGATGTTTTTTGGGAGCAAGCAAAGCAATTAATTAAGGGTGATTTTACCGTTTAATCAATATTTTATACCAAAGAAACTATTTTTAAGGACTTCATTTTTATTTGGCGATAGAATTTGTATATTCGCCACCAAAACTATTTTACAAAGCTAGGTTTATGAAATTTTTTACTTCTCTATTATTTTTCTTTTTATTTATAACAATTTCTTTTTCTCAAGAACATGCGGTTCGTGGTTTTTTATATGAAAAAAAGAATGGTGAACCAGTTTTATTTGAAAAAGTTGTCCTCTTAAATCCTAAAGACAGTAGTATTTATGCTGGAGCAATGACCGATGTTAATGGTTTCTTTACAATACCTAAAGTTCAAATAGGGAAATATATTGTTAAAATTGAGAATCCTAATTTCGTTACAATTACCGAAAATATTGATATCAAAACAGCTTCGGGAATTACAAATTTGAGATACGATTTAGCTAAACCTGAAATTGCAGTTAAAGAGCTTGAAGAGGCAGTAATTAGTGCTGAAAGCAAAAAGAAAAAGACAGAAGTGAATATTTCTCAAATAAAATTAGATAAAAAAGCTGTTGAGAGAATTCCTAGTATTGGTTCTGAAAATGATATCGTTGGAGCTATAAGTGTAACTCCTGGAGTTGTAACTACTGGGGATCAAGGAGGTCAGATGTATGTAAGAGGAGGAACACCAATTCAGAATAAAGTAATGTTAGATGGGATGACTATTTATCAACCTTTTCACTCGATTGGTTTCTTTTCTATTTTTGAAACAGAATTAATAAAAAATGTCGACATCTACACAGGAGGTTTTGATGCAAAATATGGTGAACGTATTTCTTCAATCATGGATATCACTTATAAAGATGGAAATAAAAAAGACTTTGCAGGTAAATTGTCAGTTTCCCCTTTTTTAGCAAAAATAGTTTTAGAGGGACCTTTTAAAAGACAAAAAGACGGTTCAAATAGTCCCTTATCTTTCTTGTTAACTGCAAAACAAAGTTTATTAGATCAAACAGCGAAAAGATTATATCCAAAAGTAAATGAAGGTGATGGTTTACCTTTTAATTTTACAGATGTATATGGTAAAGTAACTTACAGTGGAGGAACAGGTTCAAAAGTTAATTTCTTCGGTTTTCATAATAATGATAGCGTAAATTATGGAATTGCAAATATTAACTTCAAACAATCTGGTGGTGGAATGAATTTTCAAATCGTTCCTTCGAGTTCATCAACTTTAATTAAAGGACATGTAAATGGTAGTTCTTACAGTACAATTTTTGTTGAAGATCAAAAAGAGCCAAGATCTAGTTCTATCGGTGGTTTTGATTTAGGATTTGATTTTGTTCATTTCTTGAAAAATGGTTCGGATGTAACATACGGTTTTAATTTTGGTGGTTTTAATACGAAGTTTGTAACAATGAATGAGTTTAAACAAACTGTAAGTTTAGATAATTTCACTTCAGGAATTGGAGCTTATTTGAGTAGTAAAATCATTCGAAATAGATGGGTTATTCAGCCTAGTATGAGAATTCAATACTATGTTTCTTATTCTACGTTCTCTCCAGAGCCAAGATTGGGATTAAAGTATAATGCAAATGAGAAATTAAGAATGAAGTTTTCTGGAGGTCGTTTCTCTCAAAATTTCACATCTGCTTCTTCTGATAGAGATGTTGTGAATTTATTTAATAGTTTACTTTCTGCACCATCTGACATTCAAGGGAAGTTTGTTACACAAATGGGGAAAGAGAAGGATGTGAAAAATGGTTTGCAATATGCTTGGCATGCAATCATGGGGTTTGAATATGATTTGACAAAACATTTGAGCATGAATTTGGAAGGGTATTATAAGTTTTTTCCTCAATTAAGTAATATGAATACGAATAAAATGTATGAGGATGGAGCGATTGAGTTTGCTACAAAACCAGATGTTTTTAAAAAGGATTTTATCATCGAGTCAGGTAAATCTTATGGTGTTGATTTATTGTTGAAGTACAATAAGAAAAGATTGTTTATTTGGGGAGTATATTCTTATGGTAAATCAATGAGATGGGATGGTTTTCAAGAATACTTTCCAGTTTTTGATAGAAGACATAATATAAATATTGTGACTTCTTACGCATTCGGAAAGAAAAAAGGAACAGAATTAAATGTTAGATGGAATTTAGGTTCTGGATTACCTTTTACACCGAATGCAGGTTTTTATCAAGGGGAGACATTTCAAAATGGAATTACATCTGATTATACAACATCTAATCCAAGCTCTGTTTCAAATCAATTGGGTGATTTTAACTCTCAGAGGTTACCGTATTATCACCGATTAGATATTACAGTTAAAAAACAGTTTGTTTTCAAAAATAAAACAGTATTAGAAACAATTTTCAGTGTTACTAATGTCTATAATAGAAGAAATATTTTCTATGTAAATAGAATAACATCTAAAATTATTTATCAATTCCCGATTCTTCCAAGTATTGGTGTGAGTTATAAATTTTAATATAAATATTCTTTTTAAAAGCCAGTTTCCATAATTTGGAAACTGGCTTTTTTATTATGTCTATTGATAATGATTGTTTTAGTGTGTGATTGATTTCAAGAAGACCTCTTCATTTTTAATTCTTAATAGCTAAATCAATATAGAGTATTGTGAAGAAAATAGGTTATTCCAAAAAATGGAATTTTTTTTCAATTTTGGAATTTATTTAAAGTGTTCCAAAATAAAATCATCTGATAATTAATAGCTTAGTTTTTTGGCAAGTGTTTGGTATAAGCTTTATCGAAGAAATTCATTTTTCTTTTCATTAAAGTGTTAGGTAGTAATAGCAAATATAGATAAACAATTTATTTTATTAATTAAAATTTCATTTCACGAAGCAGATATCTAGTTTTAATACATATGATTTAGCAAGCTTAAAAATGAGGATAGTTAACGAACTTTCCTCATTTTTTTTGTGAAATTATCATTTAGTTACCCTGAATGTTAATTCTTAGTTATGATTTGAAAATGAGCGCTTCTTTTCTTTTTTTTATCTATTTTAATTCTATATTTTTGTAAAGTGAATTTTTAGCTGATTTTTTTGGCGCTTTTGCTTGCCGCTACTAGAACATGGGATGGTGGTGCAGGTACCAATGATTTTAACACTGCTGCAAACTGGTCAAGTGATATCCTTCCAACCTCAGCTGATAGCTGTGTAATATTAAGTACATCAAATAGTTTGACTATTACCTTGAGTGCAAACATTACAGTTGGTGCTTTGAATATTTACATGAATAAAAAAGATCAATTTATTTATTTCGATGTAGTATCATCTAGATTAACGATTCTTGGGAATTTACATGTTAAATCTAAAGGAAGTAATTCTTTTGTTGTTTTAGATTTAGGTACTACTAATTGTGGAATAACTGTAAATAGACATACGTTTTTAGATGATACTGGAGGAAATTCAGATGTGGCGGTATACGCTGATGCAACTCCAGGATTTTTAAATATGAACGGTAATGTTACATTAGGGCCTGATGCATGGACTTCCTCAGGGAATGAGCCTAATATTACATTAGATGGAGTTTCTAGTCAATTAATTACTACAAATAATGTGAGTTATTTCGTAACTCAGAATTACACAATTGGAAGTGTGAATAATCCAACAATTACGTTAGCAGGTGCTTATAATACAATTCAACCTAGAGATGGTGATTTTACTATAAATGGAACCTCTACTTTTGATTTGGGTAGTTTGGGGGATGTTATTGATAGGTTATCTGTAGGTGGTACATTTACAATGGCTGCAGGTTCAACTCTAAAAATTGGTGGTACAGGAGACTTTCCTGCATCTTATTCTAATTATTC
>JAJTEO010000170.1 GCA_021300395.1 Fluviicola sp. | reverse complement strand
CTGCAATGGCCATTGAATTGTTTCATAACTTTTCGCTGATTCACGATGACATAATGGATGAAGCACCTTTTCGCAGAGGAGAGGAGACCGTTCATAAAAAATGGAACAATCACATTGCAATCCTATCAGGCGATGTTTTATTAGTAAAGGCATATGAATCACTTGCAAAATGTGATGCCAAGTACCTCCCCTCCTTACTCAATTTATTCAATAAAACAGCCGCTGAAGTTTGCGAAGGGCAGCAAATGGACATGGATTTTGAAACCAGGGAATCCGTCTCCGAGGAGGAATACATTGAAATGATTCGTTTGAAAACGAGTGTGCTACTCGGCTGTGCAATTCAATTTGGTGGCATCATTTCTGAAATTGATGAGGATATGCAAAATGCTTTATACAATTTTGGTCAATATATCGGTATCGCATTTCAAATTAAGGACGACCTACTCGATTTGTATGGTGAAAGTGCGAAGGTTGGAAAACAGATTGGCGGAGATGTGTTGAGTGATAAAAAAACACTCCTAAGTATCAAAGCGAAGGAGTTTGGTTGTGATATGCAGGCATTGAATCAAATCAATGATAACGAACAACGAATCCTTAAGGCTCAAGAATTATTTCAAGAATACGGGGCAAAAAGCTATGTAGAGAGCAAGATGCGTCACTTTTATTCCAAAGCCATTTCTTCGTTGGATCTAATTCCTGCAGAGCGTAAAAAACTTTACCTCGAATTTGCAGAATTTCTAAAAGAAAGGTCGCATTAGTCGATTTCTTGAATATCAATCTCTTCAAAGAATTACTATATTTCGAATACAAAGCTAAATTCAGTTTGTAATTATAATTTATATGCTTAAATTCGTACACTTAAAATTTAATTACTATGAAAAAGATTTACGTTTTACTTGGGGCTACATTTTTTTCTACGCTCGTTTTAGCGCAAAAAAATTCTGCGGTGAAAATGCGAAAAGAGAAAAATCCTATTACGGAGCAGATGCCAACTCCTAAAAAAGAGCATCAAACAAAAGTTACAATCTGGTCAAATGATTTTGCTACAGCATCAGATTGGGCGATTTCAAACAACACGAATGACCAACAAGATTGGGTTATTTCAACAAGTACTGCAACCAATTTAGGTTATGGAACTGGGGCTTGGGTTGATGGATCAAATACCGTGACGAATGAGAATGGTTATGCACTATTTGACTCTGACTTTGTAGGTGCAGATGGAGGAAATCAAGATGCACTAATGACCTATACTGGTTCTGTTGATTGTTCAGCTTATCCAAATGTAGTTTTAGAGTTTAACCAACGAATTAGAATGTGGCAAACTACTGAAACAATTTTCGAAATCAGTAATGATGGTGGAACAACTTGGATTCCTTTTTCAGTGAATTTGGACAAAAATGTAAGTACCTTGTATCAAGAAAACGCACAAATCAACATTACTTCGGCTGCTGGTGGTCAATCAAACGTTAAACTTCGTTTGAGATACATCGGTTCTTGGGATTATGCTTGGTTAGTTGATGACCTTAAAATTGTTGAGCAGCCTGCAAATGATATTCGTTCAATCAGTCCTTTCTTCGCTGGAACGAATAACGAAGGAATCGAATACGGACGTACACCTTTAGTACATTTAGACGCAAGTTATGATGTAGGTGGTTATGCATACAATTTTGGCGCAGCTGCTGCTACAAGTGTAATTGCAGACGTTGATTTTGGTTCTTTTAATTTCAGCTACACTGTTGGTTCAGTTCCTTCAGGAGATACTTTGATCTACGGTAATACTGAAAATCCAAGCACACCTGTAGGAGTTTACAGCGGCTTGTATACTGTTTCTTCAGCAGAAGAGTTAACTACAGATCCTTCATACACAAACAACGTTGCGAAACGTAATTTTGCAGTTACAACAAATCTATATTCTGTTGATGGAATTGGAGTTAATCCTGCTGAATTGCAAGCAACGGCTTCTTTGGGTTCAAACTCATTCGATACTCCAACAGGAACTATCTTTGCTAATATGTATCACTTAAGAGGTGGTGATAATGTTATCAACTCAATTGAAATTGCTCTAGGAACTGGAACAACTGCTAATACACAAATTCAAGTAGCAATTATAGATACGGCTGAATTATTTGCTGATGGTTCTCAGCCACTACTTGATTTGAATGGTAATGAAGCATTGAGTAACTTTTACGTTATAACAGCTGCTGATGTTGCCGCTGGAAAAGCTACTGTATTTTTTAATCAATGAATTGCTTTAAATGATGGAGCCTATTTTGCATCTGTTTTAACAGAAGTTAGTGCTACTGATGTAATTCGTATTTTAGATGACCAAACGGTTGCTCAACCATTTTATGCATCTATGATTCATTTAATTGCTGATGGAGGTACATATTCAAATGGCAATGCATTGGGTATTCTGAAGTAATCAACATTAATGCTAGTAAATCGTTGAATGCATCAATTTCAATTGTTGATTTAACTGGTAAAGTAGTTAAAACTTCTTCTATGAATGGTTTGACAACTGCAGTTAATACTTCTGGATTGAACAACGGAATCTATTATGTAACAATTACTGATGGTACTTCAATCGCTACTGAAAAAGTTGTGATTAAGAAATAAGTAATCGTAATTATTTTGAAAGGGTCGGAAATTTCCGGCCCTTTTTTGTTTTAATATATTTGACGGATTAACAACCCTATCTCAAACAAAAAGAAAGAACCGCGTCTGTAAATTCTTCAGGTGCTTCAGCATGAACCCAATGACCAGCATTTTCAACTGTTACTACCTGTGAATCAGGGAACAAATTTTCAATTTCATGTATATCTGAATCCAAAATATAGTCAGATAAGGAACCTCGAATAAATAACGTTGGAATAAGAACCTCCTTATCTGGAAGCGCACTTAAAATTTCAGGCATTGAAGCTTGAAGAACTTTAAAGTTAACCCTCCATGCAAGTTTGCCTTTATCCTGCCAATAGAGATTCTTCAATAGAAATTGAACAACACCCTTCGATTCGATAAACGACGAAAGAATTCGTTCAGCTTCACTTCTTGCGCTTAATTTATTCAAATCAATTGAATCAAATGCTTTTAGGATGTGTTGATGATGAAGCGGGTACTCTTTAATCCCCATATCAACAACAATAATTTTTTCCAAAAAATCAGAATGAGATTGAGCATAATGCATCGCTACTTTACCTCCCATTGAATGACCGAGCAGAATAACATCCGAGAGATTTAATTTTTGGAAAAGTTCTTGCAAGTCCTCAACCATTAACTGATAGGAAAACTCATCGGACCAAGGAGAATGACCATGATTTCGCAAATCGACAAGGATTACCCGGTAATACTCACTTAGTTTTTTAGCATGGGTTTGCCAATTGTCTGAAAACCCAAAAAGTCCATGTAAGATTACAAGGGGTTTTCCACTCCCAAGTTCTCGATAGTGCAATTCCATTTACTCTGTAATAAAAGAAGATAAAATCCCAATGAGATTTGGTAATTCAAATGATGTTTCTGACATATTCACGCCTGGAGCTGATGATGCCCCCGATGATGAAGATTCAATTTCAGAAGTTCCGATAGGATAAACCTTAAATTGTTTATTATTTATCTTCTCCAATTTTCTAACAATTTGGGTCTCTGAAATCAATTGAGTATCGAAATGAACTTTAATAGTTTGCTTTTGGGAACCTTCTTGGTAATCAATTTCTACACGTGAAACTGCCTTTGTCTCAACCAATTCCTTCCGAATAGCACCCCCACATCCCATTTTACAAACCATCCCTTCTACTTCCGCAACCAAAATCTGGTTAGGTACAACCTTGTTCGACTGAGTTGATTTAGAAATGGATTTCTGCTGTTCGTTGGGAGAACAAGCAAATAGCAAAACAAAAATTGCTAAACTGAGTGAACGAGTTGTAAATCTCATTTATAAATGTTTGTGCAAAATTAAGCGGAATGACGCAAAAATGTACTAATTAAATGTGAAGAATATCTAAATCTCTTCATAATCTAGATAAGCGACAGATAAAAGAATTTTGTAGAACTTGAAAATAATACTACATTTGAAAAAAATATAAAGATGAGGAAGTCTATTTTTGGTTTGTTTCTATTGACATTAATTATCAGCTCTTGCAGAAAATATAGCGATGGCCCTTCTTTTTCACTTCTATCGAAAAAGGCTCGTATATGTAATGATTGGGTTTTGTTAACACAATTAAAAAACGATGAGGAT
>JAJTEO010000169.1 GCA_021300395.1 Fluviicola sp. | reverse complement strand
TATGAACAACAATTAGATTCAGTTAAAAAAGCTTCAGAATTTAATATGAATTTTTTCAATACAATTTCTAATATGGGAAAAAATACAACAGAAACAAATGAAAGTTTTAATGCTGTTTATGGTCAGTGGAATACATTATTTGATTCTTGGACAAAATCTTTGAACACTACATTTGAATCTTTAAATAAATCATTTCCTAATAATTTAAATTCTGATTTATTTCAAACAACTTTTAATACAAATACATTGTTTTTGAAATTACAAGATTTTTACAAACCATATTTTACAGCTTTTAAGGATAATAACTTTTCAGCTGAGGCTATGAAATCAATGTTTGATCCATCTCAATACAAAAAAATCACAGAAGAAACATTTTCTTCATTTTTTAAAAAAAATGATTTGAACACATTGATTGAGTCAAACGCTAAGATGATTCAAGATTTTTTTGCTAATCAAAAAAACACATCAAAAGAGTACCAAGATTTTTGGAATATGTTTACTTCAAAATTCCCTCATATGTTCTCTAATGATTTAGGAAAATTTAATGATGTTTTCACAAATGTGACTACTTCTTACACTGAATTATTTGCTCCTGCTTTGAAATTAGTTTCAAACACTAAAGAGAAAGAAAATATTGAATTATTGATTTCTACACTTGATAAGTCTTCAAACTACAGTGTTAAATTAGCTCAAATTCAATATTTATTATACACAACTGGTCAGAAAGTTGCTGAAGAAGTTGCTAATCATATTGCTGATAAAGCTAAAAATCAAGATGTAAGTACTACTTTTCAAGTTTTCTTTAATGAATGGGTTTCAATAAATGAAAAACATTACACTGAATTATTTGGAACAGATGAATTTTCTAAATTGAAAGCAGAAGTATTAACTTTATCATTAGAAGTTAAGACAAATATTGAGAAACAATTTGAAACAAGAATCGAACATTTACCTTTAGTAGTTAAATCTGAAATGAATGAATTATATCAAACTATTCATGATTTGAAAAAAACGATTAAAGCTTTAGAGATAAAAGTTAATCTTGCAAAAGCAGAAAATAATAGTACAACAACTAAGGCTACTGTAGCTAAAAAGCAAACAGTTTAGTTCCTAATATACACTTTGAAAAGGGAAATAAAATTTCCCTTTTTTTTTACAAAAAAATTAAATTTTTCTAAATGAAATTAAATAATATTGATATTCTTCAAGAATTATCGGCTAATACATCAAAAATTGTAAAAGGAATTGAAACTTTAAATGAAATTAAGGAAGTTGAAATTGCAATTACACCAAAAACATTGGTCTTTCAAGATGAAAAAGTAAAATTATTTAGATACAATAGAGATTCTAAAGCTACATATAAAACTCCAGTTTTGATTGTGTATGCATTAGTAAATACTTATCAGATGCTTGATCTACAGCCTGATAGAAGTTATATTAAAAATTTACTTGAAGCTGGTTTGGATGTTTATCTAATTGATTGGGGTTACCCAACTAAAATGGATAAGTATTTATCTATGGATGATTATATAAATGGTTACATTGATAATTGTGTTGATTTTGTAAGAACTGAGAATAAAGTTGATAAAATAAATATTTTAAGTATTTGCCAAGGTGGAACTTTTAGTTTGATTTATTCAGCATTACATTCAGAAAAGATTAAAAATTTAGTGACTCATGTTACTCCTGTTGATTTTTCAATTAATGATGGATTGTTATTTAAGTGGAGTAAAGAAATGGATTTCAAAGCAGTGGTAGCTGGTTTTGATGGAATCGTTCCAGGAAGTTTTTTAAATGAAGGTTTTGAAATGCTAAAACCGATGATGAAGTTTCATAAGTCGTCAGGTTTGATGAATTCATTAGAGGATAAGACGAAGTTGACTAATTACTTGAGAATGGAGAAATGGATTTCAGATAGTCCAGATCAAGCAGGAGCATGTTTTTTACAATTTATGGAAGATTTATACCAACAAAATAAATTAATAAAAGGTGAATTAGTTGTTGGTGAACACAAGGTAAATCTGAAAAATTTAAATATGCCTGTTTTAAATATTTATGCTTCTGAAGATCATTTAGTTCCACCAACTGCGACAACACCTTTAGGTGATTATGTTGGGACAAAAGATTATGAAGTGTATCGTTTTGAAGGAGGTCATATTGGTGTTTTTGTTGGGAATAGATCTCAAAAAGAATTAGCTCCAAAAGTTGCTAATTGGTTAAAAGATAGAGATTAGCATTTATATATGTATTAATTTTAATTGCTGAAAATCGTATGGTTTTCAGCAATTGTATATTCATGAAATTCCTTTTTTACCGATTTCATTTTTTAAAACACATAGTGTAAAAACAGAAAATTTACCGATTCATTTCGATTTTTTGAGTAGTGGAACAACAGGTGTAATAAGAAGTAAACATTCTGTTCAAAAACCATATATGTATGAAAAATCTTTTGAGTTAATTTATAAGGGTTTTATCGGTTCACCAGAAGAGCAAGTAATTTTAGCTTTATTGCCAAATTATATTGAACAAGGAAATTCTAGTTTGGTATATATGGTGGATCATTTAATTAAAGCAACAAAATGTGAATTGTCAGGTTTTTTTCTTGAAGATTACAAAGGGCTTTTGGATAGATATTTGAAAGCGATTGAAATAGGTAAAAAAGTCGTTTTGTTTGGAGTTTCTTATGCTTTATTAGATTTAGCTGAAATGAAAATCGATTTATCTAAAGCTCAAATTATCGAAACCGGAGGAATGAAAGGTCGAAGAAAAGAAATGTCTAAGGAAGAATTACACGATGTTTTGAAAAAAGGATTAAATGTTGAATATATCTCTTCTGAATATGGCATGACGGAATTATTTTCTCAATCATACAGTGATAAAGAAGGGGTTTTTGATTCTCCAAAATGGATGAAAATTTTGATTCGTGAAACAAATGACCCATTTCATTTTATCGAAGATGGAAAAACGGGTGGGATTAATGTAATAGATCTTGCAAATTTATATTCATGTAGCTTTATTGAAACACAAGATTTAGGAAAGAAATTTGGTGATTCATTTAAAATATTAGGAAGATTTGATCAATCTGATTTAAGAGGATGTAATTTGATGGTGGAATAATTAATTACAAATTACAAATTACAGATTGTCATATATTGGAAATACTGATTATTATCCAATTAAGGATTATTTTTGCAAATTAACTGTCAACATTAAACTATCAATTTTAAACTAAAACGTATATCTTTACAAAACAAATTAAACGATATGACAACACAAACAATTATTATTTTATTAGTAATCGGTTTAATCGCGGGAATTCTTAGTGGTTTTGTTGGAGTTGGTGGAGGTGTTGTAATTGTTCCTGCTTTAATTTATTTTTTAGGTTTGACGCAACATCAAGCGCAAGGGACAAGTTTGTTTATTTTATTATTACCTGTTGGTTTACTAGCCGTTAATAATTATTCTAAAACAGGAAACATTAATTGGACTTACGGAATCATTATAGCTTTAGCATTTATTGTTGGTGGGTATTTTGGGTCTAAAATTTCTTTGAGAATTTCTCCAGGTAAAGTGAAATTTGTTTTCGGAATTTTAATGGCATACGTTGCGTTTCGTTTTTTAATGTCAGGTTATAGCGCTCTCTCAAATGAAAAATAATTTAGAAGAATTTATAAAGTCGAAATCACTTGAACTTTTTGAAAAAGTAAAAGGATATAGAGAATATATGCATCAACATCCGGAACTTTCTTTTCAAGAAGAAAAAACAATGGAGTTCGTAGCAAATGCTTTAGCTAAATTGAATATTCCGTTTACAAAAGGAATTGGAGGAACAGGAGTTGTTGGTTTCATAAAAGGAAAACATCATTCTGATCAAATGGAATGCATAGGTTTAAGAGCTGATTTAGATGCATTACCTATTCAAGAAGAAAATGAAGTAAGCTATAAATCACAAGTGGCAGGAGTGATGCATGCTTGTGGTCATGATGTTCACACCTCTATTTTGTTGGGTGTTGCTGAGATTATCAATGAAATTAAAGATGAAATTCCTTTCCCTGTTAAATTAATTTTTCAGCCTGGAGAAGAGAAGAATCCTGGTGGTGCAACCTATATGATTCGAGACGGCGTTTTAGAAAATCCAGTTGTTAAAGAATTATATGCACTTCATGTATTTCCAGATATGCCTGTAGGTAAAGTTGGATTTAGAGAGGGAATTTACATGGCTTCATCAGATGAGGTGTATGTTACAATTAATGGAAAAGGAGGGCATGGAGCAACTCCAAATAAAGCAATTGATCCAATATTAATAGGAGCAACAATTGTAACTTCAATTCAACAAATAGTTAGTAGAAGATGTGATCCAATTATTCCATCTGTTTTGACTTTTGGGCATTTTGAGGGATTAGGTGAGACAAATGTTATTCCTTCAAAAGTTTTATTGAAAGGAACGTTGAGAACTTTG
>JAJTEO010000060.1 GCA_021300395.1 Fluviicola sp. | reverse complement strand
ATTCGAATGATGGAACCATTTTGAATAGAAATATCTTGATCAATTGTATAAACTTCTTTTCCAACTGTAAATTTGTCATTTAGTTTATTATCAGTCTTAAAATCAATGAATTTATCAACATCAATGAAAGAATCTTTTGATTGACTTCTAATTTTCGCTTGCATTTCTGTATCAACAATTCCTGGGTACACAACTTTCAAAATCACTCCATTATTCAGTTCATTTTGCTCTAACGCTACAGATTGAGTAAATAAATCAACTGCTGCTTTAGACGAGCAATAGATTGACCAACCATATTTTGGTGAAACTGCAGCACCAGATGAAATATTAATGATTGATTTTCTGGCTTTCCATTCCTTCGTTTTTTGAATAAATAATCTCGAAAGTTGAATTGGCACAATTGTATTTAACAGAAACGTCTCATGTATATCAAGTTCTGGTATATTTTCTAAACGATTAACCTCTCCTAAACTTCCGGCATTATTAATTAAAGTAATGTACTCAATAGTATTGTATTCAAATTTTTCAAAAACAGTTTGAATAATTTGCTCTAACTTATTTCCTTCACATAAATCAACTACAATTTGATTAGCACCTTTGAAATTCTCATTAATAGATCTAGAAAGTGAAAATACATCCCACCCTTTCTCTATATAGGCATTTACGATTCCCTCACCTATTCCTCTACTTCCTCCAGAAATAATTAAAATTTTTCTCATAATCTTAAATATGCATAAAAACAAAAAGAGGAACAAATTCTAATGAAACTTGTTCCTCTTCTCGCTAAACCTTGCTAAAACTATAAAACCTAAACTACAACTATGAAATTGTATGAGACAAATATACGAACATTTAAAGTTAGTATCCAAATTTATTTTTATGTATAAAAATAAATTTCACCCACAAAACACACAAACTACTGATTAACAAATAATTAAAAATTAATATTTTTAAAAAATTAACGTTTTTTTAATGTTAATATATCCAAAAGTCAATAAAAATAGACATCCAGATACAACAATGATCATGGAACTAGCCGTTACATCAATTAAAATCGATAAATAAAACCCTATAATACAAGAAGTAATTGCTAAAAAACAAGAAATAATCAACATCCTTTTTAACTTATCTGTAATCAAATAAGCTGTTGCCGGAGGAATTACTAAAAGACCTACTACTAAAATTGCTCCTACACTTTCAAAACTCATAACAGTCGTGACACTTACCAGACTCATAAATATCAAATTAATAAATCCAACATTAATTCCTAAAGATTTTGCGTAATCTTCGTTAAATGAAATAATTGAAAGACCTTTATAACCAAAAAGTATGAAGACCAGAATAATTAAAAAGACTGGAAAAATCATCCAAAAACTTCGTGTCCCCATTAAATAATCTCCGATAATAATTTTATCTAAAAAAGTAGAACTCAATTCTCCAAACAAAACACAATCTTGATCTAAATCTGTATTTGAATTTGTAAAAAGAGTAATGATTATTACTCCAATTGCAAAAAGCCATGTAAACGTAATTCCAATCGAAGCATCTTCTTGTAGTTTTAATTTTTTATGAAAAAAGTCAATTAATAGAGTTGTAAACACTCCAAAAACAGCTGCTCCTATCAACATAAAAACAGAATTAAAACTAGAACTCAAAAGATAAGCAATTGCAATTCCTGGCAATACGCTATGTGAGATTGCATCGCCTACCATTACTGTCTTTCTCAAGACTAAGAAACATCCCAATAACGAACATGAAACTGCTATTGTAATGGCTGTTAATAATGTTAGAAAATCGTTTAATTCCATATCAATAAGGTATATTTTTATTATGTGGGTCTGCAGTTGGAAATTTTAATTCCTTCAATAGCTCCTTTTCAATTTCTGGAGTTATAAGGTGCTCAATCGTTTCTGCAGTTCCATGAATATGATCTTCCTTAAAATTTAATCGTTTTGTTAAATATAATTCCCATAATCTATGAAAACGAACTATTCTAGCCGCTTCAACTTCACCTTTTTCTGATAATTTATATAATTGAAAGTCATTATTTATAAATCCTTTTTTTATCAATGAAACAATCGTATTCGTTAATTCTTTGGTATCCATTTGTCTTTTATTCAAAAACTCAGAGTATGTCACATTTTTAACACCTAATTCTGCTAATTGGTAAAATACTTTTAAAACATTTTCTTCAGCCATTTTCTGGCGATTTATCCGTTGCTTTCTAACCATAGAAAACCATCCTTTATTAGATGAAAAAAGTAAAGTCAATAAGATGAAGAAAAAAAGAATGAAGACAATCCATGGACCAGTGGGCATATTTTCTTTGGTTGAAGAAATAAAAACACCTAAAACACCTGATGAAACACCAATTAAAGCTGAATAAAACAACATCTTGGGTAGGTTGTTTGTCCAATACCTCGCAGTAGCAGCTGGTGCTATCAATAAGGCAGAAGTTAATACAACCCCAACAGATTGAATTCCAATTGCAACTGTTAGTACTGTAATTGTAGATAATAAAAACTCAATCAAGTTCACTTTTATTCCAATCGATTTTGCAAACTCTTTATTAAAAGAAATTAATTGAAAATATTTAAAAAATAAAATAACGACTAGAAATATAATTAGTGATAAAAATACAAATACATTAATATCATCATTTGTCATTGTTGCTGCTTTTCCAAATAAAAAATCTTTTAATCCCGATTGATTTCCATTGGATGAACCTGAAATAAAAGAAAGTAAAACGGCGCCTATAGCAAAAAAGAAAGTAGAAACAAATGCAATTGAAGTGTCCGAACTTAATTTAGATTTAGCTGTTAACACATCAATTAACCATACCGATAACCAACCTGTAATAAGAGAGCCTAACATTAAATAAAACGGATCTTTTGTACCCGAAAAAATAAAACCAAGACAAATACCAGGAAAAAGAGAGTGCGCAATTGCATCTCCTACAAGTGTTTTCTTTCTTAAAAAAGAAAATGTACCAACGATACCGCTTGTTGCGCTAATAATTGTAATTCCAATGAGAACTTTAAACGCTACACTGTCAGTAAAAAAATAAATTATTGTATCTTTCATTTATCTTCAAATCCTTTTTCTCGTAATGGAAATTCTTTTTCTTTAATGATCGATTGAATTTTTGAAATAATATTCAACTGACCGCCATAAGTTGCCTGTAAGTTTTCTTCTGTCAAAACTTCATTTGTCGGACCATGAGCTATTAATCGCGTATTCAACATTACTATGTAATCGAAATAATTAGAAACCGTTTGAATATCATGATGAACAATAATTATTGTCTTACCTTCTTCCTTCATTTGAATTAACAAATCTAAAATTGTCTTTTCTGTTGACATATCAACACCTACAAATGGTTCATCCATAATGTAGATTGATGCTCCTTGGGCTAAGGCACGAGCGATAAATACACGTTGTTGCTGACCACCTGACAATTGAGAAATTTGCCTTCCTTTATATTTTTCAAGTTTCACTTTTTCAATTGATTCTTGAGCAATCACTTTATCAATTTTCGTTAATCTTCGAAATAAATTTCCTTTTTTGTACCTTCCCATTAAAACAACATCCTCTACAGATGCTGGAAAATTCCAATCTACTGTTTCTCGTTGCGGAACATATGCTAACTGATCTCTCACTAATGAAAGATTTTTATTCAAAACCTTTACATTTCCGCTGGCTAAAGGAATCAAACCCATTATTGCTTTTAATAAGGTTGATTTCCCAGACCCATTCGGACCAATAATTCCAACAATCTGGCCCTTCGGTAATGTAAAGTCAATATCCCATAAAACAGGTACATTTTGGTAACTAACCGACAAATTATGAACTTCAATACTACTATTTTCCATCTTTTATTAATTCATTGATTTACAAAATGTCATTGTGTTTTTTCTAATCATTTTTAGATAAGTATCTGCATTTGATTTAATTCCACCTAAAGCATCCGAATAAAGCATCCCTCCTATTTTAAGATTGTGTCCTCTGCTTTTACATGCTTCAATTACAGCACTTATCGCTTTAGGTGAAACACTACTCTCAACAAAAACAGCAGGAATTTTTTCTTTTACTAAATAATCAACCAAGTTGGAAACATTTCTCATTCCTGGTTCAGTAACTGTTGAAACTCCTTGTAAAGCCTTTACTTTTACATTATATGCTTTTCCAAAATAATGAAAGGCATCATGTGAGGTAATTAAAATTCGTTTAGACTTTGGTAAATCATTTATTTTCAATCTCACCTCTTCATCCAAATGATCTAGATCCTTCTTTAATTTCAAATAATTTTCTTCAAAAAATATAGAATCAATAGGATATTCTTTTTGTAATTCATTTTTACAATGAATAATTCCCTGATGCCACAATTCGACATCAAACCAAACATGGGGATCAAACGAATGTTCAGTTAATCGAATTAATTTTGAAAAATTCATTCCATCTGAAAATTCAATAATCGTTTTTTCTTTACTCAAGCGATGAAATAAATCAGACATTTTACCTTCTAAATGTAATCCATTCAAAATAATAACATTGGAATTACCAAGTGCTCTGACATCTGAAGGTTTAGCTTCATAAATATGTGGATCTACTCCTGCTCCCATTAATGTTTTCACATGGTATTTATTACCAACAAGCTGTTTAACAATATCACCGACAATTGTAGTTGTACAAACAATATGTTTAGAATTCATCAACTTTTTAGGTTGCCATTTACAACTAATACTTGTAATAAATAGTAGCAAAAAATATAAATAAGTATTCTTAATCATTGTACATATATTTTTTGAGACACTTGCTTTGACAAAATAATTTCTTTTTTATTTATTGAGATTAAAACTGATTGATCGAAATTGTACTTAGCAATAATTTTCACTTTTGTTCCTAATCCAATTTCACAATGTTTCAAAAACTGAAAAAATTCAATCGATCCATCTTCTACACCTGTAATTACAACTTCATCATTAATATTTGTTAAAGACAACTGTTTTGTTTTTAGATTATTTGAAAAATTTCCATTTTTATCTGGAATAGGATCTCCATGAGGATCAACCTTTGGAAAATTCAAAAAGGAATCTAACTCATCTGTTAATTTTGAAGACTTTATATGTTCCAATTGTTCAGCAATCTCATGAACTTCCTCCCAACCAAAATTTAATTTATCAACTAAAAACACTTCCCATAAGCGATGTTTTCTGATTATTTGAAGCGCATAATCTTTTCCTTTATCAGTTAGTTCACAACCTTGATATTTCAGATAAGAAACATATGATTTATCAGCTAATTTTCTCAGCATATCCGTCACAGAGGATGGTTTTGTCTTCATTTTTTCAGACAACATATTTGTTGAAACAATTTCAGAATCTTCTTCAGTTAGAGAATAAATTGCTTTTAAATAATTTTCTTCACTTTGAGTAAGCATAAAATAATTTTAACCAAAAATACAATTAATTTTTAGACAAGACTAAAAATTAATTTATAAATAAAAAAAAAGACATCTTTCAATGTCTTTAATTCTATTATTTATTTAAAATTTCAAAAATTGGTTCTCCCGTTGTTGCATTAGGTTTTTGGAGATTCAAAATATGGGTCAAAGTAGCTGAAATATCAATAATATTTACTCTTCTAAATACCTCTTGCTTTTTAATGTTTTTACCATACCAAATTAAAGGTACATGTGAATCATAATTAAAAGCAGAACCATGACTGGTACCTCTTCGACTCGCTTCAGTATCTTTTGAAATAGTTAGATAACCCGGTTCTAGAATATAAATAATTTCTCCACTTTCTTTGGGGTGATAACCTAATCGAATCATATCAGCCCAATTTGAGCCATTGGTAACAGAATTAAAATGTTCAGTAGTATAAACCACTTTTACTTCCTCCCATTTTCTAATCTCATCAGCTATAAACCGTTCAACAATTGAAGATTCTATATTCAAAATTGACATTGTTTCTTGATCTAAATAAATATTATTATTCATAGATTTCAATATCAAATCTGCTCCGAAACGTACTCTAACTTTATCATTTAATTCAAGCATTTTAGGATCTTTGATCATATAACCTCCGGGTAATTTGTGGTCAACCAAATACTGTGGTACAGGAACAACTGCATGATCAGCAGTTAAAAACAAAACAAAATTATCTTTGCCTACTTTTTTCTCAAGCTCTACTAATAACCGAGCAATTTCTAAATCTAATCGAATATAAACATCTTCTAATTCTACAGAATATGGTCCAAACATATGTCCAGCTATATCTGGTGTTGAATAACTAATACATAACATATCAGTTTGATTATCTTGACCTAACATTTCATTGTAAATAGATTCGATAGCGAAATCAGTCAAGTAAGTATTTGCAAATGGGGTGAACGTAAAATATTCATAATTATCTTTACCCTCACATATTTCATTTAAATTAAATGGAAACGTTGCTGATTTTGTATCCGAAATTTGATCTTCATAAACCGAAGTATCTGGCCCACTTTCTTTATAAGTTGAAATATTATAATATGTGTCCCATGTTTTACTCAAACATTTTTTAGGATAATTTAAATCATTAAATGACTGAACCCAAAAAGGTAATTGTTGTTTATAAAAAGAACTTGTTACAAATTTTCCTTGAGAATAATCAAACCAATATGAACCATTCGATAAATGTCCGCCTGGAAGTATCGCACCTCTATCCTTTATTGACATAGAAATAACTTTCGCATCAGGATATGTCAATTTTAATTGATCTGTTATGGTATTCGACTTTAAATTTATTGGAGAACATTTTCCTTCTTCAGAATCAGTACCAACTCCAATCACTGTTGAATCATCAACACAATTAATAGATTTCCCTGTGTTTCTATCATACCAATCATTTGCAACTATTCCATGATTACTCGGTGTTGTTCCTGTATAAATTGAAGCATGACCAGGACCAGTAAAAGTCGGTACATAATTATATTGAGTATTTCGGCAATGAGAACCTTTTGTCATTAATTTCAAAAATCCTTTATCTGAAAATTTATCCTGAAATCGATATAAATACTCATAACACATCTGATCAACAACAATTCCAACAACTAACTTAGGTTGTTTCTTCGTTTGAGCCAATAATAGAGTATTTATTAATGTAAATGTTAAAAATATATATTTTTTCATTATTTGTTATGAATAGTATTATAAATTCTTAAATAAGTGCATTTTCAATTGCATATTTCATCAAACCAATAGTTGATTTAATTTTTAATTTATTGAAAATATTTTTTTTATGCCATTCGATTGTCCTCACGCTCAAACCTAATTCATCAGCAATTTCGTAATTCGTTTTTTCAACACAAATTAAACGAATAACATCTAACTCTCTCGAAGAAAGTTGATTTAACACCCCATTAATGTTTGACGATTTTAATACTTTATCTGCATTTTGAATTAACACCTGAGAAGTATGTTCATTATAATAAACACCTTTATTTAAAACCATATCAACCGCATCTAATAAATCATCAACAACTGAATCTTTTGTTAAAAATCCATGCGCACCAATTCTATGCATTTTTAAAATATGCTCATCTGAATTAAACATTGTCAAAGCTATTATTTTGATCGATGGATATTTTTTCACAATTATTTTTGTTGCTTCTATTCCATCAATAACGGGCATTCTAACATCCATAAAAATAATATGAGGCAAATTGTCTTTACATTTATCTAGTTCCTCAATCAATGATTTTCCATTATCCACTTCAAGGGTAACTTTCAAATTAGACTCATATTTCAATAGCGAAACAACACCTTTTCTAAAAAGGTACTGATCTTCCGCAATTGCAATTCTAATCTTTTTCATATCGTTGTCAAATATATTGAAAAAAAAGAGAACGATTTAAAAATTATATGAATGTTAAAAGGCTCTTCATAATGAAGAGCCTTTTAAATGTTGTGGTTAGGAACATGATTTTAATTTCTTTTGTAATGCAAATATAAATTCAATTATTGAGTAATGTTTATTTAAATTTATTCAACTAACAAAACATAAAAAACATAAAAAACTAAAAAACAAACATTTAACAAAATACTCACACTAAAAAACCCCGTAAAAACACTGGGTTTTCTAGTGATTACACTAGTAAGAAGTTAATGAAAAATCATCTTAAAAGACTTACATGTCCTGTTTGAAGATGTTTGACTGCTGACATAGATTCTTTAACCTCTATTTTCCAAACATATACACCATCTTGACATTTTCGTCCTAAATAAGTTCCATCCCAAGAATCATTAATATCGGATCCTTCATATATTAACTCACCCCATCTATTGAATATCAAAAATGAATAATTTTCAAAAGAATAGCCTGAAGAGAATATAGGTTTAAATGTATTATTATACTTATCACCATCAGGTGTAAATGAATTTGGGACGAAAAAAATTAATTCAGGATTTATTGAAATATATTTTATTATCGAATCTTTACAACCATACTCTGAAGTAACATTTAATGTTATCGGATAATCTGTAATATTAAAATTATCATTGGATTGAAAAGTATGATCAACATTAAAATCTGTTTCATTTTGAGTTCCGTCACCAAAATCCCATAAATATGATACAGCACCCGAAGAAGTATTCCAGAAATTTGCTGTTGATTGAATATTTGTTAATGAATAATCATCTGAATAAAAATCTGCTATTGGATTTGGTTTGATGCAAACAAAATCATCCGCTGAAACAGAAGAAATACACCCTTGTGAATTTGTAACCGTTAATTCAACATCATAACATTCAACATTTGGAAAATAAGCCTGAAATGGCCCACACTGATTATATGATTGTCCATTAGAAAAATTCCATACACAATCGCTTCCAGGTTCAGAATGAGAATCTAATAAAACTGACCCTCCAATACATCCATAAACAAAAGGTGGAAGATTAATAGTAGGTAAAGGATTCGCTGTTAATTCTATATCACTAGAAGTTGTACAACCATTAATATCAATAACAGTGAGTGTATAGACACCAACACCCAAACCACTTGCATTAACTGAATTTTGAGTAGGTACAGTATTCCAAGAATACGAATACGATGGAGTTCCTCCTGTTACAGCACCACTTACAGTTCCATCATTCGCTCCTAAACAACTTACACCATTACCATAATAATCAGAAGTAATTAAAGTATTTAAAACTATTAAATCAGGTTCATTCACAGTAACTTTAGTTGTGAATTGACATTCATTCACATCAGTTACAACTACTGAATATGTACCTGCTCCTACATCGGACAAAATCACATTAGATCCTAAAAAATTTAAATTAACATCAAACCACTCGAAAGTATAATTTGGCATACCTCCTGAAGCTGAAATAGTCACAGAACCATCAGTCGAATCAAAACAACTTACATCTTCTCCATTATAATTAGAAAGTACGCTTGAGATTCCTTTAACTTGTGATCGGTCACTCAAAATTATTAGTGTATCAAATATTCAACCATTCAAATCAGTAACTTCAACATTGTATTTACCCGAAATTAATAAAATTGGATCTTCAACATCACTAATATATACTCCATTTGAATCTGTCCAATGATACGAATATCCTGGAGTTCCCCCTGCGACATCTAAATTTATACCACCATCTGAAGCTCCAAAACAAGAAATATTTGAACCATTATAATTTGTACTTACATTAATATTGTAAAGAAATGGAGTTGGATTTGATAATGAAATTGAATTTGAAGTAAAACAACCATTTGCATCAACAACATTCACTGTATATAAACCTGCATTTAATCCATTAGCCAATTGACTTGTACTGACAATATTCCCATCAGTATCTATCCACTCATATGAAAATATAGGTGTCCCCCCTAAAACATCAACTGAAACTGATCCGTCTGAAGATCCAAAACAACTTATATCTTCTCCATTATAATCTGATACTACATAAATTGATGATGTAATTACAGGTGGCTGAGATAAAACAGTATCAATTGATATTTGACATCCATTTAAATCTGTTACAATAACTGAATACAATCCATTTTGTAAGTTAGTTAAATCTTCTGTTATAAATCCATTACTCCAATTAAATTGATAGATTGAACTCCCTCCTTGAACTGTAAGATCTATCCAACCATCAGGTGAACAACCCGTTAAATTATACCCCCCGTTATATACTGAAACAGTCATAGATATATCTAATTCAGTAGGCTCTGTTAATGTTATGTTGCTCGTAATTTGACAACCATTTAAATCT
>JAJTEO010000168.1:3436-6066 GCA_021300395.1 Fluviicola sp. | reverse complement strand
TCTCCTATTTTTCCGGATTTTTCTGGGTGATATTGAACTCCGTAGAAATTATCTTTTTGCAAAGCAGCGCTGAAATTTAAAATGTAATTGCATGTTTCTGTTGTTTCTTCGCAAACTTCTGCATAATAACTATGTACGAAATAAACATCTTCATTCTCATTTTCTTTTCCATTCTGAACGATTGAATTCCACCCCATTTGTGGCACTAAATCCAACGGGGGAAACTTCTTAACTTTCGTTTTGAAAATACCCAAACACTCAACGTCGCCTTCTTCAGAATAATCACACATGAGTTGCATTCCTAAGCAAATTCCTAAAAAAGGTTGTTTCAAGTTTTTTATCACCTCATCTAAACCTTTTTCTTTTAAATAGGTCATCGCGGAACTTGCTTCTCCAACACCAGGAAATATTACTTTATCTGCTTTTTGAAGTTCTTCACTATTATCTGTTACAATACATTCAAACCCTAATCGTTCAATTGCATTTTTCACCGATGTCACATTCCCTGCGTTGTATTTAACTATTGCGATCATAAACTTCCTTTTGTACTTGGTATCGAAAAATCACCTGTTTTCTTTACTGCCATTTTAATTGCTTTTGCAAACGCTTTGAAAATCCCTTCAATTTTGTGGTGTTCATTATCACCTTCTGCTTTGATATTCAAATTACATTTCGCTGCATCACTAAACGATTTAAAAAAGTGCATAAACATCTCTGAAGGCATTTCTCCTATCATTTCTCTTTTAAATTCAGCTTCCCAAACTAACCATGGTCGTCCTCCAAAATCAATTGCTACTTGTGCTAAACAATCATCCATCGGTAATAAAAATCCATATCTCTCAATTCCTTTCTTACTTCCTAATGCTTCATTAAAGGCTGTTCCAAGCGTTATTGCTACATCTTCAATTGTGTGGTGTTCATCGATTTCTAAATCTCCTTTTACTTCTACACTTAAATCCAAAAGTCCGTGTTTTGCAATTTGCTCTAACATGTGATCAAAAAATCCAAGTCCCGTTGACAAGTTATTTTTACCTGATCCATCGAGATTTAAATCAACTTTAATTTTGGTTTCATTTGTGTTTCTAACAACAGAAGATGTTCTAGGAATCGCCGTTAAATAACTGTAAATCTCATTCCATTTAGTTGAAGAAAAGCTTGGATTCACATCTTCAAAATCAGTCCCCATATAGATTGATTTGGAGCCTAAATTTTCGGCCAACTGAACATCTGTTTTGCGATCACCAATTACATAGGAATTAGCTAAATCATAATCCCCGTATATATACTTTCCTAACATTCCAACTCCTGGTTTTCGTGTAGGCAAATTTTCTTCAGGGAAACTTCTATCTATTAAAATATCATTAAAAATTACACCTTCATTTTTAAATGCTTGAAGCATTTTATTTTGAGCAGGCCAAAAGGTTTCTTCTGGAAAAGAAGCTGTTCCTAGCCCATCTTGGTTTGTAATTAATACTATTTCAAAAAACGTTCCATCTCTGTCTATAAATAATACTTTCTTCATGATAATTTTGAATTTCTATATTAAGTTATCCTCTCCCTCAATCCCTCTCCAAAGAGGGAAGTTATGAAATCAGACTAATTTCTTTTATTAATTTTTCGTTTTCTTCTTTTGTTCCGATTGAAATTCGAACAGTATTTTTAACCACGGAACTTCTATTTCTTGTAATTATTTTTCGTTCTATTAAATCCGAATAAATTGCATTTCCATCTTGGAATTCTATCAATACAAAATTGGCATCCGAAGGATAAATTTTAACCACTCCATTTATTCCTTTTAAGGCCTCAACTAATTTAGTTCTTTCTTTTAAAATTAATGAAATTTCTTCTTCCTGTTTTTTACTATTCTTCAAAGCCTCTAATACGCATTCTTGATTCAACTTACTAACATTGTAAGGTGGTTTAACTTTATTGTAGTACGAAATAATCTCTTCATTTGAATAAGCTATCCCTACTCTTACAGCTGCTAATCCCCATGCTTTGCTGAATGTTTGAGAAATAATTAAATTCGGAAATTCATCCAATCTTTTTAACCAAGACTCTTTTGTACTGAAATCAATATACGCTTCATCAATAAAAACAATTCCTTTAAATCTTTTTAGTATATCCTCTATTGCATCGCTATCGATTGAGTTTCCAGTTGGATTATTTGGTGAACAAATGAACATCACTTTGATCGTCTCGTCATTCAAATATGCATCATAAGATCCTTTTTCAATTTGAAAATCTTCTGTTAAAGGAATCTTAATTACTTCGACATCATTAATCCCAGCTGAAACTTCATACATCCCATATGTTGGTGTGAAAACAATTACTTTATCTTTCCCAGGATTACAGAAAATACGGTACAATAAATCGATTACCTCATCGCTACCATTTCCAATAAAGATTTGATTCGTCTCTACATTTTTAATTTTCGCTAATTCAGCTTTCAACTCTTTTTGATACGGATCTGGATATCGATTGTTCTCCCCAAAAGGATTCTCATTCGCATCTAAAAAGATCCCTTCATCTCCTTTGTATTCATCCCTTGCACATGCGTAAGGTTGAAGATTTTTTATGTTATTTCTTATTAAGTTTTTCATTTTAATTTTTTATTTCAGAAGTATTCA
>JAJTEO010000168.1:0-3428 GCA_021300395.1 Fluviicola sp. | reverse complement strand
GGGGGAAACTTAAAATCACACTATTGACTAATTTCTCAATCTAATTGATACTGCGTTTTTGTGGGCTTGTAATCCTTCTGCTTCTGCCATTTGTTCTATTGCCCAACCGATTGAATTTAATCCTTCTTTTGATAATTGTTGAAATGTAATCTTCTTATAAAACGTATCTAATGAAACTCCACTGTAATTTCTTGCATAACCATTTGTTGGCAAGGTGTGATTTGTTCCACTGGCATAATCTCCTGCGCTTTCACAGCTGTAATTCCCAATAAATACTGATCCTGCATTTTGAATTTTATCGATCAACTGATTTGCTTTTTCAGTTGCTAAAATCAAGTGTTCTGGTGCATATAAATTACTGAATTCTATACTTTCTTCTAATGAACTCAAAACTATAAAACGACTATTTTCTAAAGCTTTTGCTGTAATTTCTTTTCTTGGTAATTCCTCTAACTGAACTTCTACTTGCTCTATGATTTGATTCACAACCTCTTCATTTGTTGAAAGTAAAATAACTTGACTGTCCGGTCCGTGTTCTGCTTGAGACAATAAATCCGCTGCAACATAAGCCGGTACGCATGATTCATCTGTAATCACAAGTACTTCACTTGGTCCTGCAGGCATATCAATCGCAACTCCATAACTTTGAGCCATTTGTTTTGCTGCTGTGACAAACTGATTTCCTGGTCCCAAAATCTTATCTACTTTTGGAATTGATTCTGTTCCAAATGTTAAACCTCCTATCGCTTGAATTCCTCCTGCGGCAACTACTTTTGTTACTCCAACTAATTCAGCGGCAAATAAAATTGCTGGATTAATATTTCCATTTTTATCTGGTGGTGTGCATAAAACAATCTCTTTACAACCTGCAATTTTAGCTGGAACACCTAACATTAATACAGTCGAAAATAAAGGTGCCGAACCTCCTGGGATATAAATCCCAACTTTCTCAATTGCTCTAGCCTCTCTCCAACATTGAACTCCTGGAACTGTCTCTATAACTTTTTTCTCTTCTTTCTGAGAAAGGTGAAACTTCTCAATATTGTCTTTCGCTAAACAAATTGCTTCTTTTAACTTTTCTGAAATAGTATTTTTTGCTTCAGCGATTACAGCAGTTTTAACGATAAAATCTTCTACGTCCACTCGATCAAAGAAGTGCGTGTATTTTTGTATTGCTTCATCTCCTTTTGATTGAATCTCTGCGAATACTTGCTTCACAATTGTATCTAATGATTCAATTGATTTTGTTGGCCTTTTTGTTAATTCTGACCAATCGGTTTTATTTGGGTTTGTTATTGTTTTCATTTTTTGTTTTTTTTTGTTACAGCCTTTGGCTGTTCGTTGGGGCGAATTACAATTCGCCCTTACACGTTCTTTTGCTTCGCATCAGTTCCTATTAGGATACCATTTTTTCTATTGGGATTACTAATATGCCTTCGGCTCCGATTTCTTTTAGTTGATCTATTACCTCCCAGAATTGATCTTCTTTTATTACTGAGTGAATACTACACCATCCTTCTTCTGACAATGGTAACACTGTTGGACTTTTCATTCCTGGTAATATTTTGGAGATTTCATCCACTTTATTGATTGGTGCATTCAATAATATGTATTTGTTTTCAGAAGAATTTCTAACGGCTTTTATTCTGAATAACAACTTATCTAATAATTGTTGTTTTTCTTCTGTCAACGATTTATTTGAAATCAAAACAGCTTCACTTTTCATGACTTGTTCTACTTCTTTCAAACCATTCATTACCAAAGTACTTCCACTGCTTACGATGTCGAAAATCCCATCTGACAATCCAATTCCTGGAGCTATTTCTACACTTCCTCCGATTTCTTCGATTTCAACTTGAATTTCTTTTTCATCGAAATATTTTTGCAACATCTTTGGATAACTTGTTGCTATCTTTTTCCCTTGAAAATAGCTTACCCCTTGATATTCTTCTTCTTTAGGAATTGCTAATGACAATCTACAGCTTGCAAATCCTAAACGATCAGTTAGAACAACATCTCTACCTTTTTCAACTACTTCATTTTCTCCTAATATACCGATATCAGCAACTCCTTGTTCAACGTATTGTGGAATATCATCGTCTCTCAAGAATAATACTTCAATAGGGAAATTTGTTGCTAACGATTTAAGTTTACGGTCGCTGCTAGAAATGTTGATTCCACATTCTTTTAATAATTCAAGTGATTTCTCACTTAGTCTTCCACTTTTTTGGATTGCAATTTTTAATTTACTCATTTTATTTATTTTTTGGTTTGAGTAAATCGAAGGGCGTATTAAACAAAAAACCCGTTTGACTTACTCAAACGGGTTTCGAAATATTTTAGTTTATACACATATCATTTGTCCTAAATAGTTTCTTTTTCAACTATTTAAAAAAACCTCTTTTATCTTTAGATGTATAAACGTTAATTTTATCTATATATCTGATAAATTGCATTTCTACAATTCTACGATCTGAATTATATTCACCGGACAATTTACTTTGGCCATGATATTATCTTCTAATTCATGATCATCTACTAAAACGCTGTAAAAACCACGCTTATCTTTTCCTCCAACTAACGTGCATTTTCCGTCTTTACGTGAAATTCTCCAACGGTAATCTGCTGCTTCTACACAGGCATTGCAGCCAATACACTTGTCTCTTTGTTGAATGATTCGAATCATTTGACTGGCTCGTGTAATTTGTATAATTTATCTGAAGGTCGAATTTTGATATCGATCGGAAATGAGAAGACATCTCCTTTTTTAACAGCTTCTGTTACTTGATTATCAACTCTAATTTCTGAAATAATTGTCTCAACGTAACCTGTTGTCGGTCCAGTAATCATTACCTCATCCCCTACTTTTAATGAATGAGAATCTAATTGAAATTCACCTACTTGCGCTTTTTCAAAATATTTTAAACCACGACCGATGTATGTTTTTTGTTTCGTCGCTTTTGAACCGTATTCATCAGACCATTCTCCCATTTTTTTTCCAAGATAATAACCATCCCAAAATCCACGGTTAAATACTGTTGCTAATCGTTCTTTCCAATCAGCTACTTTTTCTTGATTATAAGTCCCTTCTAAATATGCTTCGATCGCTTCATTATAACAAGTAGTTACAACATGTACATAATCAGCTGAACGACCACGTCCCTCAATTTTAAGAACCGTCACACCAGCGTCAATAATTTTATCAATGAAATCAATCGTACACAAATCTTTAGCAGACATGATGTATTCGTTATCGATTTCAAATTCAATTCCTTCTTCGTCTTTTACAACATATGTTCTTCTACAGTTCTGAATACAAGCGCCTCTGTTAGCTGATGCAAAATGAGAATGTAAACTCAAGTAACATTTCCCTGAAACAGCCATGCACAATGCTCCATGTGCAAAAATTTCCACTTCGATTAATTTGC
>JAJTEO010000059.1 GCA_021300395.1 Fluviicola sp. | reverse complement strand
GCGAGTCATTCAGTAAATCTATTCCTATTCCTTTTTTCTTGTATTGATCCTTTATCACAACAATTTTGGAAATTGGCAGAATTATCTCCTTCTAATTGGATGATATTCGGAATTACATTCTGTTTATTTGTTGGTGCAACTGGTAAATCTGCTCAAATTCCATTGTTTACTTGGTTACCAGATGCAATGGCGGGACCAACTCCTGTTTCAGCATTGATTCACGCTGCAACAATGGTAACAGCAGGTATTTTCTTAGTTGTTCGTTCTAATTTCTTATTTGAATTAGCTCCTGCAACACAAGATATCATGTTATATGTTGGTTTAGCAACTTCATTGGTAGCTGCTTTTATTGCAATGCGTCAAAACGATATCAAAAAAGTATTGGCTTATTCTACAGTATCTCAATTAGGTTTCATTTTTGTTGCTTTAGGAATGGGAGCTTACACAGCTGCAATTTTCCACGTAACAACACACGCTTTCTTTAAAGCATTGTTATTCTTAGGTTCAGGTAGTGTAATCCACTCAATGTCTGATGAACAAGATATTCGTAAAATGGGTGGTTTGAAGAAATTTATTCCAATTACACATATTACTTTTTTAATTGGAACATTAGCTATTTCAGGTTTTCCTTTCTTATCAGGATTCTTCTCTAAAGATGAGATTTTAGCACACGCTTTACATCACAATCCATTAATTTATGGAGCTTTGGCTTTCAGTGCATTGTTGACTGCAGTATATATGTTTAGATTATACTTTGTTGTTTTCCATGGTGAATTCAGAGGTTCTGATCATGCAAAAAGTCATTTACATGAAAGTCCTTACAATATGACAATTCCGTTGATGGTATTAGCTGTATTATCTGTTATTGGTGGAGCTTTAAATTTACCAGGTAAACATTGGTTCTCACATTTCTTAAACCATAACGTTATGGGATTAGATAAAATTGAAGAATTACATGTTGATAATGGTTCGTTGATTACATTGATGGCTACAGCTTCTATTTTAACATTAGTTGCTTTAATTGGTGCATATTCAATTTATGTTAAAAAGAAAAGCTTACCAGTTGAAGATAGTCAGTTGACAGGTTGGGCTAAATTATCGGCAAATAAGTTATACTTAGATGAAATCTATGATTTCTTGTTTGTTAGACCAATGGAGGCTTTATCTAAATTAGCTCATCAATTAATTGAAATTGTTATTCTAAACAATGTTGTTTTAGGAGCAGCAAAAGCAATTGGAAAATCTGGAGATTTAGTTAAAAAGATTCAAACTGGTCGTACAGAATGGTATTTGTTGTGGATGGTTTTTGGAATCATCGGTTTGGTAGTTTATTATCTTGTAAAAATATAACGTTTTGGAAATTTTATTAATACCTAGTTTATTTGCATTACTTGCCTTGTTTGTACCTGGTAAAGTAGTTCGTGTTTTCGGTTTAGTGGGAGGACTTGCTTCAGTCATATTAACATGTGTACTTGTATGTAAGTTTCAACAAAACGGTGGACAAGCAGTTACTTTTTTCGAATTAGCTCAAAATAATTTTGGATTTACTTCTAAAATGGGTTACGACGGAATCGGATTGTTTATGATTATTTTAACAAATGTGATTACGTTCATTATTTTGTTAAGTAATTTCAATAGAGAAGTTGCTCAAAACAAGTTGTTTACTGCGATGTTATTCTTAATGCAAGCTGCACTTTTAGGCGTTTTCACTTCAATGGACGGTTTGTTATTTTACATTTTCTGGGAAATTTCACTGATTCCGATTTTCATTATCGCGTTATCATTTGGAGGATCAGATCGTAAACGTACATTAACAAAATTCTTCATCTATACATTTGTTGGATCATTAGCTATGTTAGCTTCATTGATTGCGATTAAATCTTATGCAACAAGTTTTGCAATTGAAGATTTAATGGCGGTTGAATTAAGTTCAAAAGTTGCTTTTTGGATTTTCGGAGGTTTCTTTTTAGCATTTGCTATTAAAATTCCATTATTTCCTTTCCATACATGGCAGCCGAGTACTTATAGTACAGCTCCAATGGCAGGAACAATGTTATTATCTGCTTTGATGTTAAAAATGGCATTATACGGAATGATTCGTTGGATGGTACCTTTAGCTCCAGAAGCATTAAATGATTTTCAATATCCAATTATTGTATTAGGAATTATTGGAGTTGTATATGCAGGTGTAATTGCGATTAAACAATCTGATATGAAACGTTTATTTGCATTCGCTTCCATTTCTCACGTTGGTTTAATTGCTGCAGGTATTATCATTTTTGATAAAGAAAACTTAACAGCGGCATTGATTCAAATGTTCAATCACAGTTTGGTAGCAGTTGGTTTATTCTTATCAGTAGATATTTTAGAGAAAAGAATGGGTACTCGTAAATTAGAAGAATTAGGAGGAGTAGCAAAATTAGCTCCTAAATTCGGATTTATGTTTGCTGCTTTAGCTTTAGCTTCTGTTTCAGTTCCATTTACAAGTGGATTCATTGGAGAGTTTTTATTATTAAAAGGTCTTTATTCTTACCATTGGGTTGTTGGTTTAATTGCTGGTACAACTTTGGTTTTAGGTGCTGTTTATACATTGAGAGCTTACCAATTAAGTATGTATGGTGCTCCTAAAATGGCTTCTTTTGAAGATTTAACTTGGAATGAATGGTTAGCTTATTTCATTATCATGGCTATTATTGTGATTGTTGGTGTTTGTCCACAAATGATCATTGATACAGTAGGACCAAGTATCGATCAATTATTAGAATCTTATAAAATTTCAAATACAATCATTAAGTAATATGGACGCTCTAATTGTCATTTTTTTAAGTGGTTTAATTTCACTTTTTGTTGCTTTTACTAAAAAGCCAATTTTGGTGTTGTTAACTTCTTCAATCGGTATTCTTGCTGCAATTGGTTTATTTATTGCACAATGGAATAATCCAGTTACGTTATTTTCATACGAAGGATTAGAATTTACAAATTCAGCAATTTTATATTCGATTGCTGCTTGTATTTTTGGATTGTTTTCAATTCTAGTAGGGTATAACATTTACAGTAAACAACCAGAACATACTGGTGAGTATATTTCATTAATGGTATTTTCATTAGTTGGTGCTGTTTGTATGTTAGCATTTACAGATATGTTTATGTTTTTCTTAGGTTTAGAAATTCTATCTATTCCAATCTATGTTATGGCAGGAACGAAGAAAAGCGATTTACGTTCAAGTGAAGCTTCTTTGAAATATTTCTTAATGGGAGCTTTCGCAACAGGTGTTTTACTTTTTGGTATCGCTTGGACGTATGGAGCAACAGGATCTTTCAAATTAACTGAAATTGCTACAGCTATTTCAACTGCAAGTGAAACGGGTCAATCTTCAATCTTATATGTTGGAATCTTATTGATTTTAGCTTCATTCTTATTTAAAGTAGGTGCAGCACCATTTCATTTTTGGAGTCCAGATGTTTATGAAGGTTCACCAAACACGGTAACTGGTTTTATGGCTGCAGTTGTTAAGTTAGGAGCTTTCGGAGCATTTTATAAAATATTCAATGTTGCTTTTCCTGAAGTTCACGGATTCTGGGCACCAGCGATTATGGTATTAGCAGTTGTAACAATGTTTATTGGTAACTTATCAGCGCTTAGCCAAGTTCATTTTAAACGTTTATTAGCTTATTCTAGTATTACACACGTTGGATATGCATTATTGACAATTATTACAGTAAGCAGTAACTCAGAAGCTAATTTATGGGTGTATTTATTCGGTTATGGATTCTCAATCATTGCATTGGTAACAATTGCTCAATTGTTAAATGATGACGAAGATAAAATTGATGCCTTTAAAGGATTAGCAAAAAGAAGTCCGTTCTTGGCAGCTGTAGCAGTATTATCATTATTATCATTAGCAGGTGTACCACCGTTAATTGGTTTCTTTGGTAAATATTTAGTATTCTCAGAAGCTTTTACTCAATACCCAATTTTAGTGATTGTTGCAATTGCAAATTCAGGAATAGGAGTTTATTACTATTTAAAAACGATCATCGCTATTTTCCAAAAAGAGGATGTTTCTGAAGAGAAAATTGAAATTCCATCTTTGCAAGTTGTGGTTTTAAGTATTTGTGCTTTGACTATCTTAGTTGGAGGTTTGGTTTTATCTCAGTATAAAATGTTATAAAATATTATCTTTTCATAACAAACTAAAAAGCCCGGTTATTCGGGCTTTTTAGTTTTTAGATAATATTTTCTAGCTTTGGGTTATCGATGTTATATAGGCGTGCTAATGCAGTGTAGCGAGGATTATGAAATTGAAAAATATATAATATGCAAATAAAAAGAAAATGATTACTTTTTTTAAAAAATATTTTAGTGGCATTTTAGCTATATTAATTTTTTTTTCAATTATTATCAATATTCTTATAGATAAAAACAAACAAAAATTATTAGAAAAAGCTTATACAATTAAAGGTATTCTAATAGAGAAATATCCAGAAGGAAAAAATCCGACAGGTACTTTTGAGTTTCATTTAAAGAATAAAAAAATACAGTTTGATTATATTGGTGATTTTTCGTTTTTAAAAATAGGTGATACAGTATTGATTGAATATGCTAAAGATGATCCAACTGTTGCTAAAGTTAAAGATAGATATTATATGAAAAAATATAATTATTTAAAAACGAAATAAATCACGCTGTGAAGCATGTGCAAATCAAGCGGAGCAAGATAAGTAAAATTAATTCTTCTATTTCTTCGAAGCCACAATCGAATAAACCATTGGGATTTTATTCTCAAAATGCTTTACACGATGTCTTTTTGGAGCATATTCTTCTACAGTATCATTGAAACAGTTGTAAGGGGAGAAGTCATATTCTTCCATGGAATTAATTTCTAAACCATTATTGATAAGTCCCATTAGAACTTCTGCAATACCATGATTCCAGCAAACATAATCTTGGGTTATAGGTGCATTTAAATCTGTATACGTTCCACTTGCTGTTTCGATGATCTCACCTGTGTTTAAATAATTATAACCTACTTTATCGAAGTTATCATCGAACATCCAAACTACTGGATGGAATTCAACAAATATGAATTGACCGCCAGGTTTTAAAAATGTAGAGATTACTTTTCCCCATTTATTCAAATCTGGTAACCATCCAATTGTACCATAACTCGTGAAAACGAAGTCGAATTGTTCATTTAAGTGATTTGGTAAATCATAAATGTCACAACAAATGAATTCTGCGTCTGTATTACATGTTTTATTGAGTTCTATCGCACTTTCGATAGCTTTATCGGATAAATCAATACCTGTAACTTTTGCTCCCATTCTAGACAAAGAAATTGAGTCCTGACCAAAATGACATTGTAAATGCAATATTTTTTTCCCTTTTAAGTCAGGAAAAATTCCTAATTCGATTTCATTTAACGAACTTTTACCTTTTATAAATCCTTCAACATCATAAAATTCAGAGGTTATATGGATTTCCGTTCGTTTGTTCCATGAGTTTTTGTTGATTTCTAGATAGTTTGTATTTGAAGTCATGTGTCTCAATTTTATTTTAAGCTATAAAAATAAAAAATCCCGCAATTTTATTAAACCGCGGGATTTCTGAAATAATATTTTATTTTTTCTATTTGTTAATCAAAGCATCAAATTGCTCTTTAAACTCAGCGTCTTCTTCAAACCAAGGGGCAACTTTGTTTAATAAGTTTTTAGCTTTATCAGTTTGTCTAGAGGCGATATAACATTCAGCTGTTTTTAAAACACCAATTTTTAAGATTTCTAAATCTGCTTTTGACCATCTTTCTACAGAAGTTACTTTTGTCAATTCTTTTTCGCAAACTAACCAAATTGCATTCGCTCCACCTTTGTCTGTAGCTTGGTATTTACATGCACCTTCTAAAAATTTCGCACCTAAAGTATAGAATGAGATTTTGTAATATTTTGTATCCCAACCTGCAGCTTTTTTGTAATCACTTGCAGAAAGTTCGTTTGTTACTCGTTCTATTACACCCATTTGAAAACTTTCAACGAATTCAATGTTTTCATGATAGCAACTTGAATCTTTATCGTTTTTAATAGATTTAGCTAAAGCGCCATTAGCATCTTTGTATGCATTTTTGAATTTTTCGTTATCCGTACCAGAAGATGCAATTTTATCTAATCCTTTTGCTAACCACATATAAGGAACTGGATTTTTCTTCAATTCATCTTTCAATGTGTATTTTTCAGCTTGTGCTACTAATTTTTCATATTTAGCATCAGCGTATAGTATTTTTAAATCTGGGAAATCAGGAGCTTGTGCTTTAACGAGTGTTGTTGCGCCTAATAGTGCAATTAATATATAGTTTTTCATTTTATTGTTTTTAGCAAAATTTTCAATAATCATGCCGAATGTATAAAAACTATCTCAAATAAATCCTATTTATAAGAGATAATTCTCTTTTATTCAACACTTTTTATTAGTAATGTTAATATTTCTTGAGCTGCTTTAGAAATTTTAGTTCCAGGTCCAAAAACGCCAAAAACACCAGCATCATATAAAAAATCATAATCTTGTTGTGGAATAACACCTCCTGCTACGACCATAATATCTCCACGTCCTAATTTTTCTAATTCGGCAATTACTTGAGGAACTAAGGTTTTATGTCCTGCTGCTAGTGAAGAAACACCTAAAATGTGAACATCATTTTCCACTGCTTGTTTCGCAGCTTCTTTAGGCGTTTGGAATAAAGGTCCAATGTCAACATCAAAACCGATATCAGCAAATGAAGTTGCAATTACTTTAGCTCCTCTATCATGTCCATCTTGCCCCATTTTAGCAATCATTATCCTAGGTCGACGACCTTCTAATTTGCTAAACTGATTAGCCAAGTCTTTTGCTTTTTCGAAATCTTTATCTTGCATAGATTCTGATGAGTAAACACCACTAATTGAACGAATAGTTGCTTTATAACGACCGAATGATTTTTCTAAAGCTGTGGAAATCTCACCTAACGTTGCTCTTTTACGTGCGCAATCAATCGCTAATTCTAATAAATTTCCTGTTCCATTTGCTGTAGCGTTAGCCAATCTTTCAATTGATTCATTACATTCAGCAGTGTTACGTTCTGATTTTAATATATTTAGTCGTTCAATTTGAGATAAACGAACTTTTGTATTATCAACTTCTAAAATATCAATAGGATCTTCTTTTTCTAATTGATATCTATTTACACCAACAATAACATCTTTTCCAGAGTCAATACGAGCTTGTTTTCTAGCTGCAGCTTCTTCAATTCTCATTTTTGGAAGTCCAGTTTCGATTGCTTTCGCCATCCCACCTAATTCTTGAACTTCTTCAATTAATTTCCAAGCTTCTTGCGTTAGTTCTTCTGTCAATTTCTCGATGTAGTAACTACCACCAAAAGGATCAATAAACGAAGTTATACCTGTTTCTTCTTGAATGTATATCTGTGTATTTCTTGCAATTCTAGCTGAGAAATCGGTAGGAAGAGCAATTGCTTCGTCAAGTGCATTTGTATGTAACGATTGTGTTCCTCCAAGTGCAGCAGCCATTGCTTCAATACACGTACTAGCGATATTATTAAATGGATCTTGTTCTGTTAAACTCCAACCAGATGTTTGGCAATGCGTTCTCAATGCCAATGATTTCTCTGATTTTGGATTAAATTGCTTTACTAATTTTGACCAAATCAAACGACCTGCTCTCATTTTTGCAATTTCCATGTGGTGATTCATCCCAATTGCCCAGAAAAAGCTTAATCTAGGAGCGAATTCATCGATATCCATTCCCGCTTTTAAACCTGCTTTTAAGTATTCCAAACCATCAGCTAAAGTGTAAGCTAATTCGATTGCTGCTGTTGCTCCAGCTTCTTGCATGTGATAACCCGAAATAGAAATCGAATTAAAACGAGGCATATTTTTAGAAGTGTATTCAAAAATATCCGCAATGATTTTCATTGAAGGTTCAGGTGGGTAAATGTAGGTATTACGAACCATGAACTCTTTTAAGATGTCATTTTGGATAGTTCCTGATAATTTATCTTGACTAACACCTTGTTCTTCAGCTGCAACAATGTAAAAAGCTAGAATTGGTAAAACAGCTCCATTCATTGTCATAGATACTGACATTTCATCCAATGGAATTTGATCGAATAAGATCTTCATATCCAAAATCGAATCAATTGCCACTCCAGCTTTACCGACATCTCCTTCAACACGTTCGTGATCAGAATCATAACCTCTATGTGTAGCTAAATCAAAAGCAACAGAAAGACCTTTTTGTCCAGCAGCTAAGTTTCTTCTGTAGAAAGCATTAGATTCTTCCGCTGTAGAGAAACCAGCATATTGACGAATTGTCCAAGGACGAATAGCATACATTGAACCATAAGGTCCACGTAAATAAGGTGCGACACCAGAAACAAATCCAATATGTTCTGTTTCTTTTATGTCTTTTTTCTGATAGAATGAATATAAATCAATCTTTTCAGCAGTTTCGTATGTCACTTTTGCTTCTTGTTCAATCGATTTTGAATCAGAAGTATAGTTTATATCTTTAAATGAAATTCTTTTCATTGTCATTGAATTAAATATCGCGTTCTAAAACCAATTTATTGATGCCGAAATAAGCTTCTTGTTTTTTCCAAGTAGCTGTTTCAGTCTGAGGATTCGGGAATTTATTGATTCCAATTAGGACCTTTTTACCTGATTTTACCTTTTCTTTTTTCAATTCAACCTTCGTTTGAATATCAGAAGCGAATTTATCTTTTACATTTTCAGTTGTTATTCCTCCAAGAGTATCTAATTCTTGAAAATAACTCCATGCTTTTTGAGCAATTTGTTCTGTAATTGATTCAATAGAATAACTTCCTCCAATTGGATCGATTACTTTATCGAAATAACTTTCATCTTTTAAAATCAATGAAATGTTTGAAGCCATTCTAGCAGCTAGAACTGTTTCACCTTCATTGGAATTAGAGTTATAAGGATGAATAGAAAGAGTATTTATTCCCCCAGCAACTGCCGACATTGCTTCAGTAGTTTGTCTCAACAGATTCGTATAAGGATCTTTTAATGATTTATTGACAAATCCAATTTCACCAAAAATGAATGCTGATATTTTTACAGTCGCATCATAATTTGATATAATTGTATGCCATAACTTTCTGAATGCTCTGATTTTACTGATTTCGTAGAAGTAATTGTTTCCAAAACCGAATGAAAAATGGATGTTTTTTTCTGCTTCTTGAACAGAATACCCATTTTCGATTAATTGTACCAAATATTCGTGACCTGAAGCTAAAGCAAAAGCAATTTGTTGAATGATTGTAGCTCCTGTCTGTTCGATTGCAAAAGCATTTACAAATGCAAATGGTATTGATTTACCTTTCATTTCAGAAGAAATCGATTTCAATTCACTTAAATTTAGTTCATTTAAAAAATCAATTCTATAATAAATTGGAGCTTCAGCTACTTGATTAAAATATGAATTTAAAAGTTGAACTTGAGATTTGAAACGTATGATGAAATGTGTTTCAATGTATTGAAATTGAATTTCTTGAAATAATTGATCTAAGTTTAAATCTTCTTTAATTAAATCAAAAACTAAGGCATTATTTCCATTCAATAATTCACTTAAAGCTAATTTGTTAGCCTCTTTTTCTTCTAATACAAGAATGTTTTTTGCAATCGACCAATCATTTGTGTCTGATTTTGTACCTCTAGTGTAAGAAGAGTTTGAAGGGATTTCATTGTTTACAGTTTCTTCTGAAGAATGAGTAAACGTTGAATAGTTTAAATCTTCAATTTCATCTGATCTCAATAAATTTGAAAAATCAGCACCTTTTAATTCTTTAATTAATACTTCTTCCCATTTTTCTTTTGAAGTTTTAGGGAAATCAGAAAAAAGTTTATTCATCCGTTTTTTCTACAGTTTGTAAATTAATACTATGTCTTCGATTTGATCGTTTGGGTAATTTTTTAATTGAATAAAGATAAACAATGGTTGTTAACATTGTAATTAATATCGGAGCTAGAATAAATCCAACATATGGGACAAATTTTAATAACATAAATGCTCCACCAGCTATAAGCATTGATAAAATGTGATGTGTTGAATATTTTAAACTTCCTTTAGTGCTTCTATGATATCTTTCTAGGTTATAATCATAAAAAGAAAACCCATAAAAAAAAGCTGCGACAATAACATAAATAAAAGGGTTGACTACTTGTAAACCAGTAACCAAAGAGAATAACCACCAAACTCCTAAAATGATAAATTCAAAAAATAATGTGATTCCAAAAACAAAAATCATTCTTAGAACATTGTTCAATGTTTCAGAAAAACTAGTTGTATGAACATAATCAGTTAAATGAGTATCTAATTTTTTTGATAATTACTCAAGTGCATCAACAATAACGACTGGAGATTGACTAGGTGTAGCAGTAACATCGGCTTTACCAAATTTTGCTAAAAGTGAGTTGAGGTAGAAAAAGAAAAGAGTAAGAAAAATACCTGGAATAAAATAAATAATAAATTTTCCTTTGCTGAAAAGTTTGAAAATTGTCTTTATAGCTATTAAATGATGTTGAAATGTTTTCATTTATTTGTTTTTCCTATTCAAAAATACAAAAAAACTTTCAAAGCTTACCTTAGTAACTTAAGATTGGAGTTTTTGATTTATTAAAGAAAACTTAATGATCTAAAATTCAATATCTAAATTGAAAATATTCTTAAAAGAGTGAAGGTTTGGATTTTTCTTAGCCATGTCAGCGAAACGATCTTTTCCAGTTAGGAATTTCACTTCAACATCGTTGTTCTCACTTAATTTTAATTCTAAATTGACCTCGTAATTTTTTAACTCCGTTCTTAAATATCCTACTAAATCTTGCAAGTGAGGAGTAATATAATCAACTTGAATTTGATTATCTACATCCATAATGAAATGTGTTGTTTCAATTTGTTTAGGATCTCTTTTAATCATAGCGTTATAGAATGTTTCCATTCCTTTTGCTTTCGCTTCATGTGCATATCTTCTCCATGCCATTTTTACTTGATCATAAGAGAACGATTCGTAAGGTAAATCTTTTTGATTTATCGATGATTGAACCGGACTTTGTTCTTTTTGTTGAAGTATTTTTTTTATTGAGGGATTTGTTGTGTTTAGATTTCCTGTTGGAACGCTTAATATTTTTGCTTCAATTTTTTGCTGTAAATATTCTTTGTTTTGAGTAACAGCTGGTGTTACATGAGGTTTAGGAGTGTTCTTATTTAATTGATTTGTGAAAGGAATTATTTCAACTGGATCAGTTAATTGTTTTTTTTTTCGAACTCTTTTTGAATAGAGCAAATCTGCATTAAAGCCATTTCAACAATTAAACGCTGATTTTTAGAAGATTTATAGTCGACATCAGCTTTGCTTAATACTCCTAAAGCTCTTAATAATTGAGCACCATCAATTCCTTTTGATTGATCGATGTATTTTTGTTCTACTGATTCACCAACTTCAAGTAATTTAGCAGTTCGCATATCTTTACAAACTAATAAATTTCTATAATGATCCGCTAATCCAACGATAAAATTGTGAGAATCAAATCCTTTTTCAATAACGTCATTCAATAATAAAAGACAACTTGGAATATCTTCTTTTTGAGCGCTATCAACAATTCTAAAGTAATAATCGTAATCTAAAATGTTTAAATTATCAATTACACTTTGGTAAGTTAAATTATTTCCTGCAAAAGTTACAATTTGGTCAAATATAGACAATGCATCTCTTAAAGCTCCATCTGCTTTCTGGGCAATTAAATGCAATGCTTCAGGATCAGCAGTAATCTGTTCTTTAACAGAAATTGATGCTAAATGATCAGCCATATCAGAAATCTTAATTCGGCTAAAATCAAAAATTTGACATCTAGATAATATCGTAGGAATTATTTTATGCTTTTCCGTAGTCGCTAAAATAAAAATAGCATGTTTTGGCGGTTCCTCTAA
>JAJTEO010000058.1 GCA_021300395.1 Fluviicola sp. | reverse complement strand
TTTTAATCTAATAGATGGTTTTTTAAATAAATATCTAATTACATATTTCATTTTTTTTCAAAATCTATACAAACCATATGACTTTTTATTTTGGGAATCTTGGAGTTTATGTGTTGAAGAATGGTTTTACCTTACCTTCCCAATTTTAATATACATTATTAACAAATTCAATAAGAACAACTTAAAATTAACTTTTATATTCTCTATTTTTATCTTTATTACCATACCTCTTCTTCTTAGAATTTCTAAAATTGAATACAATATTAACCACTCCCATTTTGATTTGTTTTTCAGGAAAATTGTAATCTTAAGACTTGACACTATCGGATTTGGTATTTTAGGTGCATATTTTTCACATTACTATAAACAAATTTTATTTAATAATAAACTTATATTCTTAGTAATTGGATTATTTGGAATACTATATTTAAATTATTCTAAATTCCCTATTGAATTTGAAGAGACATTTAAATTTTCCCTTTCAAGTTTTTTTATTGTTTTACTTTTTCCATATTTTGAAAATATTTCTAAAAACAATCCACTAAACAAGCCTATAACATTTATTAGTAAAATATCATTTTCAATTTACCTAATTCACATGCCTTTATTGAAGTTGTTTTCCAAAATAAATATTTACTCAAATAATTATTATTACATCCTAATGTACTTAACGTTTATAGTTTCACTCCTTATACTTTCTTATATATGTTTTCGTTACTATGAATCCTATTTTTTAAAACTTAGAGATCGATTTTTCAAAAAAATCGACAACTAAAAATCGCCGTATCGTCTACTAATTTCAAGTCTCCTCTCCATTCATCTAATTTGGAAAAAATAAGATTATTTAAATCCTCCATTTTTAAAGGGTAATAATTATGAATCATTTTAACCAAACGATCAATTCCAAACTGCTCTTCATTTTGATCTTCTAACTCAACAACTCCGTCTGTATAAAGTACTAATGTTGAATTTGGTTTTAATTCCATTTTCCCAACATTAATAAAAGGTAGTTCATCCATCATACCTAAACCTATGCTTCCTTGATCTAACATTTCAGATTTTCTTCCATGAACGATAAATGGATGATTATGACCTGCATTTACATAAGTTAACAACCTCGTATTTGCATTATAATGGGCAATAAAAAAAGTGATAAACTTCTCCCCTTTTGCACTTCTCATTACTTTTTTATTCAATTCTTCAATCAGAAAATCGAACTCAAATCGTTGGTATCTAAAAATAGTTCGTATTGTGGCTTGAAAATTTGCCATCAATAAAGCCGCACTTATTCCTTTCCCTGAAACATCCGCTATACATACAATATATTCTTCATCACCCAACGGAATGAAATCATAATAATCTCCTCCTACTTCATGTCGCGCTTTGTATTTTGCAGAAATATCCATTCGCTTATTCGAAGGCAAATCAGAAGGAAATAATAATTTTTGCATTTCTGAAGCTACTTCTAACTCTTTCTTTAAGCGTTCTTGCTTCAGTGATGCTTTTGCCATTCGCTTATTCTCAATCGCTACAACAATAATATTCGCTAAAGTTTGAATAAAACTCATATTATTCATCGTCTCTGCAACTTTCATTTTTCGGTGCTCCAATCCAGCAACCAACAAATATGCTAAAGGCTTTTCTTTATGAAAAACAGGGACAATAACATCAAATTCATTAATTAATGCCGATGGCGAAGACTCTATAACTGTAATATCTCTAAAACGTAATAAATCTCTTTCAACATCAATTTCTTTTACCTTTCCTTTAAATCCTAATTTAATTACGCAACTCCAATCATCCAACTTATTGAAAAATATAAATTTATCAAATCCAAGTTGCTCTTTTAGAATAAATTCGAAGATTTTATAAAGCTGATCTACTCCTTCATTTGTATTTATGGCATTCGTAATCTCCAATAAAGAATTTAATTTAAAATCCTTTATTTTCAACTGATTTTCTAAATATTTCTGAAGTTTTTCTTCCATCTATAAATGTTCTATAATTGATGGTAACTTTCTAACTGCGGCAATTTCTCTGAACATAGATTTTGCTTCGCCACAAGGACTTCCAAAATATGTTTTTCCACCAAGTAAATCTTTTGAAACACCTGATTGACCTAAAATAACAGCCCCCTCTCCTATTCTCACATCACTTGCGCAACCTACCTGTCCCCACATTATTACATTATCTTCAACAATAACACATCCTGCAATTCCAACATTGGCAGCAAACAAACAATTATTTCCAATTACAGTGTCATGACCAATATGGACTTGATTGTCTAATTTAGTCCCTTCACCTATTATAGTAAGACCGGAAACACCTAAATCAATTGTACATAAAGCGCCAATTTCCGCGTTTTTCTTAACCAATACTCCTCCACAAGAATGCATACGATCATAGCCAGTTGCTTTCTTTTTATAATAAAAAGCATAATGTCCAATTACACTATTTGGTCCAACTATTACATTTTCTTCAATCGTAACATCGTCTTGAATATTAACTCCTGCGTGAAGAGTTACATTTGCGCCAATTTTAACTCGATGACCAATAAAAACATTTGGATAAATAGTAGCTGTAGGATGAATTTCACAACCTTCACCAATCATTGAAGTTTGAGGTTTATATGGACTGAAATGTTTAGTCAATTTATTATAATCATCAAAAGGAGCCTTTGAAATAATCAAAGATTTCCCATCAGGACAATCTACTTCTTGATCTATTAAAATAATTGTTGCATCACTATTCAATGCTTTTTGATAATATTTTGGGTGATCAACAAAAACTAAATCCCCTTTTTCTACTTTATGAATTTCATTAATACCAAGAATTAATTGTTCTCCATTGCCAATGTATTTACATTCTAAAAATGCAGCAATTTCTTTTACGGTATGATTTCCTGATAATTTCATAAAACAATATTAACTATCCAAAAATAACTTGATTTATGCCTTCATTTCCTTAAATCAAAGATACTTTTCCGCTCTAATTTGTTGAAAGGTCAATATTTTCAGCAGAATCTTTCTTAAACCGATAAATACGAAGTACCTTTGCAAACAATAATTTTTTTCAAAAATGCAATTCATCGATTTTAATTTAAGTAAACAACTTCAAAAAGCTTTAGTAGATTTAGAATTTACAGAAGCAACAACTATTCAGGAAAAAGCATATCCTGTTGTGATGTCTGGAAAAGATGTTGTTGGAATTGCACAAACAGGTACAGGTAAAACATTGGCTTTTTTGTTACCAATATTGAATCAGTTAAAATTTTCATATCAATTAGAACCTAGAGTTTTAATCATTGTTCCAACAAGAGAATTAGTTGCTCAAATCGTTGATGAAATTGCCAAATTGACAATTTACATGAATGTTAGAGTTGCAGGTGTTTATGGTGGAGCAAATATTAATACGCAAAAACAAATCATCATGAATGGTTTGGATATTTTGGTTGCAACTCCAGGTCGAGTAATTGATTTAGGTCACAATGGTACATTAAAATTAAAATGTATTCAAAAAGTGGTAATTGATGAAATGGATGAAATGTTAAATCTAGGATTCAGAACCCAATTGAAAAACATTTTAGATTTACTTCCAGCAAAAAGACAAAATTTACTTTTCTCAGCAACTATAACTGAAGATGTTGAATTAATTTTTGAAGAATTTTTTAATAATCCTCAAAAAGTTGAAGCAGCACCTCACGGTACTCCAGTTGATAAAATTGCTCAATCTTTATACAATGTTCCAAATTTCAATTCAAAAATTAACTTACTTAAACATCTTTTAGAAACGGATAGTTCAATGCAAAAAGTATTGCTATTTACTAAAAGTAAAAAAGTAGCTGATTTAGTTTTTGAAGAAATGGGTAGCGAAGAAAATAAAAACTTCGGTGTGATTCACTCAAATAAATCACAAAATTTCCGTTTTAGTTCGCTTAACAATTTTCAAGATGGAACTTCTAAAGTATTAATTGCAACAGATTTAGTTTCGAGAGGATTAGACATTTCAGATGTAACTCACGTTATCAATTTTGATTTACCTGATGAGTCTCCAAACTACATTCATAGAATTGGTAGAACAGGTCGTGCAGATAAAGATGGTATCGCAATTTCATTCATCACTTCATCAGATGCAAAAATGCTTCAAGAAATTGAAGAAATGATGAAAATGAAAATTTCAGAAGTTACCTTCCCTGACAATGTAGAAATTTCAGATGTATTAATTGAAATGGAGATGCCAGTATTACCTGGTGTAAATTATATGCCAGATGTCAAAATTGACAATTCAAAAGGAGCTTTCCACGAAAAGAAAAAGAAAAATCAGAAAGTAAATTTAGGAGGTTCTTATAAAAGAGAAATCAAAAAGAAATATAAAAAGAATCAAACTAGAGGTCAGAAAAAGAAATAGTTAATGTTGATTAATAAAAACTATATTTCCTTTATTATTTTATGTTGTTTATTTTCATGTGATATTAACAAAAAAGAAGCTACATTTGATTTTGACTACTATTTAAATTCACAAAAAATAATAATAAATACCTCCGAATCAAACATTTTAGAAGGTGAGTATATTTTTATTAATCATATTTACAAGAACGAAATAAATACCTTTATCCCTCACAATATTAACCAAAAACATTGGAAAATAGGCTGGGGAAATAATAAAGCTCTGGAAGATAATGGTTGTGAAAATATTCGAGAAATAGAATCAATCAATAAAAAAGAGAATAAAATTTATTTAGGTAAACTAATTCGAGGAACTGGTTATCCAAAAAAAAATCAACCGATTGTATTTTGGAACTTTAATGCTGATAATTTTAAAACTCTTAAAAAAAAATCAATTTTAGATTTAAAAAAATGGAAACAGTTCAAAGGTGAAAGCATTTCTTTTGGAGGGATTAAATATGATATAAATCTCAAGAAATGGATTTTGCTTTTTCAAGAATGTGACAACAAACAACTTCAAATATATGCTGCACAATCAAACAATTTAACAGATTGGGAACCCGCAAATAATGGAGCACCCATTTTAACTTATAGAAATTTTAAAAACATTTCATGGGCAAAAGGTAATGTTAAAGAATACTCAACACCATATGTAACTGACATTATTCGACACAATGATATTTGGTATCTAATATTAAGCGGAAAAAAAGAAAACGGAATCAGAAATATTGGAATCGCTTGTACTAAAAACAATTTATTAGGTCCATTTCAAGTCATAAAAAAACCTATTCTAAAAGAAGGAATCCTTTGCTCATGGAATAATGCAGGTTGCTTTGGCGCAAAAATTCAAAGAAAAAAGAATGAATTTGCTTTAGTTTTTGACGGTGTCAATTTTGAAAAAGTCGAAAAAGTTGGAATTGCATTTTCAAGAGATTTAATCAACTGGAACTATTCTAGATATAACCCTGTAATTTCAGACCACACTGGCTGGAGAAGTAAACCTGAAAGTTCAGAGCCTGATTATATTTCATGGAGTCATGATTCAATTATTCTTGTAGTTTCAGGAACAAAAAGGTTACGCCAAGGTTTTATTTCACATTACATCACAAAAAACATGTATAAAGGGATTTCAGGAAATGTTGATGATGCTCAACTAGGAATTTATTTATCTACTGATAATGGTAAACACTTTTACCCACATAAAAACAATCCAGTAATTATAAACGATTATCATCTCGCTTCTGAAAATGAACATATGGGAGGTAATATTCAATTTATTGAAACTGATAGCATGACCTACTTTTTTTACCAGGTTAAATCAAATAACAATGGATTGAAATATTCAATCCATTTAAAAACAAGAAAAAAATAACTTTTCGAAATTAATAATTCAATAAATTTTCCAATGCCACTTTAACTTTATCTGCATTCGGCAACAAAGTCGCTTCTAAAATAGAATTCAACGGAATAGCTGGTGTATCCATTGAACCCAAGATCATTACAGGAGCATCTAAAGCTTTGAAATTATCTCTTTGAATTCTTCCTGCTAAACCTAATGTAAATGTTGCTTCTTCAGACTCCTCTGTTACCAACAATACTTTCCCATGTTTTTGAGCAACTTCATTTATTTTATCAGTATCGATTGGATTTAATGTTCTTAAATCTATAATTTCTACTTTATCTTTAAATTCCGAACAAGCTTCTAATGTCCAATAAACTCCTCTTCCGTATGTAATTACCACACAAGAACTTCCATTTTCAATATTTTCTGAAGTCGCTTCTTGAACGACTCTCGCTTTCCCAAATGGAATAACATACTCATCATCTGGCTCTATTGACATAGCTCCTTCTGTTCCTGGAATTTTTGACCAATACAACCCTTTATGTTCCAACATCACAACTGGATTAGGGTCATAAAACGCTGACTTCATTAAACCTTTTAAATCTGCACCTGTTGAAGGGTAAGCAACTTTAATCCCTCGAATATTTGTTAAAACTGATTCAACACTAGATGAGTGATAAGGACCACCTGAACCATATGCTCCAATTGGAACACGAACGATACAACTTACAGGCCATTTACCATTTGATAAGTAATTCGAACGGCTCACTTCAGTAAATAACTGATTCAAACCTGGCCAAATATAATCTGCAAATTGAACTTCTACGATTGGTTTTAATCCAACTGCTGACATTCCAACAGTACTTCCTATAATAAATGCTTCTTGAATAGGTGTATTGAAAACTCTATCATCACCAAAAGTTTGAGCTAAAGTTGCTGCTTCTCTAAATACACCTCCTAATCGCCCACCAACATCTTGTCCATATAATAAAGCTTCGGGATGTTTAGACATCAACTCTCTAACGGCAAACAAAGCACTATCAACCATTACTGTTTTTTTCTTTCCAGCTGGTTCTCTTTCTCCTTTTTCTTCAGTAATTGGAGTTGGTGCGAAAATATGATTTAATACTGATTCTGGAGTTGGATCTTCTGCGTTATACGCATCATCAAACGCTTTATCAATTTGATTTTTGATTTCAACTTCTGTATTCACAATATCAGCTTCATCAACTCCTACCTCTCTTGCTAAATCTTTTAATTTAGGATATGGATCTCTAGTTGCAGCTTCTTCTAAATCATCTCTATACCATTCTTTACGAACACCAGAAGTATGATGTCCTAACAAAGGAACTTTTGCATGTATAATAAAAGGTCTTCTTTCTTTTCTTACGATTTCAAAAACCTCTTGAACTGTAGTAAAAGAAAGCGCAAAATCACTTCCATCAATTGTTCTTACTTCGATTCCATTAAATCCCCTAGCATATTCAGTCATGTCCTGAGCTCTAGTCTCAGCTGCATTAGCTGAAATATCCCAGCCATTATCTTGAACTAAATAAACAATTGGAAATTGTTTTAAGGCTGCCATTTGTAATGCTTCTGAAACTTCACCTTCAGTACAAGATGCATCACCTAATGAGCAAACAACAACTGGATTCTCACCATTATAATCAACAGCCAAACCTGTTTTTTCTTTGTATTGAATCCCCATTGCTATTCCAGTTGTTGGAATAGCTTGCATTCCAGTTGCTGAAGATTGGTGAGGAATTTTTGGCATATCATCACGATCTAATGACGGATGTGAGTAATAAGTTCTTCCTCCAGAAAATGGATCATCTTTTTTTGCAAAAACTTGTAACATTAATTCATAAGGTTTCATTCCGATACCTAATAAAATACTGTCATCTCTATAATAAGGAGATACCCAATCCTGAGGTTTTAATTGTAAACCAACTGCTAATTGAATCGCTTCATGACCTCTTGATGTAGCATGAACATACTTTGCGGAAATTTCTTTATGTGCTTCATATTTTTCAGCCATTGTTTTGGCTGTACACATTAATTCAAAAGCTTTAAAGATCGTTTCTTTAGAAACTTTTTCTGATTGTTTTTCCGATTTAATTATAGTTGTACTCATTTACTCAAGTAAGTTCAATGTTTATAAAAATGTAAATATACAAAATTCAAAACTTTTTAAAAACAACAAAAACAACAAAAAGAATAACTTGTTGATTATCAATTACAAAGTGTTTTAATACAAATATTTTCATTAAAATGTCCTATGGATTTTATTTATTTCCTGAAAAAACACAACAAAATTATTCTAGATTACCTTTTCAATAATAGTGAAATATTTAAGCTCACAAATGCTATTTTTCAAATATCTTAGCAATGTAAAATAGAACTATAATGTTAGAGGAATACTTCAAAAAATTCAAACAAAATATAATTGGTGAAAACCAGACTTTTAACAGTCCATTTGGAGAAAAAAAAATTACGTATGCTGACTGGACAGCAAGTGGAAAAATGTATCAACCATTAGAAGATACTATTTTAAATAACATTTTACCTTGGGTCGCAAATACACATACTGAAACAACTGTTACAGGTACTGCTATGACTCAAGCATACCACGAAGCAAAAAAAATCATTAAAAAACATGTCAACGCTGACAAAAATGATGTATTAGTATTCGCTGGTTCTGGAATGACAGGTGTAGTTAATAAATTACAACGAATTTTAGGATTCAAATATCCTGAGAATTTTAATGAATTTTTAAAACATGATATCCAATTTGACGAAGATAAATTACCAGTCGTTTTTGTCTCTCACATGGAGCACCACTCAAATCAAACATCTTGGTTAGAAACATGTGCGATCGTTGAGATAATTCAACAAAATGAAAAAGGTGAACTTTGTCTAAATGATCTTAAAGAAAAACTAATAAAACATACATCAAGAAAAATCAAAATTGCTTCGATTACAGGTTGTTCTAATGTAACGGGAATCAAAACTCCTTATCATGAAGTTGCTGAAATCATGCACTTAAATGATGGTCTATGCTTCGTTGACTTTGCATGTTCAGGACCTTATGTTAAAATTGATATGCATCCAGAAAATATCAATCAACGTTTAGATGCAATTTTTCTTTCTCCTCATAAATTCTTAGGTGGACCTGGAACTTCTGGTGTAATGGTTTTTAATTCTTCATTATACAAAATGAAAGTTCCTGATCAACCAGGTGGAGGAACTGTTTTATTTACTGATCCTTGGGGAAATCATGCTTATTACGATGACATCGAATCAAGAGAAGACGCCGTTAGATTGAAGGAGGAAATGGGAATCGAAAACATACTTAAACGAGAAGAAGAACTTATTGAATTAGTTTTTAAAGGTTTAGAAAAAATTCCTAATCTTCACATATTAGCAAATGAAAACAAAAATCGACTAGGTGTTTTCTCTTTTTATGTTGAAAATGTTCATTACAATTTAATCGTAAAATTACTGAATGATCATTTTGGAATTCAAACAAGAGGTGGATGTGCTTGTGCAGGAACATACGGACACATTTTGTTAAATGTAAACAAAGAACTTTCCAATCAAATCACTTGTGAAATATTAAAGGGAAATCAAGGGGGAAAACCAGGCTGGGTTAGAATGTCAATTCATCCAACGATGACAAACAACGAAATACGCTTTATAACGGAAAGTATAAAATTTGTAGTTGAAAATATAGACAACTTGAGAAAAGACTACACTTACAATTCGACTTCAAATGAATTTTCATTCAATGGAGAGTCGGAAAATGTAGATATCCACTCTTGGTTCAATTGATATTAAATAGGTGCCTTCGATTTCTTTAAGGCACCTTTATTTTTTCATGATAGAATCTTCAAATAACGATTCAAACAATCGATTTCTACATCAGCAATAAAATTCAGAAAAGTATCCTTCTCTTTTTCTGTTTGAACTAATTCTAAAGCATTATAATAATTCATTCTTGCATCATAATCGCCTTTAATATTAGCGATAACAAAACCATGCTTCAACAATATTAAATTCATAATCAATCGAGAAGTTCTTCCGTTTCCATCAACAAATGGATGAATTGTAACCAATCGCTCATGCATCTCTGCTGCTAAAACAACTGGATGTAATTTATTTCGATTTATTTGATACCATTCAAAATATTCCTCCATTTTTTTCGGAACTAAAAAAGGTTGAGGAGGCATGTGAGCACTTCCTTTTATCATGACTTGAATATTTCTATATTTTCCAGCATATTCAGGCATGATCCCTCGAAGAATCATATTGTGAATCACTAACAATTCTCTTTCATTGATTGAAACTTTTCGTTGAACCAAATCTTTTACGTATTCAATCGCTTCTTGATGATTGATTGCTTCTAAATGTTCTCGCATACTTTTTCCAGAAACAGTCAAACCTTCGTTGATGACTAAATCTGTCTCTTTTAAAGTTAGCGTATTTCCCTCTATACGATTACTTTCAAAAGTGTATTCTAATTCTAAAGCTTGAGCAATTCGATAACTATCAAATTCTCGAAGTTTATCTAATTTTGATTTCAATGAATCAATTAAATCTAACTTTTCCTGTAATGAGTTTGAAATGAAAAACTGCTCAGTAGAATCGTATTTCGCTATTTCTTCTTGAACTAAGGTTAAAGCTTGAGAAGCAAATTCCTCATCTTGAATTTCATAAAGAATCTTTTCTTTAATCCACAATGGTAAAATCTCTTCTAAAGGGATATCTAAAAAATGAGCAAGTTGTTTGACTTGATCTCTAGTTGGTTTACGAGTTCCACTTTCAAATTTACTAACCAATGCTTGATCAATAGCAAGCAATTGTGCTAATTCACGTGTTTTTAAACCTTTATTTATTCTCGCATTTTTGATTAGCGCTTTCATTTGTCAAATTATTTCATGACAAATTTAGTCATAATTAAAATTACTTCAAAACACTTTCAACTTTTTAAACCCCTAATTCTTTCAATAAATTTGCAAAAGCTTCTTTCAATTCAGCCAATTCAGATTCTACAGAAGCCAAACGTTCTTCTAAATTAGATTTAGAAACTGCTTTTTCTTCACTTTCATCAGAAAAATTATCGCCAAATAAATGACAATATCTTGCTTCTTTTTGACCTGGTTTCTTTGGTAACAACTTGATAAATGGTGTTTCTGAATTCATTAAACCATCAATTGTAGAAATCACCTCATCCAATGAATCAAAATCATGTAAACGACCTGAATTGGAATTAATTTCTCCTGGTGTTAATGGCCCTCTAAGAAGTAATAAACAAATAACTGAAGTCTCTGCAGGATCTAAAGGAAAAGTCACTGCAATGCTATGTCTATACTTAATTGCTCTACTTCCACCCCCGATGACATTCGCTGCTAAATGTTTCTTTTTTAGAGAATCTATTGCCGAAACAACTGTTTCTTCATCAAAATCAACCACCGGATTTCTAGATGATTTTTGATTACATGCTGTAACAATTCCATTCAAAGTCATCGGATAATAATCCGGAGTTGTTTTACTTTTCTCTATTAAAGCACCTAAAACTCGTTGCTCTTCTAAAGTTAATTGAGGTAATATATTTTCAGTTTCCATTTTAATTTAGACTTAAAGATTCAAGACTACATGACTCAAGACTTAATTTCACTCTAATGACTATTGACTTTTTCCTAATGACTTAATAATTACTTATTATTCTCAATCACATAATTCAACACCTTCGTCATTAAGTGAACCCTATCTTTTCCTCCTACATTGTGTTTATGCATTGGATAAGGAAAGAAGTCCATCTGAACTCCAGCTTCTACGAATTTTTTAACCATCGCAAAATTATGTTGCATTACAACTACATCATCAACAGTTCCATGAATCAATAATAAATCTCCTTTTAAATTTTTAGCATAGTTCAACAAAGATGCTTCTTCGTATCCTCTTGGATTTTCTTCTGGTTTGTCCATGTATCTTTCTCCATACATTACTTCATACCATTTCCAATCAATTACCGGTCCACCTGCTACACCTACTTTAAACACATCCGGTTGACGTAACATTAAAGAAGTTGTCATAAAACCACCGAATGACCAACCGTGAACTGCCAATCTATTGCCATCAACATACGGTAAAGATTTTAAATATTTTACCCCTTCCAATTGATCTTGCATCTCAACATTTCCTAATTGACGGTGAATTCCACTTTCAAAAGCAAATCCCCTTTCTCCTGAACCTCTATTATCAACAGTATACACAAGATAACCTTGTTCAGCCATCCAATACATCCAAAGATTAGCACCATCTAACCAAGAATTTGTAATCATTTGCGCGTGAGGCCCTCCGTAAACATAAACTAAAACTGGATATTTTTTTGAAGGATCAAAATTACTTGGCTTAATTAAACGCGTATACAGAATTGTTCCATCAGTGCTTTTAATTGTACTTATTTCAGCAGTTCCAATTTTATAATCTGCCAATTTATTATTCGACTGCAACAACATAATAGTTGATTTACCATTCATCGAAACCAACGAAGAAAATGCAGGAGTTGTATGGTTTGAATATTCATCAAAAAGCCACTTTTCATCAGGACTTATTGAAATAGTATGTACACCTTCCGTTTTTGTCAATAATCGTTGAATACCTTTCAAATTGACAGAATAAAACATTGTATTTAATGGAGAATCACCTGTAGCTGAAAATATTATTTCAGAACCTTTATTGATAGAAGTTAAGATATCTTTAACGACAAATTTATTAGCTGTCAATTTCTTAATCAACGTTCCTTCAATATCATAATAATACAAATTATTAAATCCATCTCGTTCACTGATCCAAACAAAAGAATTTTTATCATTTGAAGGAAAGAAAGCAGGATGTTCAGGTTCAATCCATTTATCATTTGCTTCTTCAAATAATGTTTTCACAAAGGCTCCTGAAATAGCATCATACTTGTTTAACCACAAGTGATTTTGTTCACGATTTACTTCTGCAATTAAAATAAATTTCTCATCAGGTGTCCACGAAACATTTGTCAAATAATCATCTGATTTTCCTTTCGGTGTAATAAAAACAGTTTTTCCATTTGATATTGAATAAATTCCAATTCTAGGTTTTTCAGATTTTTGACCAGCCATCGGATATTTGGTTGGCATTAAAGACCCTGGAATTGAAGTAATATCAACTAAAGGATATTCAGCTACTTCTGATTCATCTTTTTGCGCAAAAGCAATTAAATTATTTTTAGGAGAGACAAAAATACCACCATGAATTCCGAATTCACTTCTTGCATAGGTCTGACCAGAAACAATATTTTTATCTGAATTTGAAGTAATTGCAATACGTTCACCTTTCGTATTTTTAAAAATCAAATTGTTTTCCAATGTATAAACTACACTTTCGTCTACTTTATTAAAAGTAACATCTGCAGCATTTTCATCTATCGAATAGATTTTTTGTCCTTTTTTTGCTTTTACATCATATCTGTAAAAATTTACGCCATCATTGATATAGAAAGTGTTTTTGTCTTTCCATTCCAAACTATAAAAACTATACAACTTTGAATTTAAGGCAGTATTTAAATCATTCAAATTGATCAAATCAACAGCATTTCTATTTGAAACTGAAGCTGTTTTTAAAATCCATGTTTTTTCTGCTCTTTCCATATAGGTATATGAATCAGAATCTGGAATCCATTGAAACATTCTCAATTTATCAGCACCAAATAATCTGTTTTGTTCTAATACTGATTGTTCAATTGTCAATTCTTTTTTTTGTGAGAAAACAGGTAAAGTAAACGACATTAACCCTATAAAAAACCACTTCTTCATTCTTATCTTTTTATTAATTCATTAAAAAATTTCTCTACTGGTTGTCCAGCTTTATAACAATCTAAAATCAGTTGATCTAAATTTTCACTTAAAACAACCTCTGCATCAAACTGCTTATAAAAATACCATTGCTTATTGTAAATTAATGGCTCTATTTCTGCCGCTTCCTTTAGCTCTTTTGGAATCACTTTATTCTTTTCTCCTAAAATCTCTCCGAAAACATTTTTAAAAGACGCTTCCGAATATAACTTTTTGAATTTCTCTGGATTTTTAGCAATTCCCTCGCGAACAGTTAATAAATCATCTTTATCAATTTCATATACTCCTCCATACACACGAACATGTTCTGGTCCAAGCTCAAAATAAACACCATTAATAGCTTTGCTTTTTTTACCCTCTGGAGTAACAACAGCAGAAACATTCATTTTATAAGGTGTTTTATCTTTTGAAAAACGGATATCTCGATTAATTCTAAAAATACATGAACTTGCTTCTAAATCCTTAAACGCTGGATCTTCTTCGGCAAGTTTTGTTATAATATGAGTTACGAAATTTTTAAACGCATCTTTTACATTCACTTCGTATCTTTTACGATTTTGATCAAACCAATCTTTATTATTATTTCCCGCCAAATCCATAAAGAATTGAAGGAAATCTTGATTAAAAAAAGCCATCTATTAAATTTTGAAGTGGAAAGATAATTAATTGTTTTCAGACTTTAATTTATATTCGATTCGAACTTTATATTTGACTTCATTTTCTATGTTTTTGTTAAAAAATGTAACTACTTTTACCAAAATTTTCAAAAATGAAACACGTATCTTTAGCAAGCATTGAAGCTGCAATCAAAAAAGTAGACAATTTAGATGATGATGGTTTAGAAAGATTATCTGAAACATTTGCATTATCACAACAAACACTTTTAGCATATGTTATGTCTGCTGCTATCGAATACGATAACGAGCAATTAGAAGGATTAATCATTTATTATTTCTGTTTAATCTCAGAAGCCTTTGCACAAGAGAAAATTGTAACGAAAGAAATTTCGGATGCAGATATCGATGCTTTCGAGCAGCCTTATTTCGAAATGTTAGATTCTTACTTTGAACATGAAGAAGAAGATGAATTAGAAAACTTTTGTGACCAACCTCATTTAGCTCAATTTATGGCGCTTGAAATTAGCACAGAAGATTCTGACGGAACAAGCTTAGATGACGAAACTGCAACCCAATTATTTATTGTGACAATTGCAATGATTACATTAATGGGAAGAGCGCAAGCAGAGTGATTTTGAATTATTGATGTTGAATTTTGGATTGATTAGGTCTAACTTCTAATATCTAAAAATCTAATTTCTAAAATAAACATGTTAACTCCAAAACAAATCGTCGAAAAAATGATGTCTAAAGATGCTTTTAGCATTTGGTTAGGCGTTGAAGTATTGAATATTGAATTAGGTACTTGTACTTTACAATGCTCTATCAAAGATGATATGTTAAATGGATTTGAAATATTACACGGTGGAATCAGTTATTCGTTAGCTGATTCCGCTTTGGCTTTTGCTGCTAATAGTTACGGTTTTCAATGTGTCAGTATTGAAACTTCTATTTCACATACACGTCCTGCTAAAATTGGGGACACTCTAATTGCTACTTGCACAGAAATAAACAGAGGAAAACGAATCGGCATCTACGAAGTTCGAGTTGAAAATCAAGACAAAAAATTAATCGCTTATTTTAAAGGGACAGTAAATGTTTCAGAGAATGTTTGGTAGTTTTTTTTTTACCACAGAGTAAAAGGAATAGTACACAGAGTAACACAGTGTTTTTTTTTAACAAACTCTGAAGTTAAAACCTAACTGAAACACATTTAATCACATCACAAGACTCAGTAAAAATCTGTGGTTAAAACCTAGCAGTCCCTCATTTACTTCAACACAAAACTCAGCGAAACTCTGTGCAAAACTCAGTGCAACTCTTTGGATACACCCACATCTTCAACAAAATCAATTAAATTTTACATTTCCATTCAATTTCCATAAATATTTTATTACTTTTAAAGTGTACATATTCATAACGTTTATGTGCATTATCTTAACAATAAAATTATTTACTAATGAATAGACATATTAGAAAAGTTGCTATTCTTGGATCAGGTGTAATGGGTTCTCGAATTGCTTGTCATTTTGCTAATATTGGTTGCGAAGTCTTATTATTAGATATTGCTCCAAAAGAAACAACACCGCAAGAAGAAGCGAAAGGTTTGACTGTTGACTCTCCTATTGTAAAAAATAGAATTGTAAATGGTGCTCTAGAATTTGCAGTAAAATCAAATCCTTCTCCACTTTACAGAAAATCATTTGCTCAAAGAATTCAAACGGGAAACTTTTCAGATGATATGTCTAAAATTGCAGGATACGACTGGATTATTGAAGTTGTTATCGAACGTTTAGATATTAAATTACAAATTTTCGAACAAGTTGAAAAATATAGAACTCCTGGAACATTAATTTCTTCTAATACTTCAGGTATTCCAATTCATCTGATGTTGGAAGGAAGAAGTGATGATTTTAAAGCGCATTTCTGTGGTTCGCATTTCTTCAACCCTCCACGTTATTTACAATTATTAGAAATCATTCCTACTCCTCATACAAAACCTGAAGTAGTTGATTTCTTAATGGAATACGGTCAACTTTACTTAGGAAAGAAAACGGTTTTATGTAAAGACACTCCTGCTTTCATCGCTAACAGAGTTGGTGTTTACGGTATTATGGCTTTATTCCATACTGTTGAAGAAATGGGATTAACTGTTGAGGAAGTTGATAAATTAACTGGTCCTGTTTTAGGTCGTCCAAAATCTGCAACTTTCAGAACATGTGATGTTGTTGGTTTAGATACTTTGGTTCACGTTGCAAATGGATTAAAAGCAAATTGTCCAAACGATGAAGAATCAAAATTATTTGAATTGCCTTCTTACGTTTCAAAAATGGTTGAAAATGGTTGGTTAGGTTCAAAATCAAAACAAGGATTCTACAAAAAAGTAACGAATGAAGCAGGTAAAAGTGAAATCTTAACACTGGACCTTAAAACATTAGAATACCGTTCGGCTGAAAAAGCTAAATTCCCAACGTTGGAATTAACGAAATCAGTTGATGATTTAAAGCAAAGAATCAAAATATTATTCTCAGGAAAAGATAAAGCGGGTGATTTCTACCGCAAACTTTTCGGAGGATTATTTGCTTATGTTTCAAATCGTTTACCTGAAATTTCAGATGACTTATATAAAATTGATGATGCTTTAAAAGCTGGATTCGGTTGGGAAATTGGTCCTTTTGAAACATGGGATATTATCGGAATTGAAGCAGGTTTACAATTAATTGAAGGAGCAGGAAGAAAACCTGCAGCTTGGTTAAACGACTTAAAAGCAAACAACATTACTTCATTCTACAAAACTGAAAAAGGAAGTAAACAATACTATGATATCGCTAGTAAATCATTTGTAACTATTCCTGGAACTGAAAACTTAGTTCTTTTAGGTGCGCTTCGTGCTGAAAATACTATTTGGACAAATGGAGACACAACAATCGTTGACTTAGGAGATGGAATCATCAACTTGGAATTCCATACAAAAATGAATACGATTGGCGGTGGAGTTATCCAAGGTATGCATAAAGCAATGGATTTAGCAGAGAAAGAATACAAAGGATTAGTAATTTCTAATACAGGCCAAAACTTCTCAGCTGGAGCAAACGTTGGAATGATTTTCATGATGGCGGTTGAACAAGATTATGATGAATTAAACTTTGCAGTTAAAGCATTTCAAGATGCGATGATGCGAGTTAGATATTCAAATATTCCAGTTGTTGTTGCTCCTCACAACCTTGCTTTAGGTGGTAGTTGCGAAATGTCTATGCACGCGGATAAAGTGGTAGCTCATTCAGAATTATACATGGGATTAGTTGAGTTTGGTGTTGGATTAATTCCTGGTGGTGGTGGAACAAAAGAATTTGCGAAACGATTATCAGATGAATTAAATGCTGGAGATATTAAAATCAACCGTTTAAGAGAAAAATTCTTAACTGTAGGTCAAGCAAAAGTATCTACATCAGCTCATGAAGCTTTTGACTTAGGCTATTTGAGAGAAGGAATTGACGAAATTGTTGTTAGTAGAGATCATCAATTAGCAAGAGCAAAAGAAGCAGCTATCGAATTAGCAGACAAAGGATACGTTGCACCGAAAAAAGGTAAAAACGTTACGGTTCTTGGTCAAGAAGGATTAGGAATCGTTTACGTTGGAGCAAATTCAATGCTTTCAGGAAATTATATGTCAGAACACGATGGTGTGATTTCAGAAAAATTAGGATATGTTCTTTGCGGAGGCGATTTATCTGAAAACACAGTTGTATCTGAACAATACTTGTTAGATCTTGAAAGAAAAGCATTCGTAGAGTTGTGCATGCAACGCAAAACGTTAGAAAGATTAGAAAGTTTGGTTAAAAATGGGAAGATTCTTCGTAATTAGACGCTTAGAATTTAGACACATAGAAATTAGATGATAACAAAATAAAAATGGCTATAAAACGACATAATTTTAGAGAATTAAAAATTTGGCAGGAATCAATGAAAATTGTCAAATCTGTTTATTCTCTAACATCAAATCTTCCTTCAGATGAAAGATTTGGTTTAGTTAGCCAAATTAATAGATGCTCTATTTCTATCCCTTCAAATATAGCTGAAGGTTCAGGTCGAACTTCAAATAAAGAATTTATTCATTTCTTGAACATTAGTATTTCTTCTTCATTTGAATTAGAAACACAATTAATTCTTGCAAATGATCTATTTAACACTGATTCAGAAGAAATAATTGAAAAAATAAATGAATTACAAAAAATGATAGTTGGATTTAAGAAAAGTCTTGAGGTAAAATATGATTCAAGTCTAACTTCTAATTTCTAACAATCTAATATCTACAAAAATGAGTCAAAAAGCATACATAGTAACAGGATTTCGTTCAGCTGTTGGAAAAGCTGGAAAAGGAGGTTTTCGTTTTTACCGTCCGGATGATTTAGCGGCAGATGTTATTAAACATTTGGTTGCGTCTGTTCCACAATTAGATAAAAACAGAATCGACGATGTGATCGTTGGTAACGCTACTCCGGAAGCAGAACAAGGATTGAACATGGGACGTTTAATCTCATTAATGGGATTAGATACTGAAAAAGTTCCAGGTATGACTGTAAACAGATACTGTTCTTCAGGATTAGAAACAATTGCAATCGCAACTGCAAAAATTGAATCAGGAATGGCTGATTGTATTATTGCAGGTGGAGTTGAATCAATGTCGGTAATGGCAATGGGAGGTTGGAGAATTGTTCCAAATCCAAAAGTTGGTAAAGAACACCCAGATTGGTATTGGGGAATGGGATTGACAGCTGAAGCAGTTGCAAATAAATACAATGTATCAAGACAAGATCAAGATGCATTTGCTATCAAATCACACGATAAAGCAATTGCTGCAATCAAAGCAGGGAAATTCAAAGATGAAATTGTACCAGTAACAATTGAAGAAGTTTACTTAGACAAAAACGAAAAACGTCAAGTTAAAAGTTATGTCGTTGATACAGACGAAGGACCAAGACCTGGAGGAACTTTGGAATCTTTAGGCGCTTTGAAACCAGTATTTGCAGCAAATGGGTCAGTTACAGCTGCAACTTCTTCTCAAACATCAGACGGTGCAGCATTCGTTTTGGTAATGTCTGAAAAAATGGTGAATGAGTTAGGTTTAAAACCAGTTGCTCGTTTAGTATCTTATGCTGTTGTTGGTTTAGAACCAAGATACATGGGAGTTGGACCAATCGAAGCGATTCCAAAAGCGATTGAAAAAGCAGGTTTAAAATTAGAGGATATTAATCTTTTTGAATTGAACGAAGCATTTGCTTCTCAATCATTAGCTGTTATTCGTGAAGTTGGATTAAATCCAGATATCGTTAACGTAA
>JAJTEO010000167.1 GCA_021300395.1 Fluviicola sp. | reverse complement strand
AACTCTTCTGTTTGTTGTGTAACAAGTTCCTGTCCAATAGTCTCGACCTAAATCTCTTATAGTAGTTGAAATAGCTTTTTGTAAAGCAAAAGCAGGAAGTGCAGGAACTTCAGGTGGGAAATAATCATTACTAGTTCCTTCGCCTCGAATGGCTGCAATAGGTAAAATTAAATCACCTACTTTATTTTTAGGTCTCAATCCACCACATTTTCCAAGAAATAATACTCCTTTTGGTTGTATAGCAGAAAGTAAGTCCATCACTGTTGCTGCAGTTGCACTTCCCATTCCGAAATTGATAATTGTAATTTTATTTGCGGTAGCGCATTGCATTGGTTTATCTTTCCCTACAATTGGAACATTGTGCATTTCAGCAAATTTTTCAATGTAGTTGTGGAAATTGCATAAAAGAATGTATTCTCCAAAGTTCTCTAATTTTTCTCCAGTATATCTAGGTAGCCAATTTTCGACGATGTCTTGTTTCGTTTTCATCTTTGTAGTCTGTTTGTTTTTTTGAAGATATAGAATAATTTTTAAACTACATAATTTAGTTGATGGTTAATGGGTTTAGGCAGTTTAAATAACCAATAAACTAAAAAGACTTTTACTAAATTAGCAAAAGTCTTTTTAAATTAATTCTATTTATTTCAAAATTCAAAATCCAAAAATCAAAATTCAAAATTATTTTTAAAAGCTATATTCCTTCCCATAATACAACATCTGCTCCACAAACGTTTGCTTGTTCTCGATTTTGATGTCGATGATTTCACCTTTGCTATCCAAAACTGTAACATAAATAGGATGAACAAATCCATTGTAAGGTGCTAAATTCAACGGTTTAACTCTTTTCAAAACTTCAGCATGGATTGATTTATTTACTTTTACACCGTATGTTTCAACTAATGTTTTTCCAGCAGCGTAATCTCCTTCTGAAGTAATACGTTGAATTTCTTTTAATAATTGACCGAAAAGAACTCTTAATTTGTTGTAATCTTTGATGTCGTAATATGTTTTACCGTTTTTCACCACTTTAACGATTACATTTTCTTTAGCCCCTTTCTCAAATACCCATGAAGCGACCAATTGGCGGTTTTGCATGTGTTCTTCTTCTACTTGATTTCCAAGTTCTAAACGTTGTAATTGCGTTAACATGCCATTACGGATATAGTTATCGTAACCCGCTTTTCCTACTTCTAAAGATTCCGTTAAACCTATATCCACCAATTTTTGATCTAAAATATAATATAGTCCAACTAAATCAGCTCTTGCTTCTTCCAATGTACTTGCATAGTTTTTAAGTGTTTCTGAAGGTTGACCAACTCCTTTATTGATTTGTCCAGAAGCATGACCGATCACTTCGTGCAAAGCAGTATGTAATTTACTTGCTAAAGCACCATATTTTAAACCTCTATCGATTTCTTCTTGATCATGCGCAAATTCTTGAATTAACCCTTTTCCTCCAGCTTTTTCATATGCTGCAATTACATTCCCTAAACTTACAGACTTAGAACCATGACTTTCTCTAATCCAGTTGTTGTTTGGTAGATTCACACCAATTGGAGTTGCCGGAGCAGCATCACCTGATTCTCCAGCTACTTGAACAACTTTGTAAGAAACACCTTTTACATTTTTCTTTTTGTGCTCCGTCATGATTGTCGAATTATCTTCGAACCATTGTGCATTTTGAGCAACCACTTTCATGTGTTTAGATGCCTCGAAATCTGTAATTTGAACAATACTTTCGTAACCAGCTCTTTTACCTAAAGCATCTCCGTAAGTTTCAATAAAACCGTTGATCCAATCGATGTCTCCTTTAGTTGAAGAAGCCCATAAGATATTGTATTCATCCCATGTTTTTAAATCTCCTGTTTTATAGTATTGAATTAATTTTTGTAAAGCACTTTTTTGTTGATTGTTTTCAGCAACAGTTACTGCTTTACTTAACCAATAAATAATTTTATCAATTGATTTACCGTAACGACCTCCTGATTTCCAAGTGTCTTCAACTAATTTACCGTCTTTTAATATCAACGTAGAATTCAATCCATATTCGATTGGTGTTGGATCATTAACGTCAATCAATTTAGAGTAGAAATCTTCCACCATTTTTTGAGTTACACCTTTTCCGTAGAAATTATTAGCTGAAGCTACAATCATATCTACATTTGCATCTTTCACTTTACGTTTCGAAGCTGTGTTTTTATCAAATATTGTTTTGATTGCTTCAGCAGAAATTGTTGCATTTGTTTCTTTAACCAATGATTTGAAATAATTTTCTGATATTTCAGGCATTATTTTTTCCATTCCATAATGGTGATGGATTCCATTCGAAAACCAAACTCTTTTAGCATAGGTTAAAAACTTCTTCCAATCTTCATTTTCTTGATCACCTTTGTAATTTCCAACGATAGTTTCTAAACATTTTTCTACCAGACAAACCTGCTTGAACCATAAAATAAACTAACTTCTTTTGATTTAAAGAAAGTTTTTCAAAACCTTCAATTTGATATCTTAATACTTGAATATCAGCAAAACGATCGATGATTGTTTCATTTTCTGTAGCTGAATTTTCAGTCGTACTATCAGTTTTTTTAGTGCTACAAGATTGTAAAGTAATAGTGAATCCAATCACAATTGATAACAAAATACTTTTTTTCATTTTGAATTTTTTAGAGAATGGAAAATTACGAAAATTATTGATTTAACTGAAGTTTATATTTGTTTATAATTTAACATTTAATTAAAAATCCCAATCATCATTAAAAAATAATCGTTCATCATATTTATTTAAAATACTGGTGATGAATTAAATAAATTCGCCTTGCTAAAATTTATAAACTATGAAAAACTACTACAGCAATTATTTAATTGCAATTTTGCTATTAATGACAACCTTTCTAAACGCTCAAAATTATTCAATTGGGCACAAAACAATTACTTATAATGATCCTGCTCGAACTGGAGGCTATGGTTCTGGAGGAGGAACAGGGAGACAAATTCAATGCGAAATTTATTATCCTTCAACAACCACAGGAAATAATACACCATTAGCATCTGGTAATTTTCCTATTATCGTTTTTGGTCATGGTTTTTTTATGTCGTGGGACGCTTATACGAATATTTGGGAACATTATGTAGCTGATGGATATATACTCGCTTTCCCAAGAACTGAAGGAGGTTTGTCTCCTAGTCATTTAGATTTTGGAAAAGATTTAATCATTGCAGCGAATAAATTAGAATCTAATTGCAATACATCTTCAGATTTCTTTTACAATTCGTGGAATGGTAAAATTTCGGTAATGGGACACTCAATGGGAGGAGGAGATAGTTTATCAACTTCAATTTGCAAACAATTTGTGTCGATTATCGGAGGTGGACATTGTTATTTCGGGAATTCAAATACGGCTTGTGATCTTGGCGAAAGCACATCTGGAGGTAATATTTCAATTGATCGTTTGACGCAACAAGATATCATGTTTGATGTATTGGATCCATGGTTAGCTTTTTATTTGAAAAATGATTGTTCACAATGGACACCTTTTTTAACTGAGCTTTCAGCAGATGTAAGATTGATAGGAACGAATGGTTGCAGTTATCAAACACCGATAGTTCCAGTAATTGTTGAAAATAATAATACATTATCGATTACTAGCAATTTAAACATTCAATGGTTTCTTAATGGACAATCATTGATAAACGAAGTGAATGATACTTTAAATAGTTTACTCTATGGTAATGGAGACTATTCGGTTAGTGTGACGGATAGTCTTGGATGTTCAAAATTTTCAGATACATTAACGATAGCAGGATTAGGATTTAAAACATTGGATTTAAGTGTCATAAAAATTGCTCCAAATCCTTGTTCAGATTTCATACAAATAGATTTAAAGGTAGAAAATGCCGCGATTGAAATAATTGATGCATTCGGAAGAGTTGTTCAAACGTATGAAAAATCTACAGGATTGTTAGATGTATCTAATTTAAAATCTGGATATTATACCTTGAAAAGTGGGAATAGAATTTCAACTAAAATAATCAAATTGTAAAGCCAAATTGATAAGTGCATTTAGAAATAGATGCACTTTTTAATGCCCAAAATAACACTCCCCAGCGTTAATTTGAACTGCTAATTTATTTTCTTTTGGAACAATCGGACAAGAATATCTTTCCGAATAAGCACAATACGGATGGTAAGTTAAATTAAAGTCTATCTTCCATTGGGATCCTTTTTGAGTATCAATATCTAAATATCGGCCTCCACCATAAGTAGTTACTTCTGAAGTTAAATCTTTAAATGG
>JAJTEO010000057.1 GCA_021300395.1 Fluviicola sp. | reverse complement strand
GAGAAAATCAGTTCCCCTTTTTCAAAAACCTGACAACGTTTCGATTGATCAATTCGATTTAATTCATCTCCATTCAAAGCACAAAAAATATTTTTAGAGCTTTGTTTACAGTTTTGACAATTTATGTGAGTTTGATCCACCATTTTAAATAAATCGAATGGCCACAAATATAAACTATTTCCATTTAATACCCGAATCCAGACCTAGAATCCCAAAGGGATGATTAATTTTACTCTAAATAATCCGAGTTCAATCGGGAAGAACAACAAAATAACATGGAACAACATCCGCACATAATACATTTATTAAAATGTATAGATCTAGAAATAAAGGAACAAGAAGGGAAATACAAACTAGATCAGCAGCACAGTTTAAAGTTGTTGAAATCAATTGGAGTTGCATTACATCCCATTGCGGTTACTAGAAAATCATTTGGATATGCAGATTATCCTGAAATTTCTTTTCGATTACCTTTTCCATGTGATACTTCTAATTTTAGAGATGGGAGTGCGATAGAGTGCTTTATTGAAAACGAAGAATCAGTTAGAGGAATTATATTATCCTGCGATGGATCAAAAGGTGAGTTCAGACTATTTGCTCCAGATTTTCCCGATTGGATTGAAGATAAAGGAATTGGGATAAAATTAGCACCCGATCATAGGACGAGTGAAATCATGCAGAAAAGTTTAGAAGAGCTTGAGAATAATAAAACTGTTTTCAATCTATTTAAACAAGTTCATGGAACACAGGCTTTTGGAGAGCAATTTCCGACAAAAGAAAAATTAACATTTAGAAATACGAATCTGAATGAAAGTCAGCAAAGAGCTGTAGAAGCGATCTATTCAAATGATTACTTATCAATCGTTCACGGACCTCCAGGAACAGGAAAAACGACAACGTTGATAGAAGGAATTATTCAGTTGATTGAAAAAGGGGAGAAGATTATCGTTTCTGCTCCTAGTAATACAGCTGTTGACAATATTGCCAAGGGACTAATAAAGCAACAGATCAATATACTTCGAGTTGGAAATTTATCGAAAGTAGATTCAGAAATCTTTCCGTTTACTTCGGAAGGAAAAATGATTGAAAGCAAGCAGCAAAAAGAAATAAAAAATTTAAAAATTCGTGCTGAAGAGTTACGTAAAATGGCGAATCAGTATAAACGTCGTTTTGGGAAAGATGAGCGAGAACAGCGAAATTTATTAATTCGAGAAGTAAAAAATATTCGAAAAGAGATTAGAGATTTAAGAAATTACTTCGAAGATCAATTGTTTGAAAAAGCGCAAGTTATATTAGGAACACCAATCGGATTGAACGATTTCATTCATCACAATCAACAATTTGATACATTAATTATTGACGAAGCTGGTCAATGTATCGAACCATTAGCTTGGTGTATTTTTCCTTATGCTAAAAAATGGGTTTTAGCAGGTGACCATTTACAATTACCTCCAACAATATTATCCAACGAAGCAAAAAAAGCAGGATTTAACATTTCGATTTTGGAACAATGTTTTAAAAATTGTCAAGCGATTCATTTTTTGAACACCCAATACAGAATGAGAAAATCGATTGCTGATTTTTCGAGTGGTTATTTTTACAAGAATGAATTAACAACTCCAGAACACCTTCATGATAATGGAGTGCATATTACATTTTTCGATACAGCGGGAACAGGTTTTGAAGAAGAAGCTGGAAAAGATGGAATGAGTTTGATGAATGAGGGCGAATTATCTATTGTTCAGAAAATCATAGAACAAGAAAAATTGAATCACAAAAGTATTGGTTTCATTTCACCGTATTCTGGCCAAGTTGAATTAGCGAAATCGTATTTACCAAAAGAAATGGTTATCAGTACGATAGATAGTTTTCAAGGGCAAGAAAAAGAAATAATTATTTTATCTTTGGTTAGATCTAATTCAGAATCAATCATTGGATTTTTAAATGATTACAGAAGGATGAATGTAGCTTTAACAAGAGCAAAAGAGCAATTATTTGTCGTTGGTGATAGTTCAACAATAGGAACAGATAATTTCTATGCTAAATTTTTAGAGTATGTTGAAAAATTAAATACTTATAGAAGCGCTTGGGAATTAGAGTAATGAATTTTACAATATTAAAAATGAGATTTAGATTAATAACAATTTATACTTTTTTAGTACTGTTTATCTTTGGTTGTGGAACAAGTCAGCCTATTGAACTAGCAAATAGACCACTCGATTGGGCTAAAAAAGTGGAGTTAAATCCGATGTATAATTTGTACAAAGTGGATGATGATTTATATCGTTCAGAGCAACCAACCAAAGAAGGAATGGTAGCATTAGAATCGATGGGAATAAAATCAATTGTCAATGTTAGAAATATATTGAACGATAGGAGAGAAGGTAAAGCAACTAAATTGGATTTATATAAAAAGCGAATCAATACCTGGACGATAAAGTATAGCGAAATAATTGATGCATTAAGATTGATTCAAAAAGCACCAAAACCAGTATTAATTCACTGTAAACATGGTTCAGACAGAACAGGATGTATCGTTGCGGCCTATCGAATGGCATTCATGAATTGGACAAAAGAAGAAGCGATCAAAGAATTTCAGTTAGGTGGCTATGGTTATCATGAAGATGCTTTTCCAAACATTTTGAAATTATTAAAAAGCATCAATGAAGAAAAATTAATCAACGATCTAAAATAATACTTTAATAATTCCATAGTTCTACCCATCTTTATCTCAAAGATATCCCAAGTAGAGTATTTTTTTTAAAATTAAATTTTTGTTTTAGAATTCATTTTTGTAAATTAATGGAAACCAATAAAAAGTTACAACTATGAAAAATATACTACTATTCGTGATGGCAATTTCGTTTCATTCATTAGTATTCGCCCAAGCTCCAGTTGATAAAAAGACCTTATTAAAAGAAGATAAGGAAACCTTGAAAAAAGACAAAGGAGAGATTAAAAAAGCGGAAGCAGAACTTAAGAAAGACGAAAAAGACTTAGAAAAAGCTAAAACGGCAAAAGACAAAGAAGCACAGGCTAAGATCAAAGAAAAAATGAAAGCCGATAAAGCAGCATTGAAAGAAGCGGAAACCCAAATGAAAAAGGATGATGCCAAAATGAAGAAAGATAGTTCAATGAAAGAAGAAAAAGCTCCAGCTAAGAAAGAAGAAGAAAAACCAAAAAAATAAAAGTAAGAGGGTGTCTAGTAAGGATACCCTTTTTTTTGGCATTTTTTGAAGCTCGTAATTCATCAATTAAATAAAATTCAATTATAACTACTTACATTTCTTAAACGATAAAATTTCAATAAGATTTTTAACATTTAAGACAACCTATTTTTTATATGGATCTAATGATTGAAATGAATCCCATTATAATAGCCTCCCAATGATGATAATTAAAAAAAATGATTATTTTTAGTAAAAATAGAAATCCAGACAATGAAATTTAAAAATATAGCCGCAATTTGTTTTGCAATTTCATTTGCTATGATGATTTTGATGTATGTGCATTCATCTTTAATACCCTATTTTATTGCTAAAAAGTTATTTTTATTTTGCGGAATCATTGCCTTGTTTTTTAATTTACTCTCTTATAAAGACGAAAAAAATAAAGAAGATTTCAATTTGTTATTTTGGATTGGAACGATTATTTTGTTTTTAGGATTGTATTTCAAAATCGCACATTGGCCATTTAGCATGAAAATTATTTTTGTAGGTATTGCCGTAACAGGGATTTCATTTTTTTATTCACCGAATTTAAAAAACAAGAAATCAGAATCATCTGATATTTTAGACAACGAATGAGAGAATTAGCAAGTAAATTTAGCATACTATTTATATTAAGTATCCTACCATTTTTAGGTTTTGGACAAAAAACAATAGATGTTTCTAAAATACATTCATCCAAAGTGATTGATGGATCTTATTTAAAACATTGGGAAAACAAAAATTGCTCAAATGTATCATATAAACATTTTGAAAATTTAGGATTGAAGTTGAAACCCATGAAAATGTATCAAGCGAATTTTGGGTTCACACCTTACGACATATGGTTCGATTTTACGCTGGACAATTCATCTTCAAAAAGCAAATTTCACTTACTAAAACTGAGCAATCCCAATTTAGATGTGGTACAATTGTTTAAAGTCGAGAACAATCAGATACAACGGTTATTTAAATCAGGAGATCAACTGAACTATGGGAAAAGACCTGTAAAAAACCGAATCATTACATTTCCAGTTTACAGCAAAAGTAACAGTTCGACACATTATTTAATTAAAGTGAATAATGGAACGGAACATTTAAACTTCAAATTAGAATTATCCAATTTAAAGAAATACAATGAAGATATTTATCAGCAGCAATACTTTTTAGGAGGATTTTTCGGGATTTTATTATTCATTTTAGCTTTCAACATTGTTGTTGGATTATTTGTTCGAGAAAAAACATCACTGTATTACTGTTTATATATTAGTTCATTTATCATTCTTCAATTATCTAATTTAGGTTTTGGGAAAGAATATTTATGGCCAAATAATAGTTACATTTCGAATCATATTAATCCAATAACAGCTACATTTTCAATTATATTCTTGTTGAAATTCTGTAAGTACTATTTAGATACCAAAACATTTTTACCAAGGATATATAAACTTTTCGTAAGAATTGAATACTTATTATTCATCAATTTAGTTTTAGCTTTTTTACCTCTTTCTTTTGCATATACAACTTCGATTGTTTTTATCAATGGAATAACATTATTATTAAATGTGTTGATTCTAGGGATTTCAATCTTTGCAATCTATAAAAAATACAAACCTGCAAAATTATTCTTCTTCGCATTTTCAATCTTATTCGTTTCTGTATTTGCATTTATTTTGAAAAACTTCGGAGTTCTACCTTCAAATACTTTCACAGATTACGGACTTCAATTTGGTTCAATAATGGAAGCCATTCTGTTGACCTTTGGTATCATTTATAGATTTAAAATCGTAATAGACAAATCGTATGAGCAAGTCTTGGAATTGAATTTATTAAAAGAAGAAGCAAATCTAAAATTAGAACAACAAGTAAAAGTTAGGACCAACGAAATAGAATTGCAAAAACAAGAAATCGAAGATAAAAACAAAGAGATTATCAGTAGTATTTCCTATGCAAAACGAATTCAAGAAGCCATTCTTCCGAGCAATGAAACAATGAATTCATACCTGTCGAATTGGCAACTATTTTACGTTCCAAAAGATATTGTAGCGGGTGATTTTTATTGGATAACTTCTAGACAGTTCGAAAAAGAAAACTGGATCTTTTTTGCTGTTGCGGATTGTACAGGTCACGGTGTTCCTGGAGCGATGATGAGTGTTTTATGCAGTACAGCTTTAAATACAGCACTTCAAGATTTGACAGTTCCAAGTACATCTTTGTTACTAGAACGAACGAGTGAACTTATCTCCAAGAACCTCTCGACTTCTAATGTGAACGATGGAATGGATATTTCGATTTGTGCCTATGAACCGTTGACAAAACGATTGTATTGGTCAGGGGCAAACAATTCAATTATAATAATGCGTGATGGTTTTCTTCAAGAAGTTGCGCCAACTAAAAAACCGATAGGACCTTCCATCTCAGACGAGAAGTTCGTTCAACATTCAATAAAATTAATGGATAAAGACCGATTGATTCTATTTTCGGATGGTATAACAGATCAATTCGGTGGAGACTCAAATAAGAAATTCAAGAAATCAAGATTTGTAGATGTGGTTTACGAAACAATTAATCAGTCAACATCAATTCAAATGGAAGCCATCAAAAACGCCTTCTACGATTGGAAATCAGATAACGAACAATTAGATGATATTTGTGTATTAATAGTTGAAGTCTAAAGTCTAACATCTAACATCTAACGTCTAATGTCTAACGTCTAATGTCTAGCGTCTAATGTCTAACATCTAAACAACAAAAAACGCCTTCAAACTCATATCCAAGCTTTTAAAGCTGTGAGTCAAAGCACCAACAGAGATAAAATCAACACCTGTTTCAGCGTAAGAACGGATAGTATCTAACGTAATTCCACCAGAAGCTTCAACTTCGTATTGTTTTGGTATTGAAGGTAAAACGGATTTAATTTGATCAGGTGTAAAGTTATCCAACATAATTCGATCTACATGACCTGTATCGATAACTTGCTTTAATTCCTCTTCGTTGCGAACCTCTACTTCAATTTTTAAGGTTTTATTATTTTCTTTCAAATAATTATTCGCACTTAAAATCGCTGGAACAACACCACCTGCATAATCAATATGGTTGTCTTTCAACATGATCATATCATACAAAGCAAAACGGTGATTATGTCCACCACCAATTCGAACAGCCCATTTTTCCATGTAACGGATACCTGGAGTTGTTTTTCTAGTATCTAATAATTTCGTTGTACAACCGTCCAATAAAGAAACAATTTTATGAGTTTGAGTAGCTATTCCACTCATTCGTTGCATGAAATTCAATACCAATCGTTCTGTTGCTAAAATCGAACGTGAACTACCGTGAATTTCAAAAGCAATATCTCCAACTTTCACTTCAGCACCATCTTGAATAAAGATATTCATTTGAATCGTTGGATCGTATTTATGAAAAATTTGCTTTGCCAATTCGATACCTGCTAAAATACCATCATCTTTTACAATCAACTTTGCATGACCTTGTGCATTTTGAGGGACACATGATAGAGACGAATGATCACCATCTCCAATGTCTTCTCTTAATGCCAATTCGATAATTTCATCGATCATTGCTGCGTTTGCGAAATTTTCCATTAAATCTTATGCTTTTTCAATGGTAAGACTTTCAATTTTATAGTCATTACCATTTTTTTTGAATTGAATCGTTACTCTAAAAGCTTCACCTTTACTAACATAGTTACCGATTGCAAATGAACCTTCAGGTGTTTCTTTCCCTTTAAAAATAAACTTAAAAGAAGAGCTTGGTTTTTTAGTGAAAAAATCTTTTAAAACAAGAGCTGCTTGTGAATGACTATATACCCCCTCAGTTCCTAATACATTAATAAGTATTTTGTCTTTCCCATAATTTACAATTCCAGATGGATTATTATCTGAAAACGCTGACTCTAAGCCAGAATAAGGAATTTCACCTACTAAATGTAAAGAGATTAATAAAGAAGTAAGAAATGAATAAAAAAAGCCCATATTCTAATTTTTCCAAAAAGAAAGCAAATATAATGCCTAAAAAATTGTTATTTAATATTTAATGATGAATTTTGAATTAAATTATACAATTTTTGTCCATGAAGATTAAATTAGTGTGTATTGGAAAAACAGGGAAAAACTTTCTAATTGAAGGTGAAAATGAATATTTAGGAAGACTAAAGCATTATGTTCCAGTAGAAAGGATTGAAATACCAGATATCAAAAACACTAAAAAGTTAACTTTTGATCAAATTAAAGAATTAGAAGGAAAAGAAATTCTTTCGAAAGTAAATCCAGGGGAACAACTAATCTTATTGGATGAAAGAGGTAAAATGCATTCTTCGGTAGAATTTTCGCAATTCATCCAACAAAAATTCAATCAAGGTGGACATGGGTTGGTTTTCGTAATCGGTGGTGCTTACGGCTTTTCGGATGAGGTTTACAAAGCTTGTTCAGCTAAAATTTCGCTTTCTAAAATGACATTTTCACATCAAATGATTCGAATGATTTTCTTCGAACAAGTATATCGCGCAATGACCATTTTAAGAGGGGAACCTTATCATCATGAATAAGGATTATTTCTAAATTTGAATATATATTATAATCAAAACACTATTTTTACACCATGGTAGAATTATTTGAACACATTATACACTTAGACTTTCCTTGGATTGTTAAAGAGTATCAGAATGCAATTTATGTTGTATTATTTTTAGTTATTTTCATTGAAACTGGTTTGGTTGTAATGCCTTTTTTACCAGGTGTTTCATTACTGTTTACAGCTGGACTTTTTGCTGCTCCAAGTTTATCTGGTGAACCAGGAGATTTAAATATTTTGTTATTACTTCCTTTACTTTTCGTTGCTGCTGTACTTGGTGACAATGTAAATTATTGGATAGGTAGAAAATTAGGTTTAGGCGTTTTTAATTGGAAAATTAAAGGAAGACAGCTCGTTAAGAAAGAATACTTAGAGAAAACAGAATTGTTTTTTGAGAAAAATGGAACAAAAGCAATTATTATGGCGCGATTCGTTCCATTAGTTAGAACATTTACACCTTTTGCCGCAGGAGTAGGGAAGATGGATTACAAAAAATTCTTTTCATTTGACGTGATTGGTGGTGTTTTATGGATTTTCAGTTTAACACTTGCTGGTTATTTCTTAGGAAATATTACTTGGATTAAAGATAATATTGAGAAAGTTTGTTTGGGAATCATTTTTATTTCTGTACTTCCAATGTTGTTAAGTTTCTTGAAATCAAAAAAAGCTAAAAATGTATAAGTACGGCTTAATTGGTAAAACATTAAATCATTCTTTTTCAAAAGCATTTTTCACGAAGTATTTTGAGGAAAATAACATTGACGCTTCCTATTTGAATTTTGAATTACCAGAAATCAACAAAATTGAAGAAGTCTTTCACTTGGAAAATTTAAAGGGATTAAATGTAACTATTCCTTATAAAGAACAGATTATTCCTTTTTTAGATGAGTTATCAATTGAGGCTAATTCAATAGGTGCTGTTAATGTTGTTCAATTCTGTAATGGAAAGAAAATAGGTCACAATACAGATGCCTTTGGTTTTCATCAGATGATTAAACCTTTTTTAACGAACAAACACGAAAGAGCTTTAATCTTAGGAACTGGTGGTGCATCCAAAGCAATTAAATATGTTTTTAAGAGTTTAGGAGTAGATATTATTACAATCAGTAGAACGCCTAAAGGACCGAAAGAGTTTTCATACGAAGACATAAATGAACACATGTTAAACGCATGTAAAGTAGTAGTTAATTGTACGCCAATTGGTACATTTCCGAACGTTGAAGAGTCAGTTGTGTTTCCTTTTGAATACTTAACCGAAGAACATTTAGTGATTGATTTAATTTACAATCCAGCTGAAACATTATTCTTACGTAAATCGAAAGAAAACAACGCGACGATTTTGAATGGTGAATCAATGTTGAAACACCAAGCGCTTAAAGCTTGGGAAATTTGGAACAGTGAAAATGAATAATCAATCAGATTCTTTCGATAAAGCATATTTTGAAAATTCAGATAATCATTTTGAGATTGCTAAAACAATTGTTGCGTTTTCAAATACAAATGGTGGACTTATATATATAGGAGTAAATCAGAAGCAGAAAGTCAAAGGTGTAATTCCAAAGAATGTTATAGACGATTTAAAGTTGATTCAGTTAAACTTTATTAAAGGGATTGTTTCGTTGAATTTAGAAGAAGTACTTGAGAGTAATAAGTATTATTTTAAACTAAGTGTAATTAAAACGGATAAACCAGGTGTTCTGGCAATAGAAGAAAAGACGAATAAATTCAACGCTTATATAGTTGTAGAAAATCAAATCATACCTGCTCCAATGTTACTTCAATACGCTTGGAAGTATAAAGAAGATAATGGAAATCCACCATTAACGTTAACGAGTGAAGAGGAAAGTATATTGAATTTAATATCAGAAAATCCAAAGTTAACAATCACGCAACTTCATAAAAAAAGCAACCTTTCGATCAATCAAATTGAATACATCACCGTTCGATTAATCAATTGGAATTTCATTCGTTTGACCACAACTTTGGAAGCTTCTTTTTTAGAAAGAGTATAAATAAGTCCTATTTCACTTTCATAAAAAATCATAAAAAAAGCAATAATTAAAAATATTTACCCTATCTTTAGAGAAATTTGATTTATATAACATGGGGAGACCAGCAACAAAACCTGCGAAATTACGTGACGGTTTTTACATCGAAGTAAAGAACCAAGGCGGGAATGGGATATTGGTTAGAAGAGATACTAAAGAGCAAATGCTTTTAGCGATCGAAGATTATTCTAGAACAAAAGAAGTTTCTATTTTAGGTGAAATGAGAAACGATAAGTGGATACAAGATTAGTAAAATTATATTCCAAGAGAAAAGGCATAATCCAATAAGGTTATGCCTTTTCTCATTTTTAGAGGTTTGTCCCTAACTAATGCGGTACAATATATGTTGTTCTATTATTATAAGTATTGACTAAATAACATATTGAAAAGGTAGGTGTGGTGAATTGTCAAAAAAAGATTCATTATGGATAGCTTTTAATATTCCATCTAAATCTATTTCATTACCATTTTTAAATTAATACAATTTATACTAAATGAAGGTAAATTATACTTTTCAAACTATATAGTAATCGTATAGGAACAGTATGGTTAAAGTATGGTAATAGTATTAGTAATGTTAAATCAAACCAAAAAAAATGAATTATATCATTTGACTTCAAAATAAAATAGATTGGATCAAATTGTATTTTCTAATGTTTAAGAGTTATAATTCACCTTGTACAAATACATAATTCCTTTAAATAACATAAGAAGAAGTATTAATTAGATAGCAAACAACATGAATATTGTTGTAATGTTAAGTTTTTATTAAAAAATATCCCTTTATAATAACAAAATCTTTTTTAAAAATAAATTAAAAAAGTGTTGTGAGAATAAAAAGTTTGATTACCTTTGCACCCCGCTAACGAGCGAGATGTTAAAAAAAAGTTTTAGATTAATGAAAAGATAAGGAAGTCTAAATTCTAGCTTCTAAAAATCTAAGAGTCTAAGATAACAAATAAGTTCTTTGAAAATTGAGAAATAAAGGTAAAACAGCGTATTAAATAAAAAAGACGAGCCAACAAATAAAATTCAAAGTTTTTACAACGGAGAGTTTGATCCTGGCTCAGGATGAACGCTAGCGGCAGGCCTAACACATGCAAGTCGAGGGGCAGCATAAAAATAGCTTGCTATTTTGGTGGCGACCGGCGCACGGGTGAGTAACGCGTATGCAACCTACCTTGTACTGAGGGATAGCCCGGAGAAATTCGGATTAATACCTCATAGTATAATCGGATAGCATTTTCTGATTATTAAAGCTTTGGCGGTACAAGATGGGCATGCGTCCTATTAGCTAGATGGTAAGGTAACGGCTTACCATGGCTACGATAGGTAGGGGGCCTGAGAGGGTGGTCCCCCACACTGGTACTGAGAC
>JAJTEO010000001.1 GCA_021300395.1 Fluviicola sp. | reverse complement strand
GAATCTGAAATCATGGTTGAATAATTCGAATAATCAAAATACATCGTGTAAATTTTTTTAAATGGCTTACGATGAGAGATTACAGGTTTAATTTTCTCATTATATTCCTCAAATGATATTTTTTTGTATTTCTCAAAAGAGATCGTATCATAATCTAACATTCTATAATTGATGTCATTTTTTGACTTTACAATAGAGATGTTTTCCTTTTCAATCACAATTTTATATGAATCATTGGCGTTTTTTATAAAACAAGGGATTATCAAACATTCATTTTCATTCAATTTACGCTGAATGTCACTTATAGATACTTTGGGAGCTGATTTCAATTTTGAAAAACTGAATTGAGTAAACTGTTGAAGTTTTCTTTTCAAATCTAAATTATCAACTTTCAATAATTCAAAGTTTGCATTATTCAGTCTAAAATCATTGCTTTTTAACTCTTTTTGAATAAAGTGAAAGTTTAATATTTGAGATAATAAATGTGAAGTAGCCTCGGTCAAATCTTTTTTATTCTTTTGAATGAAATATCTTCTTAGGTAAAGTTTAAATAAATAATTATTTGGTGATTCACTATAAGGATCATAGTTATATTCTTTCGCTTGAATAAATGATGCCCACCAATTATTATTTAAGTTTTTTAATATTTGAATGTCTTTTTTGGTTTGCGTATCGTTAAAAGGCAATGTTTCATCATTGATTGTTTTATAGGAATACAAAGTCATCAAAGCTCTTGCATTCGGTGAATTGGAATAATTTTTATACCGCTTTAAATATTGAACTAACACTGAATTAAAAAGGTGTTTCGCCTTAATCTTTTCCCCTACACACATGTAACATAATCCTTTAAGAGATTTTGTTAAAATAATATCATTCCAATTCCTTGGGTTTATCACATTTTGAATCGTGTAATTATAAGCTTCCATGGCTTTTTTATAGGAATACCATTGTGAGATATTCATTGATTTTTGGTATTCCTTTGTTTGGTACTGATAACCCGAAACATGATCCAAATAACGCGTGCCGACACCCCTATATAAATAGACTCGCTCTGAACTAAATTGAAAAGGGAATTTTTTCTCGTACACTTTTGCAGAATCGAACCATTGATTCATTAAAATTCTTGCAACAGGCATTTCATAAATTATTTTGACTTTAGGAGTTGGTTCCAATTTTCTATATAAGTATCCAATGGCATACATTTGATAAACAAAAGGAACGTTAATTTTTGAAAAATCTTTTCGATTTCGTTGTATGATTTCCATTGAACGATTAGAGTAAAAAGCAGCGCTATCTCCCCACATCAAGTAATGCCAGAAGAAAGCTTTTTCAGCATAATACATTCCTTTATATATTTCTCCGTCTTCTTTCTTTAATTGGTAGGCTTTTTTATTGAGTTTTTCATAATTCACCATATCTTGTTCAAACAAATGAATTTTTGCTAAATCTTTATAAACTCGATACTTTAAATTCTTAGAAATTTTTGTTTCTGAATATTCTTTTAATATTAAATAGGCTAAATTAATTGAACCATCTTCTATTAATTGCTCAGCTAAAATTAATTTTTCAGGTTGCTTTGTAATTTTATCATTAGATGCTAAAACTGTGTAACTCCCATTAAAGATGAAAAGTAAAATAATAGTGTTAATGTAGGTCTTCAAATCTAAAGTAGGTTATAATTTGATGATAAAAAGCTATAAATTAAAAAGGCCTACATTTCTGTAAGCCTTTAAGTTTCACCGTGGTCCCACCTGGGCTCGAACCAGGGACCACCTGATTATGAGTCAGGTGCTCTAACCAACTGAGCTATAGGACCGAGAAATAATCAATAAATGATTGATTTCGGGTTGCAAATATAAGAGTCTGAAATGGAAATACAAGAGAAAATGGAAAATTATTTCGATTTTGACTTTTAGTTTATTATAAATCTGTCGATTAAAATAAACAACGATACTGCTATTAGTAAATAACTAAATACTTTTCGAAGAATTTTACCGGTAAAAAAACGTTGTAAATATGTACCAACGAAAACACCTAATGCAGTCAAAATCGTTAAATAAATCAATAAGGTATAATTGAAAGGTTCGTTTGAAATTTGCTTATTCAACATATCGCCCACTAGCGCTCCGAATGATTGAATTGTGATAATTAACATGGAAGTTCCAATTGCTTTTCGCATCGATAACCCCATTTTTGTTAATGCTGGAACAATAATAAATCCACCTCCTGCTCCAATAATCCCAGCTAAAACACCTGTAAATGATCCATATAAAAGGGTTCTAGAAATGCTGCTTTCGTATTCTTTTTGTGAATCACTTTTAAAGATCATACGAACGGCAGTTATGGTCATTACGATGATTAATAAAAGTGACATCATTGAATCTTTTGAAGTTTCCATTCCAAAAAGATTAAATTGAACGGGAATTAACGGCATGACCCACAAACGCATTGTAAAAGCGACTAAAGTACTTGGTATCACAAAAATGATTGCCTCTTTTAGTTCGAAATCTTTTGTTTTAATTCGTTTGAAAACACCTATCGAGGCCGACATTCCAACGATAAACAAAGAGTAAACAGCTGCTTGCGACATTGATACTCCGAAAAAATAATGAACTACGGGTAAGGTTAAAATAGAACCTCCACCGCCAACTAAGCCTAAAATTACGCCTATGAATATTGTGACAATAAATCCAATTATATGCATAGTGTCAAAATTAGGTCATTAATTAATTTACTCATGCAACTTTTGTTACAGAGCTCATACGAAGCGATGCCATACCCAACGTTCCTAAAATGATTGTTGCAAAAATCAAGTGACTTGTTTGAACTAAACCAGGCATGTTTGCATAGGCTAATAAAATTCCAGAAATTAGCTCCAACATAAGAAGGATGAAAGAAGTGCGAATGATCCAATATTTGTTTTCTTTCTCGTTTTTCCAAGCAATAAATGAAAGGATAATTAATACTAACCATGAAAAACTACGGTGAATAAAAAACGGAAGGCCTAATTTTTCAATCCAAACTGCTCTGCTATATCCTTGTTTTGTTAATTCATCGATACTTTCTCTTACTTGTGTTCCCAAAAACATTTGGATAAAGGTGATGACAAAACAAAATACAATCAGCAATTTTAAAGAACGACTAATATGAATTTTAGTACTTTGAATCGGACTTATTTCGTGAATGATTAGAAGTTGTAAAGCGATAATCAAGAGTGCGAAAAATAAATGCACTGTGATAGTCCACGGAACTAAATTTGTTGCTACGACAATAGAACCAAACCATGCTTCAAAACCTAAAAAGATCAAGTTCGCAATTGCTAACAACACTAATTTTCGTTTTCTATATTTAAATAATATCCATAATAAAACAACTAAAACGGCATTTCCAGCTAAAAAACCAACCAATCTGTTAGCGTATTCCGTCCATGTTTTTCGAGCATTAAAACTTTGTTCAATTAAGATTGATTTATCCTCTTTGATTTTATCAGCAACATTCGCCATGCCAATTGAGCGAAGTAATTTTGAAAATTTTTCTATTTTCTTTCCCCTTTTTTCAGCGTAAATCTCTTTATAATCTGTTGGAAGTTGACTTTTTTGAGTTGGAGGAACCCATTTTCCAAAACATTTTGGCCAATCTGGACAACCCATTCCGCTACCTGTTATTCTCACAAAACTTCCTGCAACAACAACTAAAAAGATGAGTACAAGTGTAATCCAATTAAAACGAACAAATAATCTTGAATAATTCATCACAACGCCATTTTTATAAAGTTAAAACAAAGGTAACTTTATTCAAAGAAATTCATAAATTCTCGTTTAATTTGTTCTATATAAATTGACAAAATTCATTTGATGAGAAATATTACAATTCTTGGATTGGGCTGGTTGGGATTGCCACTTGGAAAATCATTGATTAAAAAAGGGTTAAATGTGATAGGAACTTCTACATCAGATGATAAAATTGAATCAATAAATGCATCCAATGATATAACTGCTATCAAATGGTCATTGGAGGAAAATAGTCCGAACAATTTGATTGAACAAAGTTTGAAAGCTGATATTTGTATTATTGCAATTCCTGCTTCACATGTCTTTAAAAATTTAGTTACAGTAACTGATTTCCTTCAAAAATTAACTGCTTCTACTGAAATAATTTTAATTAGTTCGACAGGAGTTTACCCCGAAAAGCTACCATTAGCATCTGAAAATTATCCATTTAATGAAACAGAATTAACCAATTCAAATATTCAAATAGAACAAACAATTTCTAATTCAATAAATCAACGTTTAACAATTCTTAGATTAGCAGGATTGATAGGTCCAAATAGACATCCAATTAAACAACTTCAAGGTCGAATTGATATTCCTAATGGTGATTCTCCAGTTAATTTAGTTCATTTAAATGATGTGATTGCATTTATTGAATTGTTAATCCAAGAGCAAAAATTTGGCGATATTGTTAATGTTTGTCATCCATCTCATCCAACAAGAGAAGAATATTATACAGCTGCTGCAGATTACTTTCAATTTCCTAGACCTACATTCATAAAAGGTAGTTCAAGAAATAAACAAATTGAAAGTGAAAAATCTCAAAATATCTACCATTTTCAATACAAAACTGATTTACTAGATTTTTCTCAATGTTTTTAAAATCAAACAGATAAGATTGTTAATGTTTTCAAAAAATTTATTGATTTGCAACTTTTAAGCTATCTTTACGTTTAAGTAATTGCTAATGAGATTTATATTATTTGTACTCCTTTTCTTTTTTTACCAAACAGTTCATGCATCGCATATTGTTGGAGGAGACATCTATTATAATTATCTGGGCAACAATAACTACCAAATTAATGTCACGCTTTATAGAGATTGCTATTCAACCGGTGCTGCTTATGACAATCCATTACATTTGACAATTTACAATGCCTCAAATGTTGAAGTGCAAACAATAAATATTCCTTTTCCAGGTAGCACAAACGTTCCAATTGTATTCAATAATCCCTGTGTAACAGCACCAGGTGGTATTTGTGTAGAAAAAGCAACGTATACTACAACCATTAATTTACCTCCTATTCCAGGTGGTTATACCGCTTCATATCAACGTTGTTGTCGAGGTCCAAATGTTTCAAACTTAGTTGCGCCTGAAGACACAGGTTTAACTTTAACTACTCATATTCCAGGTTCAGAAACTTCAATGACAGCCAATAGTAGTCCTCATTTTGTCAATTACCCACCAATTGTAATATGCAATAATGACGAACTGATATTCAACCATTATGCTTCAGATCCAGATGGTGATCAATTGGTTTATTCATTGGTAACACCTTTTGAAGGAGCAACTTCCGCTCAACCAATGCCTTCAACAATTCCTCCTCCTGCATATGGATTAGTTCAATTTGCAAATGGATTTTCAAGTGCAAATCCACTTGGTCCAGGTGCTTCGATAAGTATCAATCCTACAACTGGAGTATTAACCGCTCAACCAAATTTACAAGGATTATTTGTTGTTGGAATTCGAGTTCAAGAATACAGAAATGGTGTTTTACTTGGTCAAACAGTTCGCGATTTTTTATTTAAAGTGATTAGTTGTAATATTTCAATGCAAGCGACAATCCCTCTTCAAGTTGATATGGATTATTTCGTTTCATATTGTCAAGGTTTAACGGTAACATTTGACAATAACTCTTATGGGGGAACGAATTATTCTTGGAATTTTGGAGTGCCAAATATTACAACAGATGTAAGTACGATTTTCGAACCAAGTTATACCTATCCGTCACCTGGAACTTATATTGCAACTTTAGTCGTAAATCCGGGTTGGCCTTGTACAGATACCGCATACCAAACGATGATTGTAAACGAAGAGCTATCGGTAAGTTTTACTTCGAATGATTCACTTTGTATCATAGGAAATAATTTTGATTTTAATGGCTCCGTAATCGGAACAAATAATGCAGCCTATGAATGGGATTTTGGTCCACATGCTTCCATTCAAAATGCAACTACATTAGATGTTAATAATGTAGTCTTCGATACTTCAGGATTCATAGTTGTGACATTAAATTCTAATATAGGAACTTGCTTTACTGGTTATACTGATTCAATTTATGTGTTTCCTTTACCTATTGTTAATTTTAATCCTCCTCCAAATTACTTGTGCGAAGGTTTAACAACAACATTATTCAATACTTCAACTGGTTGTGATCAATATAATTGGGATTTTGGAGTAAATGGAATTAATACCGATATAAGTACTGCGATCTCTCCAACATATACTTTTCCAACTCCTGGTGTTTACACCGTTCAATTAATCGCAGGATCTAATGGTGCTTGTATTGATACAACTTATAAAAATTTAATAATGAATGAAATCTTGAATGTTTCATTCACTTCAAATGATTCAATCTGTATAACTGGAAACAGCTTTAATTTTGATGGAACATTGGTTGGATCTCCTACAACTTCTTTTTCTTGGAATTTTGGAAATTCTGCTTCAATTCAAAATGCGACAACATTGGATGTATCAAATGTTCAATTCAATCAATCTGGTTCGATACCGATAACCTTAACAGGAAATTATGAAAATTGCGTCGATACCTATACAAAATCTATATATATTTATCCTGAACCGACAATCGATTTTATGATTGAACCCGGTTTACAATGTGTTCCTTTTGAAGCTCATTTTAATGAATTATGTAACTACGTTACGACATTAAATTATAGCTGGAATTTCGGGGATGGTGGAACTTCAACTTCTGCAAATCCAATTAATACATACTATAATGTCGGTACTTATGATGTAAGTTTAATGATACATGCAGATGTTGGATGTACAGACACATTGTATTTGACGAAATATGATTTAATACAAGTTAACCCAAGTCCTGTTTCAAAATTTATTGTAGATAAAGATGAAACAGATATCTGCCATTCTACCATTCAATTTACTGACCGTTCTGAAGGTGGATTAACTTATTTTTATATGTTTGATAATATAGAAGGAACAACAGTCCAAAATCCAAGTTACACCTTCAAAGAAGATGGCATGTTTTATCCGATTCAATATGTCACTAACGAGTTTTTATGTGTCGATTCAAGTTTTGAAAAAGTTATCATACTACCTTATACCGTTTATATTCCAAACACATTTACTCCTGATGGAGATGAATATAATAATGATTTTAAAGTTGTTACCTATTTACCAGCTCAATCTTGGGATTTTAAAATCTATAATCGCTGGGGAGAGATTATATTTCAGACCAATGATCAAGATGAATTTTGGGACGGAACATATAAAGGTCGAAAAGTTCCAGATGGAATTTATACCTATTATTTAATCTATGAATCATGTGAAAGTGCTGATAATGTGCATGAATTATCTGGATTTGTTGCAGTAATTCGTTAAAATTGAATCGAAAGACTCACTTTGTACATTAGATTTTCTTTCACATAAGGACTTGCATTTGTTCCATATTTATAAAATACACCCATTCCAATCCTAGAAAAACCAGAAACGAAAATTCCGTCTAGAATCATTCCTGCTTCATAATATCCTTCAGATAAAGTTGAGAAACTGGCTGTATGTTCGGTTGGATTTGAAAAATAACCATATCCTAATGCATGGTGAAATCCAAGTTGAGGTTTCGTGAATTTTAAATTTGTCTTCATCGCACGAAATGTAAATCGAGTAAATAAATTCAATTGTTGTTTTGAAAAATAAGTAGACGGAAGCATTGTTTCGAAGGTGTTTTTGATTGATAAATTCCCATTTCCACCAGTTCCTATTGCTACTTGTTGAAGAAATAACGGAACATTGCCAATTGTTTGTCCATAATGAATTAGCCAATTTAACTTTCCAATTGTTTTTATACCTACATTTTGAGATACATCAATAATCAATCTTGAATAATCATATTTAGAATCATAAATTCCCTTAATACCTTTTGTGTATTTAATTTTCAACTTCGGATATTTTGTCCCTTTTCCGATACGATTATCACCCATTTGCATTACTTTTTCTCGAATATTCCAATTGATTTCAGTGAATGTTTCTGCTAAATCAAACGGAGACTGGGAAGAAACTATAGAAGCAGAAGGAATTTGAAAAGTGTAATTATCCGTTAACCAAATACGTTGATAATTTACTCCTAGCGTAACTTTAAAATTAGAAGAAATAAAACCTGATAAAGATGTTTCAGCTAATCGTTGATATTCCATGTTTTTGATATAAATATGGCGATAGTTCTCATCATTACTTAGATTAAATCCTTCTTTTTGAAATGAATATCCTCCTCGTTCAATCAAATCGTATTGATATTTTAAATTCCATTTTATTGAATGTGAATTGTTTAATTTAAATTCCGCAAAACCACCATATTTCCATTGTTCATCTTTAGTGGCCCATCCAGCGTAACCACCAATCGTTCCTTTTTTAAATGTTTTATAAGACGTTTCTAAGCCCATTCCAAAACGGTAACCTTCAAATAGCTTATAATCAATGATTTTTGTAATATCCATATTGACATAACCTAAAGGCAACTTTCCTTGTAATAAACTGGTAATCGCTCTTAATTTATAATCTAAATGTTCCTTTTTAGAAACACTATCAAGAACTCGATATGTATTTTTCTCTTTTTCAGTGATTTTAAAAACTCGTAGCGAATCCCATTCTTTTTCGCTTTTATAATTGGCGTCCTCCGATGTAACTAATGCAGTATTATTTATGGAACGTTTCATTTTATTTTCAGGATTTAGCACAATATTTTTTATGTACATATTACCCTTTCCTTGAATATAACCGTTTTTTAAACCGCCAATTTGTAAAGACGGTAGTTTGATTTCGGTTGAAAGTTTCGATGGGAACCATTTCTTATTTTCAATAAATGCATATTCCTGAATTACTTTCAATTTTGCACCCCCTATTGAATCTAATGGTTCAACTATTACTTTTTCAACTGCAAAACCATTGGTATTGATGTATAATTGTCCTTTTAATCCGTCAAAATTTTTATCTTTTCTTGGCCTAAATGAAATGGTGAAAACCGTATCTGCTCCAACAAATGTTGTATCTTCAATTAAAAAGAAATAGCGCTTCGTTCCTCCGAATGCAATCGGATTAACATACGATTTTCCAAAAATTTCAAATTGATTCTCATAAAAGCTAAACGATTGCATTTCATTTGCAAAAGAAGACAGCATTGGATCTGTAAATCCCGAAACTTTGTAGGCTGTTATTTCTTCTTTATCTCTTGAAGGTGGAGAAAAGGTTCTTGTTGATGCACTTTCTAAAAGCATTAAATACTTAGAATTAAAATATTTTTTAATTAACAGCAAAGTGGTGTCTTTTGTGGTGTCTGATATCGAAGCCATTGCTTCTTCATTTAAATCAAAAATATATTTACTGTATGAATCATAAGTAAAAGCATCATTATGTGTTGGACTATTGATCTTTCTTCTTTCGATGACCTGATTCATTATTCGATGTGCTGGGTTTTCTCCAGGTATAATTTTCACTTCCTCTATACTCGTTGCTAATGGATTCAAAATGATTTCATTTCCAGTAATATTTTTTACTATCACAATCGTATCTTTAAATCCAAAAGTTGAAATCTTTAATGAAGTTACTTTAGTCGTATCGATACTAAATAAACCATCAATATCAGCAAGAATTGGTGAACCATCATTTGGAATAACCTTAGAAAAAGGAATGGCTACAAGTGTTTGATCCTCTTTTATTTGAAAATTTAATTGTGAAAATGAAAATGTGGTTAATAGAATCGATATCAGGATCAAGATGTATTTCATAAATATAGTTTAATTTAGGACCGTTATAGCGTCCATTTAGTTACAAATTAAGTTAAAAAAAAGATTCTGTGTCAATTGTTTTTATCAACGAAGATTTTTCGAATAAATTTTATTAAATTCGCATCCTAATTTTTAAACAATAGATAATGTCATATTTATTTACATCAGAATCAGTTTCTGAAGGGCATCCAGATAAAGTAGCTGATCAAATTTCAGACGCATTAATTGACAATTTCATGGCATTTGATCCAACGTCTAAAGTTGCATGTGAAACATTAGTAACAACTGGTCAAGTAGTTTTGGCTGGTGAAGTAAAAACAAAAACATATTTAGATGTTCAAAGTATTGCTAGAGAAGTAATCAGAAAAATTGGATATACTAAATCTGAATATATGTTCGAAGCGAATTCTTGTGGAATCCTTTCAGCAATTCATGATCAATCAGACGATATCAATCAAGGTGTTGATAGAGTTGTAGCAAATGATGATTTCGAGGCAAAAGCAAATGCTCAAGGTGCAGGTGACCAAGGAATGATGTTTGGTTATGCAACTAAAGAAACAGAAAATTATATGCCATTAGCGTTAGATTTAGCGCACAAAATATTACAAGAGTTATCTTACATCAGAAACAATGAGCCAAATTTAATTGGTTATTTACGTCCAGATGCTAAGTCTCAAGTTACAATTGAATATTCTGATGACAATGTTCCTCAAAGAATTGATTCAATCGTAGTTTCTACACAACATGATGACTTCGCAACTGAAGCAGAAATGTTAGCTAAAATTAAAAGTGATATCATTTCAATCGTAATTCCTCGTGTTAAAGCGAAATTGAAACCAGAATTACAAGTGTTATTCACAAATGAAATCCAATACCATATTAATCCAACTGGAAAATTCGTAATCGGTGGACCACACGGAGATACAGGTTTAACAGGAAGAAAAATCATCGTTGATACTTACGGTGGTAAAGGAGCTCACGGTGGTGGTGCATTCTCTGGAAAAGATCCATCAAAAGTTGACCGTTCTGCAGCTTATGCAACACGTCACATTGCTAAAAACTTAGTTGCTGCAGGATTAGCTGACGAAGTATTAGTTCAAGTTTCTTATGCTATTGGTGTTGCTAAACCATGTGGTTTATACATTAACACATACGGTACTGCAAAAGTTAATAAAACAGATGGTGAAATCGCTAGAATTGTTGAAGGAATTTTTGATTTACGTCCTTATGCAATCGAGCAACGTTTGAAATTAAGAAACCCAATTTATAGTGAAACTGCTGCTTACGGACACATGGGACGTAAAAACGAAGTAGTTACTAAAACTTTCAAATCTCCTGATGGAACAATCGTTTCTAAAGAAGTTGAATTATTTACTTGGGAGAAATTAGATTTCGTTGATAAAGTAAAAGCTGGATTCGGATTGTAAGATCTGAGTTTTTAAAATATTAAAACCGAGAATTAACTTCTCGGTTTTTTTTATATCTAATATTTCCCAATAAATCCAACCTGACCTTTTGTAATTTGTTCAAAAATCCAATCGAAGTTGTAGAGCATATGACTATCTACAAAGTTCTTGCGTTTCCAATCTTTTGGGAAAAATGCCCTCCCTCCTTTTGTTGGATCTAATTTCTCAATTCCTTTCACTGCACATTGAGGTGCAATTCCATCTTGTTCCCAAAGTGGATCAGCATCTTTTTCTCCTAAATTACTTCCGTATTGCCAAACTTGTTCAAATTGCGACCAATCTGCTCCTTCTTGACAAGCATTTTCGGGGGCTAATATATATATCCTTCCAAATACAACTTTCCCTTTTAACGACTCAATCATACCGAGTGTATAAGCATAACCCATGCTGTGACAAACAATATCAATCGTATCAATCGTATTCTGACAAGCTGGTGAATTACACAAGGCTGTTAACAATGCTTCTCCCCCAATTTTACCATAATCTATCCTGCGCTCAAAACCAGCTAAATTTTGTTCGGTATTTAATCGCTTGTAATTATCTCGTGCTTTTTTCTTTCTAAAAACATAGGTCGACAATGCAAAACTCTTGATGAAATTCAACATTGATCGATGATTGGATGTTTTGATACTCATACTGCCATCTAAATAATAAGCCTTAGAAGGTTTTAATGTTTCAATGAAGTGATCATCTATTTTAAACCAATAACGGTAACGATCTTTTGAAATCACTAAATGGTCTGTTTCATCTTTTTCTCTTGTTGGACCTCGATAACCATTGATGAAAACCATCACTCGATCGGCTTGCATCGTTTTATTTTCTTTGAAAAAAGTCGTGACATCTTCTCCTTGATAGCTGAAAATTTGTTGATCTTTGATCTCATCGTTATTTTTTAAATAAGAAAAAATGACATATTGACCATTTGCCATACTTTTTACATTCAATTTCTCAAGAATCACTGAATCACTCGACTTGATATATTTTAAACGATTGTTTTTATCTATTGAAAAATAAGTTACTTTCTTCCCTACTCTACTTTTCCAAGTTGTATTCGTTCGAATAAAAAAGACACTTTCTGAGTTTTCTGAAATAACACGTTTTAAACCAACTGTATACTTTTCTTTATGAATTGAATCTTTGAATTCAAAATGTGAACGTTCTTTTTCTCCTGTTACATCATGAGCAAATGCATTAATAATTCGTTGAAGTTGCTCTGAATTCACTTCTGATTTTGTTTTCCATCGATCATGAAATAAAATCTTGTAATTTTTCAAGTAAGGCTTGTCTACTTTTGAATTGATTATATATCCCAAACTGTCTTCTTCCCAAAAATAATAAGATACTAAACCTCCGGTTTCAAGAAAAGTATGTTTGATAAACGAAGAATCTTTTGGGATTTCTTGAGAAAAACCAACCAATTGGAAAAACAAAAATAATACTACTAATTTTTTCATATTTAGTTCTTTTTTCTAAGCCAACGTGGTAAAATTATTGCTCCAATTATAAGATATGGAAAGTACGAAATCAAACGCCAAAGTAAAGCCAAAGCAGCAATTAATAAGGTTGAACGACTGAAAGAAATCATCAATTCACCAAAAGCATATTCTGCTACTCCACTTCCTCCAGGTGTCGGACTAATCATCATCAATAGCCACAATACGATTTGCTTACCCAATAACAGTATATTTTGTAAAAAGTCTAATTCGATAAACGCATTTAAAATACAACTAATGACTAAATATCTAGAAATCCAACTAAGAAACGTAGCTCCTAAGGCAGATATCCAAAATCCAATTTTCTCTTTTTTAAAAGCTGCAGAAGCCATTTCCAATTCGATACCCGTTTTATCCGCGAATGATTTCCATTTGTTTAAAACTGGAAGTGAAAAGACAATTTGTAAAAGTCGAACACATACTTTTGGAAAGATAAACAAGCTGAAAATAATGAAAAGACACAACAACAATTTTATTCCAAAACCAGTCCAAAAAACAAATTCGACACTTTTAGAAGCCGCAAAATGAGTTGGAAAAAGTTGATCTTGACTGATGAAAATAAAAACAAAAGGTATCAGTAATAAATAAAATAGATTATCCATCACTGCCGTTACCATCACTATTGCTGTTGAACGTCCTAAGTCAATTTTTTCCTTTTTGAGAATAAACATCGCTACGGTAGTTCCACCAACAACTCCAGGTGATAAGGCAGAAGCAAATTCCCAAATCATAATCACATTAAAACATTGTTTCCATGATAATTGCTTTTTAGTCAAAATTCGAATTCTTAAAATATAGAAGAAATCTCGTCCAACCATAAAAAGGAGAGCACAGATTAACCAAAAGAAGGAGGCGTATGTCCAATGAATCATTCCCAACGTGTCCGAAAGTGTTTCAATTTTGTAATTCCCTTTTTCGGTAAGTTGAAATTCAGCAGGATTTGAAGAATCTACAATCTGATTATGATTGGCATCTACCCAATTGTAATTTCCTTTTAAAGGAGCTGTTTCAATAAAATTTTGTTGATGTAAACTTCTATAAATCATCCAAGAAGCAATGGAAACACCAAGGAAAATGGCAATCCATATTTTCCACTGACTAAATGCTTTTTGGAATTGAAGTTCCTCATTCATTTGCTTTTTTCGGAATTAATTTCAAATCAATCTCCCAATTTGCTCGTACTTTTGTTGCTTCTAAAAATAGATGTATTTCTTCAGGTTGTATTTTCGAATTGAAATCACCTGTATCCCATTTTCCATTTTTATTTTGATCTATAATGACTCTAAATTTATAATCTGCAGGTTCCAAACGTTCGATTAATTTTTTTCCTCCTGAAGAAAAATGTAACGTTTTAACTACTGTTTCACCATTCAATACTTCAACAACAATTGGTTGAGTATACAATGAAGCATCTAAATTAATCGCCCCAAATTCCTTTTCTTCTTTGATCGTGAAATCCAGTTTGATAGTATCTTTTAGTTGTGAATCTTTCAATTCAATTCCGTTTGTATCAACTTTTAAAAGAACATCTTTCAACCCTTTTTTTGAGAAAATGATTGATAAGTAATTTTGATTTTCTTCAATTTTATCAATCTTAACTTCAGATGAATCTTTTTTGTTTTTTAAATGAAACTGTGAAGCATTCGTTTTTAAGATTTGATCCGTAAAGTTTAATCTCAAGGTATCTTTCTCGTATAAACTTAAGTTCTCTAGATTGTTAGCGATTTTCGTTTTTCCCAGTTTTTCTTTTTCTAAAATTCGAAGTGAAATAGTATCATTTATTAGTTCATTTTGAACAATAACTTCAAGGGTTTTAATACTTGTATCTTTTACTGAATGGAGAAATGTGAACTTATGATCATTCAGAAATTTGAATTCAGAAGTATTTAATTTTTTTCGATTCAAATAAATGTTCGCATTATCAATAGAACGATTTGCTTCTAATTCGAATAATCCCGGTGCTTGGTATTTTAAACTTGTAATGTTGGGAGGTAATTCTGGAGAAAATAAACGCAATCGAGATGAATCAACACTTGAGGAATCGATTAATATTTTATTAGATCGTAAAGCAATACGTTCCGTTTTTTGATACAGCAAATCTTTGTTTTTATCTTCAAAAGCAATCAACGAGTAGGCACCTTTTTTAATGTATTTTATACTTGCCCATCCCGTTTTATCAGTTTGTGAAAAATACGTTGGTAAAACAGAGTCTATCTTATTTTCATATAAAGCAACTAAACATCCTGATATCGGTGCATTTGAAAAAGCATCTACAACATTTACCTTGTAAGAAAGTGAATCTATAAAAGCACCTGTGGAAAAAACATATTGCATCAATGAATCTTTACCTTCCCTAATGTCTTTAACAGCTCTATTTAAATAAATGGTATAAGTCGTGTTTTCCTCTAAAGTATCTTTCCAGTTTAAAATCAGGTTTTTCTTATGTAAACTCGCCTCAATTTTTGCATGTGGTGGAACAATTAAAATATTGTCTGTCGGATTGTTTAATTTAATGTATTCATCAAAAGGAATGGTAACCGTTTTTGACATAAAATAAGTTGAACCATTTAACGGTTCGACTTTACTTTCAATCGGTTTTGGAGCAATTTCATCTTTTTCACCACCTGACAACGTCCCAATTTGGGCACACGAAGCGAGAATTAAGAGTATTCCAAAAACTAAAAACGATCTGAAAGCCATGTGCATAAAGCTGTTAAATTCAATTCATCAATCTCATCAAAATCATTCAGTGAATCACTGTCTACATCCAAAACAGCAAGTACTTCGTTATTTCGCAACAAAGGTACGACTATTTCACTTTTCGACAAGGAACTACAAGCAATATGACCTGGAAATGCATCTACATCTGGAACAAGAGCAGTATTCTTTGTTTCAAAAACATGTCCACAAACACCCTTTCCTTTTTTAATTCGAGTACAAGCGATTGGACCTTGAAATGGACCTAGTACCAATTCATCATTCTTTACGATATAAAACCCAACCCAAAAGAAATCAAACGTTTGTTTCAAAGCGGCAGTAACGTTTGCTAGATTTGCAATTAAATCTGATTCACCTTCAACTAACGCTTTTATCTGAGGAATGATTTCCTTGTATTTTTCCGCTTTCGTAATTGAAGTAATTTGTAAATCTTCTGCCATCCTTAAATATTTTAGAACAAAATTGCTTTTTTTTATTGAATAGTCAAAGAAAACGTAACTATATAGTTTGTTATTAAAAGATTAAATTAAACTCATTTTTCATTAAACACTTGATAATTAAAAAAGAAATCGTATATTTGCACCATCGTTATTTAGAAATGAACAAATGAGGGGACTGAGGTCCCCTCTTTTTATAAGGCATGATTAGTAAAAAATTAGTAGAGGAATTGGTAAACGAACGCATTGCAGAGTTAGACAATGGGTTGTTTATTGTAGATATTTCCATTTCAAAATCAAATTCAATTTCTGTAGAGATCGACAAACATGTAGGAGGTGTTTCTGTAAAAGATTGCATTTCTGTTTCACGTAATGTTGAACACAATTTAGACAGAGAAGAGCAAGATTTTGAATTACATGTTTCATCTGCAGGAATCGACAGACCTTTGCGCGTTTTGCCTCAATACATTAAAAACATCGAAAGAGAAGTTGAAATCATTTTAAATGATGGAGCTAAATTGGAAGGTGTTTTGAAAGCTGCTACAGCGACTGAATTGACTGTTGAACAAACACGAACAGAAGTTCCTGAAGGCAAAAAGAAAAAAGAAATCATTGTGGAACAACTTGTTCTACCTTTGAATAAAATAAAAGAAACAAAAATTGTTATTTCATTTAAATAGGTACTTATGAATAGCCTTGAATTAGTTGAATCTTTTTCGGAATTTAAAGAATTAAAAAGCATTGATAGAACAACAATGCAGCATGTCTTGGAAGATGTATTCCGTGCAATGTTGAAGAAAAAATTCAATACAGACGAGCACATTGATGTGATTGTAAATATTGATAAAGGAGATGTTCAAATCTTTGTAAATAAAGAAATCGTAGCTGACGGAGAAGTAGAAGATCAAAATACGGAGATCGCTTATTCTGATGCAGTGAAAATTGAGCCAGATTTTGAAATCGGTGAAGAGGTAACAGAAGAGTTTACATTTGGTGACTTTGGTCGTCGTAACATTCTTTCTTTACGTCAAAACTTGATTTCTAGAATCATGGAGTTAGAGAAAGATAATCTTTACAAAGTATACAAAGAAAGAATCGGTGAAATCGTTACTGGAGAAGTATACCAAGTATGGAAAAAAGAGATTATGGTATTGGATGATGAAGGAAACGAATTATTGTTACCGAAATCAGAACAAATTCCATCTGATTATTTCAAAAAAGGTGAAGCTGTTCGTGCAGTAGTTGCGAAAGTGGATATGCGTAACAGTAGCCCTGTTATTATTTTATCTAGAACAGCACCTGAATTCTTAGAAAGATTATTTGAATTAGAAGTTCCTGAAGTATTCGACGGATTGATTACAATTAAACGTATCGTTCGTGAACCAGGAGAAAGAGCGAAAGTTGCAGTTGAGTCTTATGATGATCGTATTGATCCAGTAGGAGCATGTGTTGGTATGAAAGGTTCTCGTATTCACGGAATTGTTCGTGAGTTGAAAAACGAAAATATCGATGTAATCAATTACACAAGCAACAATCAATTATTTATTCAACGCGCACTTTCACCAGCGAAAATTACATCGGTTGAAATCAACGAAGAAGATAAAAGAGCAAAAGTATTTTTAAAACCAGACCAAGTTTCATTAGCAATTGGTCGTGGTGGTCACAATATTAAATTAGCAGGTAAATTAACTGGATACGAATTAGATGTTTACCGTGATGGTGAAGTTGATATCGATGATGTTGATTTAGAAGAATTTGCTGATGAGATTGATAGCTGGATTATTGACGAATTAAAAGCTGTTGGTTGTGATAGTGCAAAATCAGTATTAGAATTAGGTGTTGAAGACTTAGTTAAACGTACAGATTTAGAGCAAGTTACAATCGAAGAAGTATTTAGAATACTAAGAGCTGAGTTTGACAATTAATCAAAATTTACTACTTTAGCAACGAAAACTGAATAAGTTAACACAGGACGCATACAATTATATGGCGGGAAAACCGATAAGATTAGGAAAAGCAGCAGGAGAATTAAATGTAGGAGTTTCTACATTAGTTGAATTCTTGCATTCCAAAGGAGTAACAATTGACGCAAATCCAAATACAAAATTGGAAGGCGAACATTTTGATATTCTACAAAAACAATTTGCTGCAGATCAGACTTTAAAAGAGCAGTCAAAATTGACTTCTGTTAAAAGAGAGAAAAGAGAGACAATCTCTATTCGTGATTCAAAACCAAATGAAGCTCCTAGAGTTGAAGATGAAGATGAAGTTGATCATGATGTAATTGAACGCATTAAAAGTGTTGCTCCAGTTAATCAAGCTGTTAAAAAAGAAGAAACACCTTCTATTGAACCAGCGAATGAAGTAAAAGAAAGTGTTGAGAAAACACCAGAAGTTGTTTCTGAAAAAACAGTAGAACCTCATACATTAGGTGAAGGTGATGTTCAAGTTCAAATTGTTGGAAAGATTGATTTAGATAAACTAAATACAAAAACTCGTCCAGACAAAAAGAAATTTGAAAAACCGAAAAAAGCACCTTACGTTCCTCAAAAACCAACTCCAGCTCCTACTCCAAAAGTTGAAGCGAAAGTTGAACCAAAAGAAGAACCGAAAGAAGCTGAACCTGTTGTTCCAAAAGAAATTGAAACAATTCGTGTTGAACGAAAAGTATTAACTGGACCAACTGTATTAGGTAGAATTGAATTACCAGTTTCTAAACCAAAAACAGCTCCAGGAAAACCGGGTGCACCAGGTCAAAATCAAAATGACCGTAAGAAACGTAAACGTATCAAGAAAATTGATCCTACGAAAGCAGGTCAACCAGGGACAAATGCGCCAGGGACACAAGGTGGAAATGCACCAGGACAAAATAGACCAGCAGGTCAAGGTGGTCCAGGTCAAAACAGACCAGTTTCTCCAAATTATAAAGGAGGTCAAAATAACGCTAATAGAGGGAAATTTGTTAAACCTGAAATTAACGAAAGAGACATCCAAAAAGAGATTAAAGATACTTTAGCGAGGTTATCAAATAAAGGAACTAAATCTAAAGCTTCTAAAAATAGAAAAGTTAAACGTGATGTTAATGCACAAAGACGTCAGGATGAGTTAGATCAAACTGAATTAGAAGCAAGCATCTTGAAGTTAACAGAATTCGTAACTGTTTCTGAGTTAGCAACAATGATGAATGTATCACCTACACAAGTTATTTCAGCTTGTATGTCTTTAGGTATTTTTGCTTCAATTAATCAACGTTTAGATGCTGAGACAATTCAAATTATAGCAGATGAATTCGGTTTTGAAGCAGAATTCGTAAGTGCAGATATTCAAGAGGCGATTCCTCAAGTTGAAGATAGAGAAGAAGATTTGATTTCACGTCCACCAATTATTACGGTAATGGGACATGTAGATCATGGTAAAACATCTTTATTAGATAAATTACGTAATGCGAATGTAACAGAAGGTGAAGCTGGAGGTATTACTCAGCACATCGGAGCTTACTCGTTAACGTTGAAAGATGGTCGTAAGATGACGTTCTTAGATACACCTGGTCACGAAGCCTTTACAGCGATGCGTGCTCGTGGTGCTCAAGTAACTGACGTTGCGATTATCATTGTTGCAGCAGATGATGATGTGATGCCACAAACGAAAGAGGCAATCTCTCACGCTCAAGCAGCTAACGTACCAATGGTTTTTGCAATCAATAAGATTGATAAAGACGGTGCAAATCCAGAAAGAATTAGAGAACAACTTTCTCAAATGAATATCTTAGTTGAAGATTGGGGTGGTAAATACCAATGCCAAGAGATTTCAGCTAAGAAAAACTTAAACATCGATGCTTTATTAGAAAAAGTTCTTTTAGAAGCTGAAATGTTGAACTTAAAAGCAAATCCAAACAAAAATGCGGTTGGTACTGTAATCGAATCTACTTTGGATAAAGGAAAAGGTTATGTTACAAACATGCTTGTTGAAGCAGGTACTTTAAGAGTTGGAGATATCGTATTAGTTGGTAGAAATTATGGTCGTGTAAGAGCGATGCATGATGAACATGGAGTAAGTTTGAAAATAGCTGAACCAGCAAAACCAGTTTCTATCTTAGGTATCAATGGCGCACCAAGTGCAGGTGATAAATTCTATGTAATGGATGACGAGAAAGAAGCGAAAAACATCGCAACTAAACGTGAGCAATTACACAGAGAGCAAGGATTAAGAACAACGAAACATATCACATTGGATGAGATTGGACGTCGTTTAGCAATCGGAGACTTTAAAGAGTTGAACGTAATTGTTAAAGGTGACGTGGATGGTTCAATTGAGGCATTATCAGCTTCATTATTGAACTTATCAACGGATGAAATTCAAGTGAAAGTAGTACACAAAGGTGTTGGAGCTATCTCTGAAGCTGATGTGAACTTAGCTTCTGCATCTGATGCAATCATTATTGGTTTCCAAGTTAGACCTTCAGCTGGTGCTCGTAAATTAGCAGATCAAGAAGAAATTGATATTCGTCTTTACTCTGTAATCTACAAAGCAATCGATGAGATTAAAGCTGCGATGGAAGGAATGTTATCTCCTGATATCGAAGAAAAAATCACTGGTTCTGCAGAAATTAGAGAAACATTCGATATAACGAAAGTTGGAACAATTGCTGGATGTTTCGTAACAGAAGGTATTTTCAAACGTAGTTCTAGAATTAGAATTATCCGTGATGGAATTGTTATTCACACAGGATCTCTTGGTTCATTAAAACGTTTCAAAGACGATGTGAAAGAAGTGAAACATGGTTATGAATGTGGTTTAAATGTTGACAAATTCAACGATATTAAAGCCGGAGATATCATGGAAGCATTCGAAGAAACAGAAGTTGCAAGAAAATTGTAATATTCTCTTAAATATTAAAAATGCTGTCTCAAAAGGACAGCATTTTTTTTGATAATAACTTTATTTCTTTGTTAGGAATCCCCAATATGTCGAACGGTTTAATCCATGTGTTGTTGCAAATGGATATGCAGCAGTAAAACTTGCTGGAATTTTTAATTTTTTACGTTTCTCCCAAGATGTTTTATAAGCAGATACTTTTCCATCAATGACTTCAATATAATCCATTATTTGTTTGGTATGTGTTTTCCAAAAATAAGTTTCAACTTGTTTGTTATTCAAACGATTCCATTTAATTTTTTCAGAAATAATCCAATTTTTCCAAATTTGATCCCAATCATTTCTTAGAAGCATCGGGTTAAAATTGTTAATCAAAACATTACGAATTCCGTTGTCAACAAAATAAATAGCGTGACTTTTCTTTAATTCGTAACGATGATTATTGAAGAAAGAAGGCAATTTGATTAAAACAAAAGATTTTTCTAATAAATCAATATAACGCTCAACTGTTTCATTGTCTAAACCACAACGTTCACCTATATCATTATATGAAATCGCATCCCCTACTTCGAAAGCTAAAATTTGAAGCATTCGCATCAATTTATCACCTTTGTTAATTCGATCCGTTACACCTAAATTGGTAAAAACAACCTGTTCAACCAATTCTCTTAATTTAGGTTCAGCAAATTCTAAATCAGAAACTACTGATGGATAATTCCCATAAATTAATCGTTTTTCCAGCAAACTTTCTTCAACTGGTAAACCATTGTGTTGTGCTAATTCATAAAAAGATGGAGGCATTATGTAAACTTCCAACTCTTGTAATTGTAAAACTTCTTTTAAGATTTCATCCATTACAGGTTCGTATTAACACGTCATGATTAACGTAACGTCAAAATTTCCTGATAGAATTTCTTCAATAATTAATTGCAATTTATCGACGTATTGAGCCTCTTGTAAAATCACAAAACGATGATCACCAAAAACGTTTTTTAAGACCAATTCATTCACCTCATCAAACATTTTCTTAACACTTTTCTTTGCTGCATTTAGTTCTAAAAAAGCTTGATTTTCTTCCGTTAAAATCTGTTGAACCATCTCTTTTTTGCCAACAGCTCTTGGTCCTGAAAGCATTAATAAACGATTGTTAAATATCTTTTCTTTGATTGAAGTATATTGAATTCTTGGTATCATATCCGTTTTCGTTTGAAACAAATGTAGCAGAATTGTATTACTATCCGCTTTAATAGTTTAAAAAATGCGATTTTTGTTGAAAACTCAGTTTTGAAAGTTCATTTCAAATATTTTTTCAAAAACAATTTTTAATTCAACTTTTTGCGTAACTTCAAGTAATCAAATTAAAAATATGTTAGAAAAAGTTCCTTTAGACAAGGTTTTATTTTTGGATATCGAAACCGCACCACAAGTTTATCGATTCAACGAATTAGAAGAAGAAGCGCAACATTTGTTTGAATCAAAAACACGCTTCATGCAAAACGATGCAAAATCATTTGAAGAATTGTATAATGAGCGATCAAGCATCTATGCCGAATTCGGAAAAATCATTTGTATCTCTGTTGGATTTGTTCATGAAACAAGGACAGGTAGACAAATTCGAATGAAATCATTTTACCACGATGATGAAGAAATTCTATTAAAGCAATTTGTTGATTTATTGAACGACCGTTACAATACTCCTTATCATATTTTATGTGGACACAATGCCAAGGAATTTGATTTCCCATACATCTGCAGAAGATTATTGATCAATGGAATGAAATTACCAGCAATTTTAGATATCGCTGGAAAAAAACCATGGGAAATTTCTCATTTAGACACGATGGAATTATGGAAATTCGGTGATTATAAATCGTTTACATCTTTGGCATTACTATGTCATATATTCAAAATTCCAACTCCAAAAGATGATATTTCAGGAGCTGATGTTGCAAGAGTTTATTACGAAGACAATGATTTGGAACGCATCAAAGTATATTGTGAAAAAGATGTCGTTGCTTTAATCCAACTTTTCCTTCGCATGAAAGGTGATGAATTAGTTGATGAGGGTGAGATTTATTTTTCGAAAAGTTAATTCAATCTTATATGCCTTAAATGGTTTTAAATAGACATATATTGAAACTAAATTAATTACTTTTGTACTTATGGATTCCAAAAAAGGTATAGCAATTTTAGGATCGACTGGTTCGATTGGTACGCAAGCATTAGATGTTATTAAAGCACATCAAGATAAATTTGATTTACAGGTTTTAACTGCACATCGAAATGCGGATTTACTAATTCAACAAGCGATTGAATTTAAACCTCAATCAGTTGTTATTGGTGATGAAAGTCAATACGAAAAAGTAAAGCAAGCTCTTTGGGATCATGATATTATTGTTTACGCTGGAGATGAAGCACTTTGTCAAGTTGTTGAATCAAATGAAGTGCATACCGTATTAACTGCTTTGGTTGGTTATGCTGGATTGAAACCAACTATTAGCGCTATCAATGCAAAGAAGACAATTGCTCTTGCAAATAAAGAAACATTAGTAGTAGCAGGTGAATTAGTCACAAAATTGGCAAAAGAAAATGCAGTAAACATTTATCCGGTCGATTCAGAGCATTCAGCGATCTTTCAATGTATCGTTGGTGAATTCCATAATAAAATTGAAAAAATCTATCTGACAGCCTCTGGAGGTCCATTTAGAGGCTGGTCTACTGAACAAGTAAGAGATGTAAAACCTGCTCAAGCATTGAAACATCCAAATTGGGATATGGGAGCTAAAATCACCATTGATTCTGCTTCTTTAATGAACAAAGGATTAGAAGTAATTGAAGCGAAATGGTTGTTTAATTTGAAACCGGAACAAATTGATGTTATCGTTCATCCGCAATCAATCGTCCACTCATTGGTTCAATTCGAAGATGGAAGTATGAAAGCGCAAATGGGATTACCAGATATGAAATTACCGATTCAATTTGCTTTGGCATATCCAAATCGTTTGAAATCTGATTTTCCTCGTTTCAATTTTATGGATTATCCTCAATTAACATTTGAACAAGCTGATAGAAATACTTTTAGAAACTTGGACCTTGCATATACAGCAATGGAAATGGAAGGAACAGCCGCTTGTTTGCTAAATGCTTCTAATGAAATTGTAGTAGAAGCTTTCTTAAAAGAAAAAATAGGATTCTTAGACATTGCACGAATCAATGAAAAAACATTGTTGACGTGTCAAAATATCAAAAATCCAACGTATGAAGATTTTGTAGAAAGTGATCGAGAAGCTAGAGCGTTTGCTTTATCTATGATTTAATAATATTCAATAAAAAAGCGATAGTTAAAAAATCAACTATCGCTTTTAATTATTATAAAATATTAAAATAAAAATCTAATCCCTAAACTTAAATATGAAGTTTGAAGATCTGTAAAATTAACTTTTTTATAAGATAATTTTGCTAAACCTAATGGATCAACTTCAGTTTCAATTGTATGCGCTTTATTCAATAAACCAAGATTTGTATGGAATTTACCAACAATATGTATGTTTCTATAAAGTTTGTAATCTATACCTGCTCCAAATCTTAAACCTAAAGATGATAAACCATTTACAGAATAATAAGGATTTACAACATAATCATTTTCTGGAGTAAACATAGAATAATTAACTCCTGCTTGTAATCTCAAAGCGATGTTTTGAGATGCAACTAATTCTTTAAAAATACCTACAGAGAAATTAGTTTGAAGTAATTTTCCAGAATATGTTTGAGCATTCGTTGTATCATAATTTGTAAACTCATCAGCTTTAAATCCAGAAGCATTGTTTTTTGGGATATCTACACCAACATATAATCTGAAAGTTGGATTAAATGATAATGGGTAATCAATTTGAAATGCTTTGTTGTTTCCTGTACAAAACTCTAAACCAATTTTACTTTTTACCTCATCATAAGAATTGTAGTAATCTAATCTAGCTAAATTTTTATTTAAATTAGCATATTGACTGATTGATTTTGGTAAACTATCAACTTGATATATTTTTTTATAAGTCGCAGTTAAACCAGTTAATTTAATTTCGATTTGACTTAGTCTTTTATTCTCCTCAGTAGTAGTAGTTGTGAAAATTGGATCTACAACATAATCACATTTGTAAGTTTCTAAAAATAACTGCATCGCATTATTTTTAAGATCTGTCATTTCTAAATTAATTGGAGCTGAATAAGTTACACTTTTTCTTTCAATATTAACATCTAAATCTGCCATAAGTGGACGCATTACTACACCCGTTTTTGCCGTTTCAAGATTATATTCTTTTGCATTCGTTTTTTTATAGACTAACTTTGATGAGCCACATGAAAACATCACAAACACTAATCCAAACACTAAAAATTTACTTTTTTTCATATTTACTATTTTATTGGTTACAAATTGTAAAGATTTACATCCAAAAGGATATATACATAAGTATAAAATAGTCTATTTACAATGTAAAATTAAAAAATGTTTATGAAATAAAAGTTCAGTTTATTAAATAACAAGTGTGTGTTTTAAATTAATAGGTGGTATAAATAAATTTTATTTGTTATAATTTTAAAAAACTAGTTAACGAAATAACTTATTTCGCTTCCTCAACTCTTAAATCGATGTCTAAAATTTCATCGATTACTGATTCAGTAATACCTTGTTCTAAGATAAAGACGTACTTTCCTTTTTTAGGTAATTTACGCTTTTTGAAATACAATGAATTTTCTACAACTGTTCCCGTTTTGATTCCTGTCCAAGTTCCATCTGGATTGGTAATCAACATTTGGAAAGGCTCGCGACCTTTTTCCTTTGATGGTGTAATGGTATTCATATACATCCACAAATTACTGTATTTGTAATCCGTTGTAGTACGAATAGTCACAATAAAATTATATGGCTTAGAAATGTCTTTAATGTCCACTTCAAATCGAGGCTTCACTTTTTGACTCCAAACATTGTTATCAAAAGAATATACTTTTTCATAATAAGGTTGTTCTCCACAGCTTGTGAAGAACGCCCCTAAAATGATAAATACTATAAAAATCCTACGCTTTGTTTTCATTGTTCAAAGGATTATTTGGATTTGGTTTTTTCTTGTAATTTTTCTTCTTCTTCTTTCTAACAATTGGCTCACCATTTTCATTCAACTGAGGAGCTGCCTGAGCTTGAGGCTGTGGTTGTGCCGGTTTGTTTTGATTCGGATTTTGATTTGGATTCACCCTCGGTTTATTCACAACAGGTCTATTTGCAATAGGTTGTTTTTGAACTTCAGGTCTTGAAGAATTTTCAGTTGCAACTGCCGTTCCTTCAATAAGATTTGTTGCAGCTGGTTTCTTTTTCTTCTTCTTCTTATTTTTAGATTTATTGAAAGTGTGTTCAAAACGATTTAAACTATCTTGACCAACAACATTCGAATAATCAGGCTCTTTAATTGCAACAGGAGCAGTATATTCCAATAATTCAACTGGTTTTTTACCTGCAATATTCATTTCAATAATTTCTCTTACTCTTTCTGGAGCTAGAGCAATTAATCCTGAAGCCATATCACCTTCGTATGCATACCATAACTGACGCTTAAAAACATCTGTTTTGATATGGAAAGCATTCCCTTTTTCAGTTCTCAATTTAGTGTCAACCTTTGGAAATGACTTCAATGTTTCGATGTACATATCCAACTCGTAGTTCAAACAACATTTCAATTTACCACATTGACCAGCTAATTTCTGAGGATTCAATGATAATTGTTGGTAACGAGCAGCAGAAGTTGAAACAGATCTGAAATCTGTTAACCAAGTAGAACAACACAATTCTCTTCCACATGAACCAATTCCACCCAAACGAGAAGCTTCTTGACGAGAACCAATTTGACGCATTTCGATACGAACTTTGAATTCTTCAGCCATGTTTTTAATCAACTGACGAAAATCTACACGACCATCAGCTGTGTAATAAAACGTTGCTTTTGATAAATCTCCTTGGTATTCAACATCAGAAATTTTCATTTCCAATCCTAAATCGATAGCTAATGTTCTTGAACGGTACATCAACGATTTCTCTAAAGATCTCGCTTTTACCCATTTATCGATGTCTTCTTGCGAAGCAATACGATGTATTTTCTTAGCTTCCAATGGTTTAAAATTGGAATCTTTTTTTCTTACTTGTATTCTGGCTAATTCTCCAACAACTGAAATAACTCCAACATCATATCCTGGACTTTCTTCTACAACAACAACATCTCCAACTTGTAATGTCAAGTTTTTAGTGTTCTTATAGAAACTTTTTCTACTGTTTTTGAATCTTACTTCTACTATATCATATGGTGCTTGAGAGCTTGGTAACGTCATGTTAGCCAACCAATCATACACTTCTAATTTATTACAACCACCAGAACTACAAGTACCATTGTTTTTACATCCGCGGGGAGTTCCTCCTCCACTACTACAACTGGCACAACTCATATTCTTGATTTAATTTTACGTAAAAATAAAAAATATATTTGAATTCTTTGTTTGTATTAGTGGTATCGCCCAAAACCCAATCCAAAATTCAAAATCTATAATTCAAAATTCTTAATAGCTCATTTCTACAATTTTCACAACATCTTCTGGTTTCACAGCTTTATGTTCACCTAAACCTAACCAACCTCTTTGGATAAAACGATCTGAAATTTTCTCTGCTGTTCCTGCGTATTCAGTTGTATATTCTGAGAGTTTTGTATTGATATCTAATGAATGAAAAAAGCTTTCCATACGTTCTATAGCTTTTGTTGCTTTTTCTTCCGTTGAACCCGTCGTTATTCCCCAAACGCGCTCTCCAAATTGCGCTAATTTCTCTTTTTTTGATTCAAAATTATAACGGTAATGAGATGGTGCAATGATTGCCAATGTGCGAGCATGATCAATTCCATACATTGCTGTTAATTCATGTCCAATTCCATGGATTGCCCAATCTGTTGGAACACCTTTTTGAATTAATCCGTTCAATGCCATTGTACAACACCACATGTAATTTGCGGCTGCATCGTAATAAGCTGGGTTTTCAATGATTGTTGGGGCAACTTCAACCAATGTTTGCATAATGCTTTCAGCAAAACGATCTTGTAATTTTGCCTGTGTTGGATACGTCATATATTGCTCCATCACATGTGTAAAAGCATCTGTAATTCCGTTCGCTAATTGACGTTTTGGAATGGATTGAATAACTTGAGGATCTAAAATTGAAAATTGAGGAAACAATCCCGGTCCACCCATTCCCAATTTTTCATGTGTTGCAACCTTTGTGATAACCGCACCAGAATTCATTTCAGAACCAGTTGCTGGCATCGTTAAAACTGTTCCAAAAGGCATTCCTTTCTCAGTTCGTATGTATTTTGCTAAAATATCCCAAGGTTCATCTCCTTCATACAAGGCAGCAGAAGATAAAAATTTCGTTCCATCAATTACAGAACCTCCACCAACAGCTAGTAAATAAGTTATTTTTTCACTTTTGATGATTTTTAAAGCTTCTAATAAAACTTCATATTCTGGATTCGCTGGTATTCCACCAAATTCTACGATATCGTAATTTTCTAAAGCTGCTTTTACTTGGTCATAGATTCCATTTTGTAGAATACTTCCACCACCGTAAAGCAATAATACTTTTTCAGTTGATGGTATTTCTTCTGCAAGTTTTGCAATAGTGTCTTTCCCAAAAATTATTTTCGTCGGATTTTTAAAATCGAAGTTTAACATAGTCAAATGAAATTGTAAAGTGTACTATACAAAAATAGCATTAAATTGTATAGTAGACTATACAAAATCAAATAGCTCCTTTGGCTTTTAATTCTAAATATTTGTTGATGGAATTGATCGATAATTCTTCAGGTCGAGTAAGGATTGTGTGGATGCCATTTTGAGAAAGCTCTTGCGCAATTCGTGACTTAACAGATACCATTTTCTCCGAAACAACCGTTTTGTAAATATCTCTTGTTGTTTTAACCGGTTGATAAGCCATTTCTTCTAGCTCATTATTTTTAAAAAACACAACAACCAATACATGTTTTTGATTGATTTTACGAAGAATCGGTAAAGCTCTTCGCATTGCAAATTCTGTTTCGAAATTGGTATATAGAATAAGCATCGAACGAGTTTTGATCGTTTTACGAATGGATTCAAATAACAACTCAAAATTGGCCTCTCTGTAATGCGTTTTTTGATTGTAAAGCAATTCCATAATTCGGCGTAATTGACCGTTTACTTTCTCTGCAGCTAATTGAGATCCAATTTTATCTGAGAATGTAATTACTCCCGTTTTGTCTCCTTTTTTTAAGGTGATATTTGAAAAAACTAGCGCTGAATTTATCGAATAATCTAACATCGAAAGATTATCAAATTCAACTTGCATCGTTCTACTTTTGTCAATGATGCAATAAATATGTTGCGATTTTTCTTCTTGATACTGGTTTACCATCAAGTCGCGACCTCTACTGGTTGCTTTCCAATTGACCGTTTTTAATTCATCGCCTTGAATGTAGTTTCTGATTTGTTCAAATTCACTATTATTTCCTAAACGACGGATTTTTTTAATTCCAGAAGAAGTTTTTTGCTGCTGAAACACCATCAATTCGTACTTCTTCATTTGTTTCACAGATGGATAAACACGAATTGTTTGTTTAGCTGAAAGTTCAATTCTACGACTTACTAAACGAAAAACTGAACTAATAATGAAAAATACATCTTGAAACTCATATTCTCCTCGCCTAGTTGGGGTGAAATTATAACTGAATTTTTTACTTGAATTTGCAGATAATAAAGCGGAGTATTCTTTTGATCGTTCTTGTAATTCAACTGGATATCCTTCTATTAAACGAAATGAAATCGGTTGAGAAAGTAAATTTTCAACCAATAATTCAACTTCATTGGAATCGCCCAAATTCAATCGCTCTTCAATTTTTCTTTGGAAATGAATTGGCTTTTTGTTCATGAAAACAATTAAACCATCCAATATCGCAATTCCTACAACTGCCAACAATCCAACTTTCCCCCAAAAAAAGAGAAATGGGACTGCGAAAGATGTAGCAAATAATACCACAACAATTCCCATCAAGAGAAAGAAAAATTGTGTTAGATATATGGACTTTAATTTCATTTAATATTATCTTGGAACTTCTACCGTTTGAACGATTTCTAAAATTACATCTTCTGTTGTCAACCCCTCCATTTCTGCTTCTGGAGTCAATACAATACGATGATTTAAAACGTGTGGTGCCACAAATTGAATATCTTCAGGTGTTACAAAATCCCTTCCTCTAATTCCAGCAATTGATTTAGCTGAACGAAGAATTGACAAAGAAGCTCTTGGCGATCCTCCTAAATGAATTTTACCGTGACTTCTTGTTTTGTGAATAATGTTTGCGATGTATGAAATCAAATGATCTTCAATGATAATTTCCTCGATTACATCTTGAATTTTTTTAATTTCAGTTGCTGTAAAAACAGGCTTTATTTCATCTAAACCAGCTGATTTAATATTGTTTTTATAACGATGTAAAATTTCAATTTCTTGCTCTAATTCAGGATAATCCAATTTAATCTTGAAGATAAAACGATCCAATTGTGCTTCAGGTAAGTTATATGTTCCTTCCTGATCTATTGGGTTTTGAGTTGCAATCACTAGGAACGGAAAACTCATTGCATACGTGTTTCCATCATATGTAATTTGTCTTTCTTCCATTACTTCAAAAAGTGCTGCTTGTGTTTTTGCTGGAGCTCTATTGATCTCATCAATCAAGACAATATTAGAAAAAATTGGTCCTTTTTTGAATGAAAACGTTGAATCCTTCATGCTGAAAACAGTCGTCCCGATTACATCTGAAGGCATTAAATCCGGCGTAAATTGAATTCTCGAAAAATCAATATCTAACGCTTTTGATAATACTTTAGATGATAATGTCTTCGCTACACCAGGTGCGCCTTCTAATAAAATATGTCCGTTTGAAAAAATACCGGCAATTAATAGTTCAACCATTTCATGTTGACCGATAACATATTTTCCTAATTCTTGGCGAACATTATTCACTTTCTGAGCGACCCACATTAAGTCTTCATTTTTACGCTCAAAACCAAAATTACCCTCAGGAGTTGAAAGTGTATTTTCAGTTGTATCGTTTACATTCGAAGCTTCTTCTTTTGGCATGTAAGAAGCAAACTCATTGTTTTCATTTGTTAATTCATCACTCATAATTATTCAAATTTATGAAGGTTTGATATGTATTGTTGGAAACTACTTTTGTCGAATCGACTCATTTCCCAATAATTTATTTTAATAATTCTATTTCCTGAAAAAGTAATCAAAGTAGCAGAATTTCCATTCACTGCGTCTACTAAATCTTCCCAATTGTACGTTTTCTTTTTACCGAAAATTGGGTAGAGAATTAATTGCTCATTTGTAATTTCTACTAACGGTTTTTTCAATTGTAAAACAGCTATTGTTATCCAACTGATTCCGATAGGCCATAATAAAATTCCCATTCCAATCGATTGAGTCAAATAGTAAAAACCTACTAATATCATCATGATACCGAACAAGATTAATAACATTGGCAACCAAATGATTCGATTAAAAATACGATCTTTTTTCTCAATTCGATTCAATATGAAATTAGAAATAATACCCGTTTTTAAATAAAATTCACGTTGTTGAGTCGCTACATTGGCAATGTAACGTTCGTCTACATTAAACGATTCTTTTGTTTCTATTAATGCTAATAATTCTTTTAAAGATTCAATTGAAACATTACTTTTTTCTGCCAATAATCGAATTTCACGATCTTCATTTCTTCTTGTTAAATCAATGTAAAAATGCTTATGAATCGCATGATAAAAATTCTTTCTCTGAACTTTTAAAATACCATATGGACTATGATTTTGATAATAAATTGATGTAATTGTATCAGCAAAAGCAGTTGTCATGTTTCGTTTTGGAGGAATCATCGGAACCACTGGACGCATTCTCTTAGCTCTGAAAATGATGAATAAAATAAATCCAAAAATTGCTGTTAACATTGCCCATAACAAAGAAGGATTTTTGAAGAACAATTGCAATAAACTGTCGTCTTTTTTAGAATCTTTTCCTTCATTAACAGTGGTGTTTTCCTTGCCTTCATTATCCATTTTTCGACCCAATTCTAACCAATAGACATTTCTATGTTTTGAGAATTGATTGATGGTGAAATTCGAATAATAAAATCCATCTTTTCTTAGGACTTGATAGTTAAAATAAAACTGAGGATTTGCATGTAAAAATATATGCCCTTTTCCACGTTTAATCTTTATGAAATTAGACATTTCCATAAATGAAGACAACGATTCGAAACTAGAATCAACCAATGCTTCGTTCACAAATGCTTCCCATTTCATCGCTACCGTATCTGTTTGATGAATGTTGTACATCGTATGTTTACGGTTATTTGCATATACAACGATACTATCCGAATAATCGTAATCAAAGTCTACATAATTGAAGAAACGATCGTACAAATTGGATGTCAAATCATAGAAACTAATCATCAGATCTGATCCATTTTCGACATCTTTTAACAAAGTATCAATTTCCTTATTCAATAATTGAAAATCGTGACCAATAAAGATATAAGTAGATTTCTCTTTTTCTTTTACTAAAGAATCATAATCCGACCATTTATTGATGTTTTTAACGGAATGATTGGAATCTAAATGAGCTGCTAAAATTTCATTAAATAAGAATAATCCATATGGATCTTTATCTTTTAACTGATATTTTCTGTGCCAATTGTTTGATCTAAAAATTTCAATCTTTTTCCCATTTGAAATGCCATCAACAGCCCATAATAAAAGGACTATGAGTAAGAAAAACCCAAGGATAAGCGCTATTTTATTTTTACTACTTATCATCTTTTTCGATTAATTTATAGTAACTCAATAAAACAGGTTGAATTTCTTCAAAATCACTTTTAGAAAGTTGGTATTCGCCATACCAAACAAGATCATAAATTCGAACACATTCCTCAAAAAGATGACTGTTCGAACGGCTTTTCATTTCAAGAATGTAACTATAATTCGTTTTTTCTTGTTTCCATTTAATCCAACCTTTTTTGATCAATTCTTTTAAAATAAAATTGAAGTAAATTCGAACGCCTTCACGATAATCTTCCTTTTCAAGAGCACTTTCTAATAAAAGTTCCAATTCTGTTTTGGAAATAATCGTTGGATTCCAATTCTTATCAATGGATTGAACTTTCACTTCTTTTACAGATGGTTTTGCATTTTTAATAAGCTGATAAACTAAGAAAATGGCTAATGCGAAAAGAATCAAAATCCCTAATACTTTCCAAAATCCATCGGAAAACAAAGGTTCTCTATCTGCACTATCATCTGTAGGGTCAATTTCGGGCGTATCAATTTCAGGTGCAAGAACATCTGGATCATACGCTTCGGTTCCATTTCCTCCACCTCTATCAAATCCTTCACGCCTAACTTGTCGATCACGTTGAATTTGTTCAGGTTGATAATCCAAGCCTTCATAAGAAGTTGATTGGTCTTCTACTTCAGGTTCATCAATTGCTCCAGGTGAAGAAGCGTACCAATCCGATGGACCGTTGTATTTCTCTCCCTTTTCGTATTGAATTGATTTTTTTTCTCGTTTCCAAACAGAAATCTTATCTTCTTTCTTATGAGTTTGTGCATAAAAATTGAATGACAATAATAGGGCTATATGGAAAATCAACAACTTAATCAAAATCAACTTCCGTTTCTAAGTATCTATTTCGCTTTCCAAATTTCTCAAATTGCTTTTTCAATCCAATTGCTTCTGTTTTTTCTAATTCAGAATAATAATTGAACATAGAAGCGATTATAATCAGCGGTAAAATACCAAACAAGAACAAAATGTAAACCAATTGACGAACGATATTCGAGATTACTAAATAATCAGTCGTGTAAATTTTAGCTACTCGTTTTACAAAATCGGCCGCCATGTCTAATAAGTCATTAGAAACGATTGGTTGTTGCGTGCCTTCATTGTAAATACTCAAAACAAAAGCAAACGGCTGTGCAATTAAGGCTACAAAAAGTGATAATAAAATCAATAATAGAAATGAATTTCCGAATTGCTTTCTACTGAAAAGAAATCCTTTTTTAAGTCTAACTTTAAATGTTCCTTCACCTAACACTAAACTCGGACTGATCAGAATTAAAAAAGGAATAGCAATAATACCAAAGATAATTGTAACCCATGGAATAAAGAAAAGAATCCCATAAATCACAACTGTTCCTAACCATGAAATAATAAAATGCTTTCTCAAAAACTGAAAATAACTACGCCAAGAAAAAGTGGCCTTTAACGTTTTAACAGACCAAAAAACAGCTGCGTTAAACAACGCTAAAATGAATGTCCAACAACCTAAAACAACAAAATCTTGACTGTTTTTCAATCCAGTTCCAAACATAATTTGCAATTGGTACGACCAATCAAACCAGTGTTCTGTTCTCATTTCTTGGTAATGATTCACATCTTGTAAATAGATTAATGTCGCAGAAAGCGGTAGAATAAATGCAAAAATGATTTTACCTAATTTAAAAAACTGAGTGCTGTAAAAACGAAATGTTTCAGAAACAATTTCACCTGTATTTCTAATTTTATCAAAAACAAAATCCGTTTTTTTGGGAACAATTTGAGTATCCTCAACATCTATTAATTCTGGATGTTTTCGTGCCACATAAAGTGGATAAAAAACATAGAAAAACAAAATAATTCCGAATGAAAAAAGAATCAACATCCATTTTGTCCAGTCTTCTAAATCTTGATAATTTGCAGTTACAAAACTCTCTAAAAATCCAGCAATAACAACAAATGGAACGATGCTTAACATGATTTTCAAACCTCTTTTCGTCGACAATTGTAAGGATTGCATTCTTGTAAAACTACCAGGAAAAAGCCATCCATGACCTGCAGTTAAGCCTGCACCACCTGCTAATACTATACATGAAATTTCAAAAGCACCATGAATCCAAATCCCTAAAAAGCTATTAATTAATAAGCCTTTCATGTAAAAGAAATTTTGAAAAGCTCCAAGCATTACACCGTTTGAAAAAAGTAAAATATGCGTTCCGATGGTAAAGAAAAAACCTACAAAAAAGGTCAAAAAAGATACTTTTAAATTATTCGTCGTAATTCTAATAAACATTTGAAGTTGATCTTCATCGGCATAAACGCCTAGAGGATTTCCATTTTGGATATTTTCATTCGTCATTCGAATATATTCATCCCCCAAAACGATATTCGAGAAATCAGGAATTAATTGGGAAGAAATTACGCCAATCGTAACATATATCAAGAAACAAATTAAAGCGAACGTCAAATTTTTTCGAGATCTATAAATCTCTAATGGCAACGAGGTTTTCCAAACAGAAATAAACTTTTTAAATGTTTCTCCTTTCTGTTTATGAACTCCTGAATAAACCTTTTGAGCTAAACCATTCAAATAAACACGAACCGTTCTTCTTTTGTAAAATGTCTGCGCATAACTCAAGTCATCCGTAATATCCATATACAAATCACTCAACTCTTCTGGGTCACTGACAGATGAAGAAGCGGCACGTTCAAAACGTTTCCATTTTTCTTTATTTTGTTCTATGAATGAGGTTTCTTTCATGTTTGGTTAGGATAAAGATATAATTTTTGAAAGAAAAACCATGAAATATGTTGATGTTGATTAATTTTGAATTTTAGATTTTAGATTTTAGATTTTAGATTTTTATAATTCGTTTTACTTTTAATTATGGCAAATTCGCCATAATTAAAACTTGGATTAAAAACACTTTCCCAAATTCCAATAAATTCAACAGTATTTCTATTTCTCGACCAATCCGAAATGAAAAAATCTCCATCTTTGGATTTAATCATATCTGTCAATGAAATATAATCTAGATTGTCTTTTTTAACAATTGAAATTTCAATACCCAAAACCTCAATTTTCTTACTCGATTTAGCCATAAGTTAGTCTTTTTCTACTGAATTTAAGAAAAAAGTCCGTTTCTGGCAAGGGTTTTTGAAGTTAAAAATATTATATAAATCTTATCTCGAGATTATAATTCTAGAAAATAGACACATTTTCAATTGTTTTTATTTTGAATATTAGCTAGTTACAATCAACGATAATACCTCATCAATAATTGATTTCCCTTTGTCTTTTGCGTACCAAAGGTGTAATTCTTTTTCAAAATCATCGTGTGTCATGGTGTCTAGATTCGCTTTCCATTTATTCAAAATGTCAACTGCTGGTTTTGGTCTTGAACCCCATGTTTGAGTTAATTTTTCATCTTCATAAATTAATAATTTAGGAATTGAAATGATTCCATTTGTACCATATTTTTCAATAAGTTCTGGAGACTCTTCTCTTGAAATAATCTCTAAACTCAATTGATTATTTGAAGCCTCAACTATTTTATTTAAAACAGGAATGATTTGCGCACAATCTCCACACCATGCTTCTCCGATTACGAGTATTTTTTTTGGAGTATTTAATTTTTTTAAAAGCTCTAATTGCTCATCTGATAAACGAATCGTCTTATTTAAACGGTTCATTCTTTGTTGATTCAATTTTGTAAATTCAACTAGCTTTTCAGATTGATCACTTCCTGTAGTTTTATTTTCCTCGACTAGTTTAGCAACTAAAGTGATGTAATCTGTATAGTTGATGGTCATTATTTTTTCATTCAAATTCATACTTTCTATTTTTAGAGTAAACTGAAATTACAATCACAAATTTAATTTTTTGAGTTTAGTCCTTTTGTAATGAAAGTTGCTAAAAAAGAATTGATTTAAGTTTATCGAATGAAACTCATTCAAACATTTGAATATTCTAGAATCTAGTTTAGCTACTTTCTAAAAGCAATAAATCGAATTTCTTGTTTTAAGTTGTTTTGCGCATCTACTAATTTGTAAATTGGAATATATCTTCCTCCTCCCAAATTAGCCACTTCTTCCATATTCACTTTGTCTTTTTCACTGTTTTGAATTCCAACAACAGACATGTTAACTCCTTTTTTCTTATACTTTTTTATCGCCTTTTTGTAATCACCTGAATTTCTATTAAATGCACCATCTGTAATAACGACCAAATGATTTACTCCATCATTTAAATAATGTCTTAATGATTGCTTATAACCTAATTTGATTCCATCTCCTCCAGCTGTTAAACCTGCAGCTTTTAATTCATCCACTTTTTTGAAAATTTCGTCTTTTTGATCTCCATGAATAGTTTCCAATAAAACTCTCGCATCAGTTGAATACGTTACCAACGTAATCTGATCTTGTGGTCGAAGCATTTCTACTAATTTGTTCAATGAATATTTCATCAATTCCATCTTCTCTCCTGCTTGCATTGAAGCTGAAATATCTAATACAAACACGATGTTTACCGGCTTAAATAAGGATGCATCGAAATTATTTTTATCAATCTCATTAAAACCTACTACGTTTACTTCTGTTGTTGGTGTTGTCGTTTGTTGTGCTAATTCTTTTTCTAAATTCAATTCAATTTCTACTGGAGTTGTAGTCGAATCTATTAAAGGTTTATCTTCTTTTGTCGGAGCAATTATTGGTTCTTCAATTGTTTTGTTTTTTTCAAGTTCGATCATGAC
>JAJTEO010000056.1 GCA_021300395.1 Fluviicola sp. | reverse complement strand
AGGGTTTTTTTGTGCCCAAAAGTTATGCTCGAATCCATACAATTAAAATTAAAATCACTTCCAAACAGTCCTGAAGTTTATCAGTCTTTTGATGCTGATGGAACGATTATTTATGTTGGAAAAGCTAAAAATTTAAAAAAACGAGTTTCATCATATTTTAACAAAAATCAAGAAAACGGTAAAACGAGAGTGTTAGTTCGTAAAATAACTGATATTCAATACATCGTTGTAGATACTGAATACGATGCTTTACTTCTTGAAAACAGTTTAATTAAAAAATACCAACCTAAATACAATATTCAATTAAAAGACGATAAAACCTATCCTTGGATTTGTATTAAAAAAGAGCCTTTTCCACGAGTTTTTTCAACAAGAAGATTAGTAAGAGATGGTTCTAAATATTTTGGACCATATCCAAGCGTGAAAGTTTTGAATACATTATTGACTTTATTGAAAGAACTATATCCTCTAAGAAATTGTTCATTTGATTTATCAAAACAAAAGATTGAAGAACGAAGGTATAAAGTTTGTCTCGAATATCATATCGGCAATTGTAAAGGCCCGTGTGAAGCTAAACAGTCAGAAAGTCAATATCAACTCTATATTACACAAATTGAAAATATTGTAAAAGGAAATTTGAATAGTGTTGTCCAAATATTGAAAAATATGATGCAAGAATATGCAACTAATTTTCAATATGAATTAGCACATGAAATCAAACAAAAAATTGATATTATTGAACAATATAAAGCGAAATCTACCATTGTTTCGCCTACAATTCATGAAGTCGATGTTTTGACAATTGTAGATGATGATAAATCAGCTTTCATTAATTATTTAGTAATAAGTAATGGAACAATCATTCATGGTTATACAACGGAGATAAAGAAAAAATTAGACGAATCACCAGAAGAAATTATCGGTTTTGTATTACCGGAATTAAGGGAACGATTTGAAAGTCAATCCAAAGAAGTGTTATTGGAAAATCCAATTGATTTAAAAATAGAAGGTATTCAATTTTCGGTGCCACAAAAAGGTGATAAAAAACATTTGGTAGAATTATCAATTCGGAATGGTAAGTTTTACAAGTTAGAAAAACTGAAAAAAGAGAAAATTGTTAATCCTGAGCGACATACAGAGCGTATTTTAGAGCAAATCAAAAAAGACTTTAGATTAAAAGATTTACCCGTTCACATAGAATGTTTTGATAACTCTAACATTCAAGGAACAAATCCTGTTTCAGCTTGCGTAGTATTTAAAAATGGAAAGCCGAGCAAACAAGATTATCGCCATTTCAATGTTAAAACGGTAGAAGGGCCGAATGATTTCGCGACAATGGAAGAAGCTGTTTATCGTCGATATAAGAGAATGTTAGATGAAGAACAAACATTGCCTCAATTAATTGTTATTGATGGTGGAAAAGGTCAATTAAGTTCAGCATTAACAGCATTAGAAAAATTAGATTTACGAGGAAAAGTTGCTATAGTTGGAATCGCTAAACGACTAGAGGAAATATTTTTCCCTGGTGATAGTTTACCAATCTATTTGGATAAACGAAGTGAAAGCTTAAAAGTGATTCAATTTCTTAGAAATGAAGCGCATCGATTTGGTATTACACATCACAGAAATCGAAGAAGTAAATCGGCCATAGATTCAGAAATCGGAGAGATTGAAGGAATTGGTCCAAAGACGCAAGAAACATTGATGAAAACATTTAAAACAGTTTCAGCAATAAAAAAACTTGAATTAAAACAACTAGAAAAAGCTGTTGGTATTTCAAAAGCAAAAATTGTTTGGAATTATTTTAATCATTAAACGACTTAGCAAAACCTAGATGAACGTGTTTAATCTGACTATAAAATCCTGAAAATTATAGACAAATATTAATTAGAATATTTACTAAAAATTAGGGCTAATAGATTACTTAAAATTTTGTTTAATAAATAGTTACAAATAAAAATTTATTTTTTAACTTCATCAAATAAATTGAATATTGTAACGTTATTCATTTTAAGAAGTTATACTTCTAACTTAAAAATTCACAGCTGAAAAAATAGAATTTAAAACATTTAGACTATGACTATTTTAGCAGCAACTCTTATTGCATTTTTAACAATTACTGTTTGGATGTACTTTAGCGGAAAAGAAATGGATGGTGAAAAGCAATAACTTATTTAGATAAACAATTCTGAAGCAATATGATCAGCTTTTAATTTCCCTTCTTCTGTAAGCGAAATGATATTTATTTCTTGCTTCAGCCAGTTACAATCAATGAACTGATTTAAGGTTTTCCAAAAAGTTTTTGGAGGTTCACAGATGTTTTTAAGTTTATCTAAATTAAGTCCATAAATCGTTCTAAGTCCTGTTAAAATCAATTCATTAAACTGGTTTTCAATTGAAAGAATTTCCGTTTCAAACCAATTTTGCCCATTACTCAAAGCTTTTATATAGTTCGTATTATTAGAAACATTCCAACTCCTTGATTTACCATTAAATGAATGTGCTGATGGTCCAACTCCAATGTAATGAATTCCTTTCCAATAACTTGAATTATGTTTTGATTCAAAATTAATTTTACTAAAATTTGAAATTTCATATTGATTTATACCAACTTCATTTAATTTTTGAACCAATAAATCGAATTGATCACTTTGTTCATCTTCATTAGAAACTGAAATTTGTTTAGTATCAACCCATTTTTTTAGTGCTGTTTTTCCTTCAACTGTCAAACAATAAGCTGAAATATGCTGAACGTTTAATTGAATAGCAATATCAATCATTTTTTCCCATTCAACAAGTGGTAAATTGGGCAATCCATAAATTAAATCTATACTAATATTGCTAAATCCAGCTTTTTGGGCCATTGGTATACAATTCAACGATTCTTCAGCAGTATGTGCACGATTCATCCATTTTAAATCTTCTGCCCGAAATGATTGCAGACCAATACTCAATCTATTTATTCCAACAGATTTAAAATTCGTTAATTTTTCAAAGGTTAAATCATCAGGATTTGCTTCAAGCGTTATTTCAGGAGAATCAATTACAGTGTATGAAGATTGAATTGATGTCAGTAATAATGTCAATTCTTCTTGGTCTAATAAACTGGGAGTGCCACCACCAAAATAGATGGTCTCTATTGGTTCATTGATTTCATTTGAACGAAATTTAATTTCTTTGCAAATAGAAGAAATCATATCCAGTCTATAGGAATGAAAAGTCGTACTAAAATGAAAATCACAATACGAACATTTTTGTTTACAAAAAGGGATATGAATATAAATGCCAGCCATACCTTACAAAGGTAACGTGATTTCTATTAAAAAATAAATTATTACTAAAGTGTAGGTAAATATACGGATATACCAAAAAACATTTTAAAAATTATCGGTTAAAGGATGCTAAATAAAATTTTAATTGTATATTAATACTATAATTCAAAATTCTATACCATGAATTTCAATGAAAGTAAAAAATCGCTAAGCGAAGAACTTGATCAGTTCATGAATATATTGAATGATTTATTGCCTCATTACGAAAGATTAGTAAATCAACAATCGTTGAATAAAGATGAATTGAAAGAATTAGGAGAAGTGGAATATTTTTTAATTGAAGTGAATTCCAAAATAAACGATATTAAAAATAAATTGGATCAACATCTTTTCGGACATACATTAGATTTATACTACAAATACAAGGAAAAAGCAAAAGAGGGCGATTTAAATGCGATTCAAAAAGTCAATAGAATGAGAGATTTCTTCAAAAACACGTTAGAGGGAGAAGCAATGGTAAACTGGAACTAATCTATTTCTTTTTAACTTCTATTTCATTATCTCTAAATGCTGAAGGTACTAAATCAGGAATAATCTTCAATACCAGCGGCAATAAAATAGCTCCACCAGGCAGTAAAAATATGGCCAGCGAAGGCATTGATTTTACGATGTCTAAAAATTGAGTTTTTACAATTTCTTTTTCTTCTTTAGATAATTCCTCGGTTGCAGATTTTTTTATAAGAAATACCAAATCTTTACTTTGTTTTAATTCAACAGCCAATTTGTCTTTATTTCTTCCAAGAATTTTTAACCAATGTTTAGAAACACTGTTATACATCTTTTCATAGGAAGAAGTTGATTGAAGAAATGATACCTTGTCATTGTTTTGTAAAACAAACTTCTCAATTAATAATACTGATTCATTAAATGACTGAGTTGGAATTTTTAAATAATCACAAAGTTCATGCAAATACTTTTCTTCTTCTAAATTAGCTTGATTTTTCGAATAAATCGTTAGAATGGATAGATCTAAAATAAATTGTTTGAACATCCAATTGGAGTAAACGACTTCCGTAAAATCCTCAAATTTTGCACCTTTTTTAAATTTTGTTTGAACAAAATCTTTATCATTATCGTGTAAATTAGCAGAGGCTAAAAATATCTTAAACATTGATTTTTCTGACTCTTGTATAGCGCCATCAGAACTTGCAGAAAGCGTAATCGCAATTAATGCATTTGTTGCTAGTTCATTATAGTTTGAAAATGTTTGTTGATTTTTGCTTTTTAAATAATCGTGGTAAAGAATAACATCTAAGTAAACGAAAACATTACTCAAAGAATTAATCCAAATTCGATTGTCTAATAATTTCACTTTTATATCAACCCTCTTAGATAAAATATCCTCTAACTTTTCATCATTTTCTTCTTTAAGAAAAAAGGTAAATATTTTTTTGATTGAATAAGAATTATGTTTACCATAAAAATCCAACATTGAAGCTATAAATCCTTCTTTACTAATCTTAGACTTTTTCTCAAAGTTTAGATAGACAAAGTAATGAGATTCAAATAGTAACAATTTTAGTTTTTCCTCTGAAGTCCAATTTGAATCATTTAAATTTTTACTAAAAAGTAATTCAGAAGCATAACCAAAATTAAGTCCTGTTTGGCCTAAATATAAATGCACAAAATGTTCTTCATTCAATCCTTTTGGACGAACAAATGAAGTATCGATTTCATTATTTTCTACTAAATAGAAGAATTTGTTAATCCATCCCTTTGAACCTGGTTGCAACATCTTTTAAAGAATTAAGCTACACAAATTTACGAATAAGATTGAATGAAATAAATGATTGAATTAAATAAACTTATTATAATTTACCTAGAGAAGATTTTAATGTAATTGAGTACATTAAAAAGTTGTTTTTTACTTGAGTAACACCAAAGAATGCTGAAGCTTGTAATCCAAGAGCAACACCATCGGCTACAAAATAATTTATTCCAGTTCCTAAAGTTGGTTGTAACAAAACATTTCTGTGTATAGTTGTAATGCCAAAACCACCATTGATGTAAGTATCAAATTTGCCAGTATCAAAAAAAGCATTTGGATGTAATACACCTTTAATCATTGAACAACTTACGAATTGAGGTGATTTCAATAGTTCACCATTTATTGTTTTTCCTTTATCAAAAGCGTTAAATGATTCTGAAAATTCAAAACTAACCAATTCATTAAGCTTATAGCCTACTAATAACACACTTGGACAGTTCAAAGAATTCCAACTTTTACGAGAATTCATTAAGTCTTTTTTGACATTACCATCATTATCGATAATATTGATACCAACTCCAACAGTCCATTTTTCATATTTTTGAGCGATTATGTCATTATATGTTAATGATATTATAATCAATAATATAAGCTTAAAGTTTTTCATTTTTTTCTGTTATTAATTTTATAATTAATGAACTTCCATTTTTTATATTATTCTCTATTACGGCATAAAATAAATTAGGTTTCAATTCCAATATTTTCATTTCAATTTATTTATAGGATGTATTCAAAAATGACTTTCAAACCTTTTGACTAAAAGCTTTTGTCATTCAGTGTAAAATCACGATATTTGCAATAAAAATCTTAAGAATATGTCAAAAGTTGTCACGCTGAATGAATTCATAATGAAACGTGAGCACGATTTCGATGGTGCTACTGGTGAATTAACTCGTCTTTTAAATGATATCTCTGTTGCTTCAAAAATTGTAGCACGTGATGTTAGAAGAGCAGGTTTGGTTGATGCCATTCAAGGTGCTCAAGGAGAAGTGAACGTTCAGGGTGAAGATCAACAAAAATTAGACGTAGTTGCTGATAATCAGTTCATCAAAATGTTTGAAGCTGGTGGTGAAGTTTGTGGGATTGCATCTGAAGAAAACGATGACTTTGTTGCATTCTCAAAAGACTCTTCTAAAAGTGGAAAATATGTGGTGCTTTTTGACCCATTAGACGGTTCTTCAAATATTGATGTTAATGTTTCAATCGGAACCATTTTTTCAATTTACAAAAGAGTAAGTAAAAGAGGAGAATTAGCGACAGAAGAAGATATGTTGCAAAAAGGAGATGTACAAGTTGCTGCAGGATATGTTTTATACGGATCTTCTACTATGTTAGTTTATTCAACTGGTTATGGAGTGAATGGTTTCACATTAGATCCTTCAATCGGTGAATATTGTTTGTCACATCCAAATATGAAAATGCCTGAAATCGGTCGTCAATACGCGATGAATGAAGGTAACATTAAAGTAGCAGAAAAAGGAATTCAAGATTATATTTCTTATTGTCAAGAGACTGATGCTTCTACTAATCGTCCTTATTCAGGAAGATACATTGGTTCATTGGTTGCAGATTTCCATAGAAGTTTAATCAAAGGGGGAATCTACATTTACCCAGATACTCCAGCTCATCCAGAAGGAAGATTACGTTTAATTTATGAATGTAATCCTTTGGCATTCATCGCTGAACAAGCAGGTGGATTGGCAACAACAGGAAGAAAAAGAATCTTAGACATCAAACCGGAAAAATTACATCAACGTGTACCTTTCATCATCGGTTCTAAATTGATGGTAGAAAGAGTTGTGAGCTTAATTGAGGCTGCAAGTGTAGTAGAAAAATAAAATGGACTTAAAAGAACTCAAACAAAAATACGCTTCATACGAACATATCGAATCTTCTGCGAATGAATTGCAGATTGTAGGTTCACGTGTACATTGGAAAGGTTTAGTGGGTTCTTCAAAAGCAATTTGTTCTGCTGCATTAGCCGAACAAGTACCTGGTCATCATTTATTTATATTAAACGATAAGGAAGAAGCTGCCTATTTCTTAAACGATTTGGAAAGTTTCTATCCAAATGAAAATCGTGTTTTATTTTACCCTGCTTCGTATCGAGTTCCTTATCAACTAGAAGAAACCGATAATGCAAATGTCGTAGCACGTGCAGAAGTATTAGAAAAGTTAAGTTCAGGTAAAAACGGTTGGATCGTAACTTATCCCGAAGCTTTATTTGAGCGTGTACCTACTAAGAAAAACCTTCAAGAAAATACCTTATTAGTTCAAGTTGGAAAATCGTATTCGATTGACTTCATGAACGAATTATTGTTGGAATACCATTTCGAACGTGTTGATTTTGTTTACGAACCGGGACAATTTTCAATTCGTGGGGGTATCGTCGATGTGTTTTCGTATTCAAATGATTTTCCTTTCAGAATTGAGTTTTTTGGCGACGAAGTAGATTCTATTCGTACGTTCGATCCAAGTTCGCAGTTGTCCATCAAAAAAATGGATCACTTCAACATCATTCCGAATGTACAGGGTAAAATGTCATTTGAAGGAAATGGAACATTCTTGAGCTTTTTAGGTAAAAATGCTACCATTTGGTTGTCTTCTTATAGTAAAGTTGAAAGTGTACTGGAGAAAGAATACCAGAAATCAGTTAAAATATACGATCAATTAAATTCAACGGTAAAGCATACCATTCCAAGTGAATTGTACATGCATCCTACTGATTTAAAGTCTGAAATCCTTCATTATTCAACAATTGAATGTGGGCCTGAATATTTTTTCAAAGCAACTTTTGAAAGACAGTTCGCTTTTCAACCACAACCAAGCTTCAATAAAAATTTCGAAATCCTTCGTACCGATTTAATCGCACGAAAAAAAGCTGGATTTACGAATTTAATATTCTCTAATCAACCGAAACAAATTGATCGTTTGGATCAAATTTTCCAAGATATTGGTGGTGAAGTTGAATTTAGTCCGATGCACTTAGCTTTGCATGAAGGTTTCATTGATCCAACTTTGAAAATCGTTTGCTACACGGATCATCAATTATTCGAGCGTTATCATCGTTTCCGTTTGAAAGAAGGATTCCAACAAGCCAAACAAGCCTTTACTTTAAAAGAAATTTACAATCTTCAAAAAGGAGATTACATTACACATATCGATCACGGAGTTGGTCAGTTTTCTGGTTTACAAACCATTGATGTAAACGGAAAACCACAAGAAGCAATTCGTTTGTTATACAAAGATGGTGATGTGCTTTACGTTGGAATTCACTCATTACACCGTATTTCTAAATTTACGGGTAAAGATGGTATTGCGCCTAAAATGAATAAATTAGGTTCTCAAACGTGGACAACACTTAAAAACAAAACGAAAACGAAAATCAAGGAATTAGCCTTTGATTTAATTCAATTATATGCCAAACGTAAATCCCAACCTGGATTTGCTTTTGCACCTGATACTTACATGCAAAATGAGTTGGAAGCATCATTCATGTACGAAGATACTCCCGACCAATTAAAAACTACGCAAGCCATTAAAGAAGATATGGAATCTTCAACACCAATGGATCGTTTGATTTGTGGTGATGTAGGTTTTGGTAAAACAGAATTGGCTGTTCGAGCTGCATTCAAAGCAGTTGCAGATAGTAAACAAGTTGCTGTATTAGTTCCAACAACGATACTATCGATGCAACATTATCGAAGTTTTGCAAAACGTTTAGAAGATTTTCCGTGTAAAGTCGATTATATCAACCGTTTTAAATCGGCAAAACAAACTACTGAAACGTTGAAGAAACTGGCTTCTGGTGAAATCGATATTTTAGTAGGTACACACGCCATCGTTTCCGAAAAGGTAAAATTCAAAGATTTAGGTTTGATGATTATCGATGAGGAACAAAAATTTGGTGTAGCGGTAAAAGATAAATTAAAAACCATGCGTGCAACAGTTGATACCTTGACATTGACTGCTACACCTATTCCGAGAACATTACAGTTTTCGCTAATGGGTGCACGTGATTTAAGTTTAATCAACACTCCACCTCCGAATAGACAACCTGTTCTAACAGAGATTATTCAGTTCAACGAAGAAACCATTCGTGATGCTGTTGCTTATGAAATTTCAAGAGGCGGACAAGTATTCTTCGTTCACAATCGATTAGCGAATATCAAAGAAGTCTCGGGAATGTTACAACGACTTTGTCCTGGAATTCGAGTTGCGATTGGTCACGGACAAATGGATGGAAAAGACTTAGAAAAAATAATGATGGATTTTATCAATCATGAATATGATGTTTTGTTGGCAACAACGATCATTGAATCAGGAATTGATATTTCCAACGCAAATACAATTATCATCAACGATGCACACAACTTTGGATTGAGTGATTTACACCAATTAAGAGGTCGTGTGGGTCGTTCCAACAAAAAAGGGTTCTGTTATTTAGTAGCTCCAAAATTCTCAGTGTTGACTTCCGAAGCAAGAAAACGTTTAGAAGCATTGGTTCAATTCTCCGATTTAGGAGCAGGATTCAACATTGCCATGAAGGATTTGGACATTCGTGGAGCTGGAAATATGTTGGGAGGAGAACAAAGTGGATTCATTTCTGAAATTGGATTTGAGATGTACCAAAAAATCTTGAACGAAGCGATGGAAGAATTACGTGAAGAAGAATTCAAGACTTTGTTTGAAGAAAGAAACACCGATTCGATGACTTCTTTCATACGTGAATGCGTTTTAGAAACAGATTTAGAGGTAAGAATACCAGATGATTACGTCAACAACGTAGCCGAACGTTTAAGTTTGTACCAAGAAATGGACAACTTAGCCAACGATGAAGCCTTGACAAAATTTACAGAATCATTAATTGACCGTTTTGGCCCTTTACCAAAAGAAGTGAAAGAATTAATATTATCTTTCAAATTACGTTGGATGGCACAAGAATTAGGATTAGAGAAATTAGTTCTAAAAGGCGGAAAAATGATTGGTTACTTCATTTCAAATCCGCAATCTGTTTACTATGAATCTCCTATTTTCACTGGAGTATTAAATTACATTCAACGTGGACCAAAAGATTGCAAAATGAGCGAAGCCAATGATAAATTACGCATCATTTACGACAATGTTCAACATTTAAGAATGGCCTATGAGCGTTTGGAGGAAATTAAGTTGATGATAAGTGTTGTAAGTTGAATTCAACGTTAAGAATTCAATCATGATTTCATTAACTTTTCTTATGTTTGCAAAAAAAATTCAATGGAACAATTTATCAAAGACAAAATAGAAGAAATTGCATTTAGCCGAGTAAATAACGATGATTTACTTTGGACAGATAAAATTTTAGATTCAATAACACTTGTTGAGTTAATTGTCGAAATTGAAAGTGAATACAACATCAAAGTTCCTATGAACGAAGTTGTTGTTGAAAATTTTGAAACTGTAGATTTGATTATTAAATATATTGAAAGTAAAAAAGCTTGAAATCTGTTTTAAAATATCATTTTATACCACTAATAATCGGACTTACAATAAGCTCAATTTTATTGATTTTTGGAACATCCATTTTAAAATCTAAATCAGAGAATAATACTATAACAGTTAAAGGAACAAAAACAACTGTAAGAGGTTATTTTGCAAATTTAAATTCAAATGATTCTTCTGAATTAGAATTAGTTGGTTCTTTAACAGAAAAGAATGGAATATCCCTATTTGG
>JAJTEO010000055.1 GCA_021300395.1 Fluviicola sp. | reverse complement strand
AGGCAATTCATCATTTCAAATTCTGATGCGTCAACCATTGGAGGATAGAGTTGTAACGATATCTCGAGCAAAGTTTACTGTAGATTATCCTGCGGGTTTTATGTTGATTGCAGCAATGAATCCTTGTCCGTGTGGGTATCATAATCATCCTGAAAAAGAATGTGTTTGTGGTCCTGGAACTGTACAAAAATATTTAAACAAAATCTCAGGGCCATTATTGGACCGAATTGATTTACATGTTGAAGTGACGCCCGTTTCGTATGATGAACTAGCAAATGATCAACCAGAAGAGGGTAGTAGCGAGATTCGAAGTCGCGTTGTAAACGCAAGATTACTTCAAGAAAAAAGATATGAGAGGGAATTAGGGGTTCATTCAAATGCTCAAATGAGTAGTAAAGATATTCAAACCTTTTGTAGATTAGATGAAACAGGTAGTACAATTTTAAAATCTGCCATGGAAAAAATGGGTTTGTCTGCTCGAGCTTATGATAGAATTCTGAAAGTTGCTCGTACAATAGCAGATCTTGATTTTTCAGAAGAAATAAAATCGAACCACATCGCTGAAGCTATTCAATTTCGTTCGTTGGATAGAGATAATTGGGTTAATTAATCTATTTTTAAGTTTATTTGTAATGAAAGGCGTAGAATTTATTTAATTTTGCAGTAAATACTATTTACATGAAATCATTTTTAGTGGTAATTCTTGTTTTATGTTCAAAAATATTAATTGGACAACAAGTAAATACTGGCTTAGTTGCTGATAATTATATTGGATCAATGATTGCTAGTTTTAACCCATCTTCAATTGTGGATTCTAAAACGAAATTTTCATTTTCCTCAAATATGAATCTTTCGAAAATAAGCAATTTTGCTTCTCAAGAATATCTTTTATATGGTTCGAATACTAAATACGTTAAACATAACAAAACAGGATTTCAAAATAATTATCTGAATGTAGACATACTTAATTTGAAGTATGAAATTAATCATCAAAATGCGATTGGATACAGTTTTAAAATAAAGACATTCAGTAATTTGGAAGGTTTACCATCCATTTGGGCAGAAAATGCTGTTAATGATTATTCTAAAAATATTGTTGATATAAGTCAGGATATCACAAAATTAAGAATTAGTCAAATGAATTTTACAGAGAATGCATTTACGTTTGCACGAGTGGTTTACGATAGACAGACAACATTTTTAAAAGCTGGAGCAACATTAAAGTTGTTAAACGGAATGAATGCTGACTATTTTTATGTGAATAATGGTCTAGCGAATTTTTCAAATAATAATCCTAATTTGAATTTAAAAAATTTAGATGTAGATTTTGGAAGAAGTAGTTCTTCCAATGAATCATTTTATAAAAATAGAGGAATTGGTTTGGATTTAGGTTTTACTTATGAGTTTAGACCTGATTTTGAAAAGCAGTACTATGAAATGGATGGAGAATTTAAAAATATTAAATACGATATCAATAAGTATAAATGGAAGTTTTCAGCTTCATTAATTGATTTAGGATCAGTAAGGTATTTGAAAAATCAAGTTTACTATAATATGAATTTACCTACAACGCTTCATGTGAATTTTGATTATTATATTAAGAGTAATTTTTATTTGAGTTATAATGCCTCAATTCCAATAAGTTTAGTTAATGATAAAACAAAGATTTCTAACGTTTTTATTCATACCATTACTCCTAGAATCGAAAAGAAGAATTATACTTTAATGTTACCAATTTCTCAAATGGGTAATGGTAAAATTTATTTTGGAGCAGCTACACGAGTAACATACAATCGATTGGCTTTATTTGCAGGATCAAATAATATGTCTATTTTTTATGGTAAAAAGACTTCGTTAGGTAGAAGTTTTTTCGCAGGTATATCATTTAATATTTATTATAAGAATCCTTCGGATATTGATTTTGATAACATATCAGATGAAAAAGATGAATGCCCTAATGATAAAGGGAGATTAGAATTTAATGGATGTCCTGATTCAGATGATGATAAAATTATTGACAAAGAAGATAATTGTATTTATGAAAAAGGTCCAAAATCTACAGCAGGGTGCCCAGATATTGATGGTGATGGTATCATTGATATGAACGATATGTGTCCGACTGAAAAAGGATTGCATATCCACTATGGATGTCCTGATAGAGATTTTGATGGTGTAATTGATGCTGCGGATAGATGTCCAGATGTTCCAGGGATTGAATTGAACAATGGTTGTCCGTTCGAGAATCCAGGTTGTTGTATGGATAATGATGGTGATGGAGTTTCAAATAACGTAGATAAATGCCCTGATTTTGCAGGTTCAGTCTACAATAATGGTTGTCCTATTGATTCTACGAATATAAATTCAATAAATTTAAAAGAAGAGAAAAACATATTGGATGCTAACAATACAGCTCATCAAGCTGAAGATAAGGAAGTTAAATTGGTTGATGCAAGAAAAGATTTTATTTCATCAGAAAAAGAATTAAATGATCTTTTTGAAGATTTTGATATCATTGATGAGGTTACTGTATACTTTGATTTTGATCAGTCGTCTTTACAGGATGAGGAGCAACAAAAATTATATACTTTTTATAAGGCGATTTCAAGAGACACTTCCTTATCAATTATTATTTTAGGTTTTACGGATAAAGATGGCTCCATGGATTATAATTTAACATTATCTAAGAAAAGAGCAGAAACAGTTAAGCGAAAGTTATCTGATTTAGGTTTTATTAGAAAAAGAATTACAGTTTATTATTATGGTGAGACAAAATTAATTCACAGTGGCTCTTATACTAAAGAAATGAAAAAAGAAGATCGTAAAGTTGAAATTAAATTAGTTAAACAAAAATAAATCATATAGTTGTTTAAAAAATGATTTAAAGTTTGATTACAATTGTTTTAAGACGGTTTTAGATTTTTTTCTAATGAGTTTTGATATTGTAACCACATTTAAAATGTCCTAAGGGACAGTCTTTATGACCGTGAATACCGCAAGGCTTACATTCTAAATTTTCAACTTGTAATATTTCAGAATCATCTGATAATGGTCCGAATCCAAATGCAGGAACTGTAGAACAGAAAAAAGCTGTAACAGGTGCATTCATTGATGAAGAAAGGTGTAATGGACCAGAGTCATTTACAAATGTTCTTTTTGCGTCTTTAATTAACGCTGCAGATTCTAATAGATTCAATTTTCCAGCTAAATTTCGACAATTATCATTTACATCTGATTTCGATAGAATTTCCTCACATAGTTGAATGTCTTCTTTCCCACCTAGAAGGTATACAATTCCTTTAGATGAATAATACTTAACAAGTTCAATCCATTTTTCTTTTGGTAATTGTTTTGTGAACCAAACTGACGCAGGGGCCATACAGAAATAGTCTTTTATCTTGTATTCCTCAACATTGTTGAAATGTTCTTTACTTGGATAAAGTTCAGGTCGTTTTTTGCTGATTGCACCAAATTCTGTTATCAGAGATAAATTACGTTCAACTTCATGTTTCCCATTTTCTAAAGAATGATCAAATTTTTTAGTGTATGAAAACGAAAAAGGATTTTTCTTGAAACCATATTTTAATTTTGAACCAGAAAATGCAGTAATAATTCCCGAACTACCAAAACGATGAAGATTGATTACAAGATCATACTTTTCTTTCCTAACGTTTTTTATCAAATTCCAAATGTTTTTATACTTTCCATTTTTTTTGTCAAATAGAAAAATAGTGTTACAATTTGGATTGTTGGACAAAAGTCCTTCGTTACCTTTTCTAACTAAAAAATCAACTGTACTAGAAGGAAATATTCTTTTCAATTCAGATAGAACAGGAGTGGCGAGTATAACATCTCCTAAGAAAGCTGTTTGTATAATAAGTATTTTTTGCACCCAGTAAAGTTATATTTAATCTTTGAAAGTAGCTTATCTTAAAAGGTTAACATATCCTCTTTTTACGTATTCATGACCATTGCCATCATATACAGACAAACGATATACATATGTTCCAGATTCTGCTGCCTTTCCTGTATTCAAGATTTGTCCTCCCCAACCTTCTTGATAATCGGTAGATTCAAAAACGACATGTTCCCATCTATCATAAATAGTGAATCTAAAATTGTTGATATCAAAGAAAGTAAATATTGGAATAAATTCTTGGTTGAACTCATTTCCATCTGGTGTAAATGAATTTGGCAAATATATCAAAGGATTTTGGACTTGTTTAACAAGATTTGATTTTGCGGTTTGTTTAAATCCATATATGTTCATACTTTCTATTGCTTCCACAACATAGCATAAATTACCTGTATTCATTAAATTAGAATTATAAGCAGCAAAATCAGTATAGTAATTTTGAGCATTATTTACAAAAGCAATCGGTGTTGGATCTAAAACACCATTTGACCCTCTATATATATTGTAACCTAAAAGGGATCCAGCATATTGAGAATAAGGAGACCAGTGCAAATAATTTATTACTTGAGTTGAGTCAGTATTAATTTTCAGTAAAATTGGTTTAACGATATTCGATATTGTACCGCTATTTCCACAACTATCAATAATAATTGTTCTGTATTGATAATTATATCTATCAACTTGAACATCTTCGTCAACAAATGTCATCGTTGGACCTACTACATCTTGTCTCTTTATTTCGATAAAGGATGAAGCGTTAAATTTTTCAAGGGCAACTTGTTTTATATTCGTTTGAGAATCAACTAGCACTTTTAAAGTTATTGAATTATTCTCAACAGTTCCCGTTTCAATATAATTGAATTTAGGTTGAGTTGGTGTTACAATTTTAAGACATAATCCACTTGAAAATGCTTTGTTACCATTACTTGAAAATGCTTTGATCGCAAAACAATAATTTTTTAATGGGATTGTTTGATAATTAAAAGTTGTATTTGTTGTAGTACCTAGATTTTGCCAAGGTTGACCAACAATGTGTCCCCATATTTCATATCCAGCTAAGTTCGTCCAACCTTTGTAAGCTGTCCAATTCAAAGTTAGTTCATAAGAACAATAATCGAGCTTCGATGTTAAGAACATAGAAGTATGAGGGTCAGCTTTTGCAGAAGTTTGAAAAGTTGAAGGGTTAATTGCTAAACGACATGAGTCAAATGCAGCAACTGAATAAGTTAATGGACCGTTTGTTAAATCTGGGTAATAACTATATTGTGTTGAGGCTAATCCCCAAACAGTATCTAGTTCGGTTATAAAACCATTACCATCGAAATAATATACAATATATCCATAAGTATCAGGTTTGGTGTTTTGTGTCCAATTAATAGATAGTGCGTTTGTTAAGGTATCTACTGAAACTGATGTTATAATCGGTATATCTGGCGTAATTAAATCTTGAAAAACATCACCTATACTATTTGATGTGTAATTACATGGTGAATTTTTTAAAAGTATTTGATAATTTAATTGAGCTGAACAAACATCTATTGTGTCAAAATAATTGGTTGTTGAATAGGGAACACTATCTCTAATTATCCAATTACCTATTGGATACTCTCTCAATATATAATAGTAATTATTCATTGAATTTATTTGAGTTGGATAAGGTTTATTCCAACTTAACGCGGCCGTTCCATTCAGAGGGTTGTTTATTGATAATCTGATGTTTTTTATTGTGTCACTACTTCTCGGAGTATTTCCACCACAACCTGAATATACTATTACAAAATAATCATTTTCAGAAGTAACCGCTAGTTCTGTAAATGAAGTCGTATTAATATCTGTAATCGAAGAAAGTAGGCCGTTTTGTAATGAATGAACTTCATATTTTACAAATGAATTATCAGGGTTTGCAACAGGTTGCCAGTTTATTGTAACATCACCATTCGCAGCTGTTTGTATACATTCAATCACTGGTGCTTGTATCACTCCTGGATTTACAACATTAATTGTCACAGTTGCGTAACGTACTTTAGGTACTTGACAGTAATCATCTTGAATTTTGAATACAAAATTATAAGGTACAGAATTAGCAACTATTCCATATTGATTAGCTAAATGATCACAAGTTGTTTGCCATGAAAAATTAACTGATACGCCTTGTGTTCCTGTGATTACTGGTGTTGTATTCAATGTAGCACAAGGAGCAATGTCGCAACCTGTTGTACTAGTGAAGTTTGTACCATACATTGGGCCGGTTGTCGTCAGTTTGTTATGCTGAGGAGAACCATCTTGTAATAATTCAACATCTGTAGCCGCTAAGGTAAAATTTACAGGACTACCAGCTACGATTGTTGTTTCAAATGAATTTCCAGCGAAGGGAGCAATAATAGTTGGAGGATTGTTAAGGTTATTACAATTGGTTACAACTAATAACATTTCTCTTTCTACTTGCGCAATCAGCATTCCATTTCTATATGATTTTGCAACTAGTTTTACGTTGAAATTTCCTTGTGTAAATGTTTTAAAGTTTAGCTGTCCGTTAGAGCTGTTAAGTGTAGCTCCAATGTTAGCAGAGTTGAAAGCTGAATTTGGAATAGGAGAAGTAAAATTAAATCCTGGTTCAAATGGAATAGGAATAGGGTTTAAGGGAGGATTGAAAGTTGTGCCTGATGGGAAATTATTGTAGGGTATACCGAATTCAACTACCGTGGAATCCAAATCAGGATCAACAATATTAGCACTGTACTCATAAGGTGTACCAGTGCATGATACAAAATAAGGTTCTTGTAAAAATACGGGTGAAGAATCAACGCAAGTATTTGAATTGGTTGAAATAGCAAACATTTTAGCCGTTAAGGTAATTCCATAAGAAGAAGGATTTGTGAAATTAGTTACAGATCCACTACGAGAAAAATCTTGGAATGTAAAAATCCATCCATCAGCCGGAGGCACTCCACTAATTGAAATTGGGGCACTCTTATAAATGATTTTCTCAATTGCTCCAGGTCCATTACCTCCTGCAGTTCCGTTGCCACATGTTAGTGCTGGAGGTGAGGTGTTTACAGGTGAACAAAATGGTGAAATATCTTGTCTTGAAACAAACGCTAAAGAAATAGTAGATAATGTTGGATGATTCCAAACACCTAAATTAACAGCAACAGTATTAACATCTGCTCCATTACAATCACGATAATATACTAATTGAAACACATAATTACCACCTTGACATTTCCATGTAATTTCACCTCCCATTACGTGAGAAGCAAACGTAGGCTTGTAAACAGCGAATAATAATAAAAATATAACTACTAATTTATTCATGATAGTGAAGGTGTAAAATACACATCATTCATTTAACGTATAAAAAGAAATATAGTTGCGTAAATACTTAATCAAGTTTAAAAATTCAAATTATCCAGCTGTTACAATTGTCATATCATTCCAATTTAAATATTTTACAGCTAATTCTTTTATTCTTTCTGGAGTAATTTTATGTAAATCTTCAATGCATTTATTGTAAAATTCAAAGTCAAAACCATTAATTTGAGCACTTGTATATAAATCCATCATAGAATAAGGTCCATCTGCACTTTTTAATAATTGCCCTAAAAGATAATTTTTGACTAAAGCTAATTCGTCTTCAGAAATTAATTCAGTTTGTAATTTCTCGATTTCAAATTTAATTTCCTTCAAAGTTGCATCTTTAAATTCTGAAGCTACTTCAGTCGCAATCATGAAATAACCGAATTTATTATATTCTGAAAGCATTGAACCGATTCCATAAGTATATCCTTTATCTTCACGTATATTTGACATCAATCGACTTCCAAAGTAATCGCCTAAAACAGTATTCAATACTACAAAATCATTATAGTCCTCATGTGTTTTATTGAAAAGAATTTTACCTAGACGAATGGCTGTTTGAACAGCTCCTTCTTTTTCTATGTGAGTATTTCCTGGAAGATTTTGTATGTTCGATTCAAATTCTCGTGTTGTTGGTTTTGACCATTTTCCGATTGTGTCAATAATTTCATCAATCGCATCTTGTTCTAGATTTCCAACCACAACCACTTTAAATAACCCTTCTAAATAATTTTCTCGGTAGAATGATTTTAGTTGGCTACTTGAAACGTTTTCATAATAATCTGGATTTGCCACTTTTGAATAATTTTCAGAAGTGTGAAATAAACGTTGTTGAAATCCTCGTTGAGCTAGAAAGCTTACTTTTTCTAGATTCATTAAATATCCTTGCTTTTTATCTTGTACAAGTTCATCAATTTCTCTTTCGAAAAAAGCTACGTTTTGGATTGCATCAATTAAAATATGCATCAAAGGAAGAACGTTTTCTCTTAAACAAAACATCGAAGTGACTGCAGATTCAAAAGAAATACCACTTTCCATAAATCCACCTAAAGCATCAATTTGTTCGTGAATTAAAGTCGAAGATTTATCTTGAGTTCCTGAAAGTAAAAGACTATTCACAAAAGAAGGGATTCCTTTTTCTCCTTTAACAGTTCCTGCATCAAAATATAAATCAAATCGAGCAGTATCATTTGCAACCTCTTTCATGAAATATAATTTCACAGTTGAAGTAATATCAAATTGTTGAGGTTTAACGAAATCAATTTTATGAATCGCTTGTAATTCTGGTTGTTGAGATCTATTCAGCATTATTAATCGCTTTAACTTTTAGTAAAGAACAGTTGGTTTGTTTCAAAATTTCATTTGCATAATGATGAATATGTTTAGGAGTAATTGATTGATAAATTTCTCTTTCTTCATTGATTCCATTTGCATCTCCAAGTAATTCAAACGTACATAAATTCATAGCACGATTCAATAATCCTTCTTCTTGAAATTCTTTTTCTGTTCTGATTTTAATCAACAATCGATCTAATTCTTCTTTAGAAATTGTCGTTTTTTTCATTTCATCAATAACTTCCCAAAGAGCCTTATCTAACTCTTCAAATGTTTTTCCTGGATTTAATTTACCTGAAATGATTAATAGTCCATCATCTAAAGAACCTGTGATGTAGGCACTAATTGAACTGGCAATTTGTTTTTCTTTTTTGATAGAAACATACAATCTAGAAGATTTTTCTCTTCCTAATGCATCTGACAAAATATCAACGATGTAATAAGCTGGATCTCTTCTTTCTGGCATTTTGAAAGCATAATAAAATGCATCTGAAGGTACGCTTCTTTCTATGATTTGTTCTCTAAACTCTTTTTGTTTTGGTTCTTTGTCAAGTATTCTAGCTGGTTTAATTCCTGCAGGAATATCTCCATACCATTTTTCAACCAAACGTTTAATTTCTTCTAATTCAAAATTTCCAGCAATGCACAAAATGGCGTTACTTGGATTATAATGTTTATGAAAAAATGCTTTCACATCTTCCATTGTAGCGTTTTCGATGTGACTTATTTCCTTACCGATTGTCGCCCATTTGTAGGGATGTTTTTCGTAAGCTAAAGGTCTTAATTCTAACCAAACATCACCATAAGGTTGATTTAGATAGCGTTGTTTAAATTCTTCGATTACTACATTACGTTGAACTTCAAGACTTTTTTCAGTAAAAGCCAATGAAAGCATTCTGTCACTTTCTAGCCATAAACCTGTTTCTATATTGTGAGCAGGTAAAACGTCGTAATAGTTTGTAATATCATTTGATGTAAATGCATTACTTTCTCCACCTGCATTTTGAAGAGGAGCATCGAAATCAGGAATGTTTACCGATCCACCAAACATTAAATGTTCAAATAAATGGGCAAAACCTGTTTTATCTTCAGATTCGTCTCGTGCACCAACATCATAAAGTGTATTGATGACAACCATCGGAGTCGTTACATCTTTGTGGAAAAGAACAGTTAAGCCATTCTTTAATTTAAATCGTTCAAATTCAATCATTAAAAGTTGTATTTATCCGTTTTTTGCTCTTCTAAAGCAAGTTTATATTCTGCAATAATTTCCTCAACTATTTTTCCAGCAGGTAGAATTTCAGTAACCAAACTAGAAACTTGTCCTATTTCTAATTCTCCTTCAACTAAATCGCCTTCAAACATTCCTTTTTTAGCACGTCCTCGTCCTAAGATTTCTTCAATTTCTTCTTTTGAAGCGCCATTTTCCTGAGCAATTTCAATTTTCTCAAAAAATGCATTTTTAACCAAGCGAACAGGAGTCAATTCTTTTAAGGTTAATAAAGTATCGCCTTCGTTTGCATCAACCACTACTTTTTTGAAATTCTCGTGTGCACTTGATTCGATTGAAGCTATAAAACGTGTACCAATCTGAACACCATCTGCTCCTAATGTCAATGCAGCTAATACGGCTTTACCTGTTCCAATTCCTCCGGCAGCAATCAAAGGAATCTTTATTTCTTTAGCTACTTTAGGAATTAAGCATAAAGTTGTTGTTTCATCTCTTCCGTTGTGGCCACCAGCTTCAAAACCTTCAGCAACAACTGCATCAACTCCAGCTTCTTCTGCTTTTTTTGCAAATTTCACACTTGAAACAACGTGAACCACAGTGATTCCATGTTCTTTCAATTTAGAAGTCCATGTTTTTGGATTTCCGGCAGAAGTAAACACTACGGGAACTTTATGTTTGATAATCGTTTCGATGTGTTTATCAATATCAGGATAAAGCATAGGCAAATTAACACCAAAAGGCTTATCTGTCGCATCTTTGCATTTAAGAATGTGTTGTTCTAAAATATGAGGATACATTGATCCGGAACCAATAATCCCAAGTCCACCTGCATTTGAAACTGCAGCAGCTAATTCCCATCCAGAACACCAAATCATTCCAGCTTGAATAATTGGATATTTTATATTAAAAAGAGTTGTTATTTTATTCGACATTTTCAAAATATTGAGATGTACGAAAATAACATTTTTTTATTAAGATTTTTTGGTTTTCTGAAACTGTTTCTAGAAATTTAGGGGTTTATTGTGTTAAACGATCAGTCTTTTAAAAGTTTATCAACTTCTTTTTGAAGAATTGAAAGGTGACTAGTAATGATTGACCAAATTAAATCATCTGAAATAACGTCGTAACCATGAATTATTCTGTTACGCACATCAACAATTTTGCGTGAATGACTAGTCTCAATGCTTGGTTTTAGTTTTAGAATTCGATTCATGGCTTCACCGATTATTTCAATGTTTCTTTCAATTGCCCTTTTCGTTTTTAAATCGTTTTGATAATATTGAAATTCTTTTGGAGTATCAATAAAAAAACTTTCAATTTCATTAATTGCATTGAGGATATCGTAAAGCCATGTTTTAATTTCAGGCTACATATACGAGTTGTTTTTGATGATTTATTTTTTCAATAAAATAGGGGTTTTTTAAAGCTTGATTTTCTAAAAGATCAACAGTGCGATTTAAAATTTTTTCTAATGAAAATTTCAGATTGTAATAGTTGTCAAAATAATCAATTATTTCATTCTTGTTGAAATCGACGATTAAATCAATATCACTTGATTTTGAAAATTTAGAAGTTAAAAAAGAACCAAAAACATATAAATTTTTAACCTTGTGTTTTTACAAAGTTCACTAATCTCAATTGTATTTAATGAAATTGGTTTCATTTCTTTTCTAATATATTATCAAATTTATGCTTTTTTTGACTAAATTGAAAGTGAATCATTAAAAAAGAAATCGCTATTTATCCAATTCTAAACTTACAATACTTAATCACACTTCCTCTTGATGTAAATAATTGCTCGTAATGAGTTTTGATGTGGAAAATTTCTCTCGTCAACGGGTCTAAATCAGCAGTGATATCTCCATATAAATCCCAAGTTGATTCGATTAATTCATATTTTTCTTTAATCTCTTCTTCCGTATATTCGAAAAGTAAATTACTATCGGTTTTCATGTGAACGATTCCTCCTTTTTTAAGAATTTGTCTGTAACGCTCAATGAATAGGGGAGAACTCAGTCTTTTTCTAGGTTTTTTTGGTTGAGGATCTGAAAATGTTAACCAAATTTCATCGATTTCTCCTTCTGAAAAATAATCAGTGATGTAATCGATTCTAGTTCTTAGAAATGCAACATTTGTCATTCCTTGTTCTAATGAATCTTTTGCACCGATGTAAATTCGATTTCCTTTTATGTCGCAACCAATGAAATTTTTATTTGGAAAATGCTTAGCTAAGCCAACAGAATATTCGCCTTTTCCACAACCTAATTCTAAAACAATTGGATTGTCATTTTTAAAGAAATCTTTTCTCCAGTTTCCTTTTAATGCTAAAGTTTCATCTTCGTTGTGCTCGAATACATGAGGATATTCTTTAATTGCTGCAAATTTGCTTAGTTTTTTTAGAAAAGATTTTATTTTTCTATTTCTATAATTAAAGGATTGTGATCACTGAATTCAGTCCATACTTTTTGTTCTCCGATCTCAAATTTTATTAAATTTTCTAATAAGATTTTAGGGGCAAAGCAATAGTCTATATGATAAGATTTTTCAATTTTTCTATGAAGGTGAAAAGTATGTTTTGATTCTTTTCCTTGCTCCTCTTTGTAGAATTTATGATACAAACTTTCTAAACCTAATTCATTTAGTTCTTTTACAACATCTGAATGATTCCACCATCTGTCCCATTGATCCCAAATTTTATTACTGTTAAAATCTCCTATTATAGATGTGTTTATTAAAGATTCCTTATTTGTTTGTAGGTACTTCCAAAGTTGACCAATATATCCAAAGTTTGGAGAGTTATTTTGATGTGTCCAAACAGCTAAAAAATTCATTTCATCATTTATAGAAAAGGGAAGGAAATGTTTGACTAAATGATCTTTATAATAATCGCTTAAATTTAAATGACTCAATACTAAGTTAGATCTTATTAGAAAATTTAATAAAATTTGAGATCGGAGAACAAAAAGTATGGACTGAATTCAGTGATCACAATCCTTTAATTATAGAAATAGAAAAATAAAATCTTTTCTAAAAATTCACTTCCAAAAAATAAGAAGTATGCTTTCGAATATTCAAAACACTTCCGTCTTCAAAAATTAGATATTGACCTTTTATACCAACCAGTTTTCCTTCAATAGTTGGTGTTTTATCAAAACTTAAGCTTTTCACTTTTGTTGGATAAGCTAAAACAGGATAATTAATATCAATTACTTCATCGTTTTCAGAGAAAAATTGAATTAAATCTTCAGGCAGTTGATCGTGAAGATTCCATTTTTCTTCCACCAAATCAATTGAATCATCCACTTCGTTTTTCAACATGCGTTGCCCATTAGTTTTGTCTGCAAAAAAAGATTTTAATGAAACTTCTAAAATCCCCGCTTCATAACGATTGGGTGTTTCAGCCAAACGAATTGCTGAACTTGCTCCTTGATCGATCCAACGTGTTGGTACTTGCGTTATTCTAGTCACACCGACTTTTACAATATCAGAAGCCGCTAAATAGACAATATGTGGAGTGTTGTGATTCCGTTCTTCCCATTCAGGATCTCTACCTTCACCTAAATGAGCTCTGCAAAGTTCTGGTCGAATAGTACATTCAGTAGCTTCTGGTGCAGATTGAAAACAAGGGTAACAAAATCCTTCACCGAAAGAGTTTTTTGTTTTTTTTCCACAAGCACTGCAAAATATATCGCCATTCCAAAACAAACGAATTTCTTTATTGATTAAAGAATTCATATCGATAGCATCATCTCCCAAGATTAGTGTGTATTTCACTTCATCTTGCAAATCGACCTTCATTTTGGATATAGTACCAGCCATTGGGATTTTGGATTTTGAATGTTAAATGTTGAATTATTAATGTGAATTTTGGATTTTGAATTAATTTAAAATCCAAAATTCATAATCTAAAATTATTCAGGTAATATTTTCATCTTCTCAGCAAAGTGAAAACAATAGTCACGTAAATCTTCACAAATATTTGTTTCTCCCGTAGCTTTTTCAAACGTATCGGCCATTGTCACCAATGTTTGATGAAAGAATTGTTTCATTTCTTCAATAGACATATCTTTTGTCCATAAATCAATTTTCATTGTGTTTTTTTCTGCCTCATCCCATAGAGACAACATCATTGCTTTTGCTGGCGCTTTTTCAATTCCACCATCAGTTGCATTCCATTGCATTTTGATTGGTAAACTATTTTCGTTTAATCCAACTTTTATAGATATTTCGGATGTTTTTGTGATTTTATCTTCCATTATGTTTATTCTTTAATTTCGTATGCTTGTAAAATTTCGTTGTAAGGGACTTTGATTAATTCCTGCAATGAAATTTCGTTTTTCTCCATGTAAATTTGAATCATTCTCCAACCTAAAAATTGTCCCAATCGATCGGGACCTTTTTCAGGAAGACCAATTGTGAATGGGCCATCATTTAACATGTTTGATTTATCTCGTTCATTGTTGTTGAATAATAATTTTTCATCCACTAAATATTTCCAGAAAGCGAATTCATTTTCTTCGGCCCATTTGTAATCTTCAGGAGAATAGCGAATAATGATGTTTTTTTCAACGTGAGGAAATGCTGCTTCTGTTAGATAAATGATTTTTCCCCAACGAATGATTCCTTCAGCCAAATTTGTTTCATTTTCAGGTACATAATGCGTCATTATCCAAGAACATAAAGCATCTCGTTCTAAATATTCAACATTCATTCCTTCTTTTACCCAATCAAAAAAAGATTCTGCGGGCAATTCCTTAACAACATCTGTATTGGCTCCCAGATAACGTTCGATTCCAATTCCAATTTCTTTCGAGGTGCTCCATGCATTTGATCTGAAAAGGGAATTTAAAAATGCAATAGAAGTAGGAGTTTTTCCATTCGGAAAGTGAAATTTTAAGTTTTTAAATCCTTGAGTGATATGTTCTTTGTAAATAGATACATTATTGAATTTTTCTCCAATTCTATTTTCAACACGTTTTATGAAAGGGTCATTTTTAAATTGTTGAATACTATTTACAAAAGCAGTGTCTGAAACTCTTCCAATTCCCAAGCAATAACCGATTTGGTATTCATAAATTTCAGTCATTTCTTTTTGAAGTCGATGATGATTTTGAATCAGATTTTTTGAATCAGATTTTGTAATCAATGAATCTAGATTTACATAATTGATAGACATATTGACGTTTGAAGAATCAATATCGAGTTTATTATTTTTGCATGAAAAAAGGAAAAGTGAAACAATTCCGATTATGTAAATCTTTTTTAGCGTCATTATTATTATTAATATTGCACTCAAAATTAATCAAAGGAACTGAATTAGTATATTACAAGTTAATTTTAAGTTGATAAAAATGAAAAATATTTTAGTAGGATTGTTCTCAATCGGTGTTTTAACATCAATAGTAGCTCAAGAAGCAGCTGATAAAAAAGTACAAGCAGGTTTAGTTTTTGGTGCTGGGATTAATATGATTAAACCAGGTACAAAAATGATCGCTAAAAATGGAGTAGGTAGTGATTTAACTGTTGGTATGAATTTAAATTTCTCATTTACGCCTACAATTGGATTGAATACAGGTTTAGAGTTTGATTTTGAATCGATTAAGTATAAAGCAGGGAATACATCTCTTTTTTATTTTTACAACGATACGGAGATTTATAGAAAATCAGAGTATTTAAGTTCAGAAGGAGTTTACAATCCAAAAGGTTCGGTTTATGCTTTGACTGAAAGAAAAATGAAACCAATTTATTTGACAATTCCGACAATGATGATTTTTAGAACAAAATTCATTGGGTATTTCAGATATTTCGGAAAGTTTGGTTTAAGAAATAGTTTCTTGTTGACATCAAAAAATTATGATGAAGGTTATTTATTATCTGATTTAACGAAAACGAATGTGCCAAATGATGGAATGATACCTTCAAAAAGAGATTTGTCATTATACAAAGGTTCAGTTGGTCTTTCTGGTGGAGCTGAATGGAATTTTTCTGGTTCTACTTGTTTAGTTGCTGAATTAGGTTACTATTATGGATTTGTTGATGTGAATAGAGGGAAATCAATTACTGGAGATGATGAAAAGAATATGACAAATTTTAGTTCATTTAACTTAATCAATTTTAATCCAACTGGTTTTTCAGCTTTACCATTCAAACAAAATCAGATCTTATTTAAATTATCGATTTTATTCTAAATTCTGAATTTTGAATAGCGAAAAGGTTTCTAATCACATAATTAGTTGGCTCGATTCTTATATTGAAAAATCAGGAGCCAAAGGTTTTATTGTTGGTATTTCAGGAGGTGTTGATTCAGCATTAACTTCTACTTTGTGTGCAAAAACAGGTAAGAAAACGTTGATTATGACAATGCCAATTCGTCAAACGTCTGCTGAATATGATCGTGCAATTGAGCATATTAATGACTTGAAGAGTAAGTTTCCGAATGTTGAATCGTTAGATATTGAATTAACTTCTGTTTTTGAATCAATAGAATCAACTTTTCCAAAGGACACAGTTGAGAATACATTGGCAATGGCTAATACTCGTTCTAGACTTAGGATGTTGACTTTGTATGGTATAGGTCAAGCAAATAGTTGTTTAGTTGTCGGGACAGGAAATAAAATTGAGGATTTCGGAGTAGGTTTCTTTACAAAGTATGGAGATGGAGGAGTTGATTTAAGCCCAATTGCAGATTTAACTAAAACACAAGTTTGGGAATTAGCAAGATACAATAATGTTGTTGAATCAATTGTAACAGCGAAACCAACGGACGGTTTGTGGGATGATGGAAAAAGTGACGAAGATATTATCGGAGCAACATATCCTGAATTAGAATGGGCGATGGATTTTCAAGGTGAAGAATCGATGCTTACAGAAAGACAACTTGAAGTTTTGAAAATCTACAGAAGATTAAATGCAATTAATCAGCATAAAATGAATCCAATACCCGTTTGTTTGATTACTGATTTATAATAAAGTAATCTAATTTATTGACCTTATGATTTTAAAAAAACTAATCTATATTTTACCTTTATTTATCTCTTTTGGGATATTATCTCAACAGGATTTTAATAATTTTAAAACATTGAATTCAGTAGGTAAAATTCCAGCTGACTTTTCGTCTTTAACGTACAAAAAAATTGCGGAAGACCTAAAAACAAATAAAGGAAATTTATCAAAGGCTCAAGAGAAAGTTTTTTTACAAGGAATTCATTATGGAATCGATGATTTATTGCATTCCGGAATGGTCGTTTATGGTGATGAAATTTCACTATATATTAAATCAATAGCCGATAGATTATTAGAAAATAAGAATGATTTAAAATCGCATCTACGCTTTTACACTTTAAAATCGAATGAATCAAATGCTTTCTCAACAGATCAAGGTATTGTATTTGTTACGACTGGATTAATTTCTCAATTGACAAATGAAGCGCAATTAGCATTCGTTCTTGCGCATGAAATTTCACATTATACTGAAAAACATGTTGTCGAAAGTTTTGAATATAGAACAAAAAACAAACGTGATTTAAGTATTCGTGGATTGAGTGTTTATTCAAAAGAAAAGGAATTTGAAGCAGATAGATTGGGTTTAAAAATATATAATGAGGCAGGTTATTCTAAAGAAGAGCTCTTGCCTTCATTTGATGTGTTAATGTATTCTTATCTTCCTTTTGATGAGGTTGAATTTCCTAAAACATATTTCACAGATAACCATATTTTTAAGAAAGGAACAACTTTCAACTGAAATAGAAAATTTCGCAAATTGGGGAGATAAAGTTTTTGTATTTGGGCAATCAAAATTTGAATACATTAGAAATCTATGTCGATTTGAAAGTGTAAGATCAGACATTTTAGAGGCAAATTATGCAGATGCTATTTATTCAGTCTTTATTTTAGAAAAAGAGTTTCCAAATTCGGTTTATTTAAAACGAATGAAAGCGCAAATTTGGTTGGGATTAGCTCAATTCAAGAAAAATGGAAACATTAATGAAACAGTTGATAAAAATGCAGATTTAGAAGGTGAGATTGCCGCTGTTCATTTTTTTATTAAAAAAATAAGTAAAGATGGGATGTTTTCTTTGGCATTAAGAGAAATTTTTGACCTAAAAAAATCATTACCAGATGATAAACAGATAAACGCTATTTATAATTATTTACTGAAAGAACTTGCATCAGCTTCTAGTTTTAAAATCGAAAATTATTCTAAAAAGAATTTTCAAGAAGCATCTAAAGAGTTTTTAGATAAGAAAAGTAAATTATCTACAAGTGTTTCAGATTCTATAGCTCCTAAGAAAACCGAATCAAAATACGATAAAATTAAGAGTAAAAAAAACACGGATAATCCAGATAATTTTGATTCTACAAAATTCTATCTATATGGTATTTCTGATTTATTAGATGATTCATTATTTACAAAAAGATTCAGTGGAGCCAAAGAGCTTTTTTTAGAATCAGAAAAAGATCGTGAAGCTTTTGAAAGTTTGTCATATAAACAGCAAAATAAAATTCGAAAAGAGATTAAAGAGAATGAATTACAGATTGGAGTTGATGAACTAATTGTTGTTGAACCTATGGTTTTCAGCTACAAACACGGAAATGTAGATTTAGTAAAATCAGAAAAATTAAAGCATCTTTATTCTCAAGTGATTGAAAGTTCAGCCTTAGATGCTGACATTAAGGTTTTTACTATAGATAGAGATAATTTAGAACTGAAAGGAACTGCCATTTTTAATGAACGAAGTGCTCTTTTTAGTTTTATGCAACAAGTTTCACGAGAAGATAATTTCAATATTTTTCCAGTTGATCATGAGTTATTAGAAGAAATAAAAATTAATTACGGAACATCAAAAGTCTTATTTACTTGGGTTGAACACCAATACTCACCAAGAATTTCACCAAGTATGGTCTTTTTGTCTTTATTCATTTATCCAGTATTAACAGTCTATGTTCCTTTGGGGATATTTTCAGGACATGATACAGAAATGAATGTTTTGATATTAGATATTGAAAAGGGAAGTATAGATGTGGGGTCAAGTTATTATTTTAAAGACACTCCCAAAAGATTGCATTTAGGGGCACATATGTTTCATATTTTCAATGATTTAAAAACTAAAAAAACAAATTAATGCAGATGAAAATGAAAAATATACTAGTGTTAGTAGTTTGTATTTTGTTTGTTTTGAAAGGAAATAGTCAATCAAATAGAGGGTATTATAATTCAAAATTTTATATTTCGTTGGATGCATTAGTGAATGCTCCAATATTGTATAACTTTAGATCAAATAGTGATACGTATTCTAAATACGACAAAAACTTAAACCAAAAGGCTGATAAAATAAATTACGGATTTAGAGCAAGTTTAGGAGTTATTTTGAAAAGAAATTTCGCCTTATGTCTTGAAGGAGGGGTTGATTTTGGAAACATTTATTTAGAAAATTCTATCTATCATCAGGATTCAATTTCAAATCAATATTTGAATGTTTTGCATGAGAAATTGGATATTCAGACATATTCAATTATGCCCAAAATTGAATTTTCAGTTAAAAACTCATTATTACCATTAGGTTTAAGTCATCAGTTTGGAATTGGATTTAATCGTTCAACATTAATTGATCACGATTATTCATCGATTGTTACTTATAATAGTTCATTCGATTATTCAGAAATTTTAATGCTTGATTTCAATAAAAAATATTTTGATTTTAGTAATCAAAGCTCAACAAAAAGTTATACAATTATGTATGCTTTGAATATGAAGTCCGCATTGTCAAAAAGTTTGTTATTGAATTTTGGTTTCAGATATACTTTAAACCTAAATTCTTCAGGTTTTAATTCCATTGTAAATTCAAACAGTCAATTTTACTTAAGTCAACAAGATGTTTCTGAATTGATAAATAAGCAAAGACTTTATAACTTAATCAATTTCAATTTAGGTTTGACGTATGCTTTTTAGTTGATAATATTATAACAAAAAAATACGCTGTTTCAATTTTGAAACAGCGTATTTTTTTTAAGTATTATTTCTTTATTCTTCAGGAGCAAGTCTCAAAACTATTCCATCGATTTCTTCAGTAATATGTATTTGACAACCTAAACGACTATTAGGTTTAACGAAAAAAGCTTGGTCTAACATGTCTAATTCAGCATCTCCTTGTTCAGGAAGATCTGTATCAGATTCTAAATAACATTGACAAGTTGCGCACATTGCCATTCCACCACATTCTCCTTTTACAGGTAAGTCGTATGATTTACAAACTTCCATGATATTCATGTTCATGTCTGTAGGTGCAATTAACTCATGTGTTACTCCTTCTCGGTCAATGATGTTTACTGTAATTTCGTTCATGTCAATTATTTTGAAGTGTAAAAGTAAAAAGTTGTTTTGGTTTTAACAACAAATGATCAATTATTCTCTAATTATAGATTCTTAAATTAGTTGATCCGTCCCATGTAACAGCATATTGACGCAATCCGAATTCAGATCCACTTTGAGCAGATCCATCATATAAAGAGAAAGTTGCTCCTGAACATGAGTCTTTAAGTGTTAGAAAGTTTGATACTTCAGGTGTAAGAGGTTTAGCGCATGTTCCATTTGGGTCTTTAGGTGATTGTCTGTCGAAAGCAACAAATTCTTGTGTTGCTCTTCTATAAACAATAATACCTCTAGCGCCTGCATTATTGACGTAAACCCAACCACCAACACCAGTAAGTGCGGAATAGCTAGGTAGATTTACATTTATAGTAATATCAAATGAGACGTTTGGAACTGGATTTTGATTCGATTTCTTTTTACAACCTAAAGAACCAATTAATAAAACGACGATCATTAAAAATTTTCTCATGTAGAATAACATTATTGTTTAAATTACGTACAGAAATTAATCATGTTCGAAATTCGATTCAAAAATATAAAGTTTAAAACGATATTCAATGTTCTATTATTGTTTATTGCTTTTACTTTTTCAGAATGTGCCATGATTGTTGCTCGTAAGACACCTGATACTGTAGAAGAAGCAGTAGCTCAACGAGAAAAATTAAAAAAGAGTAATGCTCGTAAAGCGCGTAGAGAAAATAAGAAAAAAATTAAAGCGTATTGGGCAAGTCAAAGTCCTGAAGTTCGTAAATCAGTAAAACGAAATGCGAAAAATCAGAAGAAAGCTTTAAAAAAGCGAGAGAAAAAACAAAAGAAGTCTAAGAAACAATCCGCGTCTAAAAAAGCTAGAAAAGGAAATCGTTCAAGAAGGACGTTATAGTTTATTCTAACATCATTAATTCTTCAGTTGCATTTTCCCAATTCAACATTTCTTCATCCAATTTCTTTTTGATGACATCGTATTCTGCTAATATAGCATTCGATTTTGCTTCATCAGAATAGTCTAAGTTTGCAATGATTTCATCCATTTCCTTTATTTTTTTCTCATAAATAGAAATGTTTTCTTCTGCTTTTTTGACTTGTGTATTGAATTGATTTTTCTTACGTTTCAATTCTTTTTGTTCTTCGAAAGATAACGTTGGTTTTGGTTCAGCCACAGGAGTAGGAGCAACCACGACTTCTTCTTTTTGCTTAGTTGAAACAGAAGTTAATTTTCCGTCTTCAGGCATTTCCATTTTTCGACGTAAGAATTCTTGCACATCAAAATGGTGAATTTTCAAAGTTTTGTCTTCAATATCCCAAATACGATTAGTTAAGCCTTCTAAGAATTCTCTATCGTGAGAAACAACGATAAAAGTACCTTCGTAATTTAAAAGTGCATTTTTTAAAACTTCTTTACTCTTAATGTCCAAGTGATTTGTAGGCTCATCGAAAATCAAGAAATTTGAAGGACTTAATAATAATAAACATAAGGCCAAACGAGCTCTCTCTCCACCAGATAATACGCCAACTTTTTTATCTACATCTTCACCAGTGAATAAGAATGCACCAAGAATACTTCTTAAATCTTTTCTAATATCGCCAATTGCAACATCATCAACCGTTTCATAAATTGTTTTATTGACATCTAGTCCTTCTGCTTGATCTTGCGCGAAGTAAGTAATCTGAACGTTGTGACCATAGTTGACAATTCCATCTCCTTCAACTTTACTCATGATACGTTTTAATAATGTCGATTTACCAACACCATTCGCACCTAACAACGCAATTTTTTCACCACGTCCAACAGTTAGATTAATATCTCGAAACAAAACACGATCACCATACGATTTACCCATATCGTGCATTTCTAATACCCATTTTCCAGGTTGAACACTTAAAGGGAAAGCTATTTTCATTCCAGAAACTGAATCGTTTTCAACTTCGATTCGTTCTGTTTTTTCTAATTTTTTAATTAATGATTGGGCAAAAGCTGCTTTATTTTTCTTTGCTCTAAATTTATCAATCAACTCTTTTGTTTGCTTGATATCTTTATCTTGTTGCTTTTTAGCATCACCCAAACGTTCAAGTTCTTCCTCTCTTACAAGCTTGTATTTTGAGTAAGCATAAGGGAAATCTAAAAGTCTACCTTGAGAAATCTCTAGCGTTCTTTTTGTGACATTATCTAAAAATAATCTATCGTGAGAAATAACGATTACAGCTCCTTCGAAACGTTGAAGGTAATTTTCCAACCAACTAATCGAAATGATATCCAAATGATTGGTCGGCTCATCTAATAATATTACATCTGGCTGATTTACTAAGATACGGGCTAATTCAGCACGCATTTTCCAACCACCAGAAAATGAATTTAAAGTTTGAGTAAAATCATAATCAGAAAAACCTAAACCTCTTAATGCAGAAGATATTTTTTCTTCCCACATAAATCCTTCATGTAAATTGAATTCGTGATTTAAATCGCTTAATTCATCTAGAAGTCCTAAATAATCTTCAGATTCATAATCTGTACGAACAGTTAAAGCATGATTGATCTCTTCAATTCTATGTTTTAAAGTTGTAAGTGTTTCATTGGATTGATTTAGAAATTCAAATACCGAAAGATCAGTGTCGATTTTTATATCTTGTGTTAAATATCCAATGACAACATCTTTTGGTTTGTGAACTTTTCCTTCAGTCGGATTATCTTTTCCTGAAATCAATTTCAATAAAGTCGATTTTCCAGCGCCATTTTTACCTGCTAAACCTATTTTATCACCTTTATTGATCTGTACATTAATACCTTGAAATAAATATCCTTGTGGCAAATGAACGCCTAACTGCTCTAAATTAATCATAATGCAAAGTTAGGAAAACTTTTTTGTTTTCACTATTGATAATCATTGACTTTACAGAGTTTTATTGAATTTCCAATGAGTAAAAACAAGCCGAATTCAAGTAATTATTTTTGATACGATAAGTATGTTTATGAAAAATCATATCCTTAATTAACAATTCATATTGAAAAAGTTTGTAAATTATATTCTAAACGAGGCTTTTACCTTCATACATTTGTTTTATGGCAGACGTAGAATCAATAATTGCATTAATAAATCTGATCGATGATCCAGATGAGAACATTTTCTTACATGTTCGTGATCGCTTATTGAAATACGGGCCAGATGCAATTCCATATCTTGAAAATTCATGGGAAGTAAAAGATTTCGGAATGCTTTTTCAAAATAGAATCGAAAATCTAATCCATGAAATCCAATTTGAAGATTCAAAAAATGAATTATTGAAGTGGAAAAATTCTTCAGAAAAGGATTTACTAAAAGGAGCGATTCTTATTGCAAAATATCAATATCCAGGTTTACATGATGAGAAAGTGTATGCTGAAATTGAGCGTATTCAAAAGGATATTTGGTTAGAAATCAATAATAAACAAACAGCTTTAGAAAAGGTTTATATTTTTAATAAAGTTATTTTTGATTTGCATCATTTTCATGGAGACGCAAAACATTTTCATTCTCCACTCAATTCATACATCAATACGGTTTTAGAAACGAAAAAAGGAAATCCTTTAAGTTTGAGTATAATCTATAGTATTATAGGACAAAATTTGAATATTCCGATTTATGGTGTCAATCTACCAAATCATTTTGTGTTGGCATTTTTAGATGAGTTTGGTGTTCGAAAATACATTGCGGAAGAAAATAAACACGGTGTATTGTTTTACATTAATCCATTTTCAAAAGGAACTGTTTTTGATGAAAATGAAATCAAATCTTTTTTAACAGGAATCAATCAACCACATTTAAAAGAATACTTTGAACCTTGTTCGAATACTTCTATTTTGAAAAGAATGTTAACGAATTTAATTTCTTCTTTTCAAGAAGTAGGGAACTCTGAAAAAGTAAAAGAGTTGATAGAATTAAGAGAATTATTAGAAGATTAATTCAGTTCTAATAACATCCAAAGATCACAAGCAAAATGTCCGGATTCGCCGGGTAATCCTTTTGTTGGGAAAAGTCCACAGCCACCTAACATTTCACCATTTAATTCAGCAATAAAATAAATGCTTTTTTGGTTCTGAAATAATTCAAAAAGTGAGTCTGTTGTTGGATCTGTATAAACAGTTCCAGGCTTATCTACACCAAATTCTTTAAGTGAAGTTCGAATGATTGAAGCAATTTTTTGATTGTCCTCAGGTTTTATTTCGCGAATTTTCAGACTCATTTTATTTTCACTTCTAAATCAAACTTTTTCAATTCTCTAAATAATTCATTATTAGGATCAACTTTTATAGTCTTCGAAGGCATTTTAACTTCCATATTTTCTAATGGATCATAAATTGTAAAGTGTAAATTACAATTTCCTTCATGTTGTAAAAACAATTTGTTTAAATCAGAAATCAATATTTGATCAATTGCTTTTGTCGAAAGTTTAACGTGAATTGAATTCGCTTTTGTTTCTCTTAAATTAGCCAACATCTCAATCGAGTTAATCACAAATTCATATTCAGATCTTCTTGGCGGAATTTCAATTTTCCCTTTTATGGCGATAAATGCACCTGGAGTAATGAAGTGTTTGAACTTTAAAAAATTCTCACGCCACAAAAACAATTTAAAAGAATCCGTGTAATCTTCAATTTGAATAGTTCCGAAAGGATCTCCATTTTTGGTGATGCGATGCTCAGCTTCAGTAATCGTACAGCCAATTAATAAATCTTTGTTTTTATGCGTTTCCATGTCGTTTAACATGGCGATGCTTCCATTACAAAATGAATCAATTTCAATTTGAAAATCATCTAGCGGATGACCAGAAATGAAAATTCCTACAACTTCTTTTTCGCGATTTAATTTATAAATGCTTCCCCATTCTTCTGCTTTTGGAATTTCAGGTTCTGGCATTTTTGTTCCAGTCGCTTCACCAAACATCGATACTTGTGATGAATTTTCACTTTCTTGAAAGCTTGCTCCAAAACGCATGACGTTCTCCATGAAAAGACGACCATTAGAATCTTCTTTAAAGAATTGAGCTCTATGAATATTTTTGAATGAATCAAATCCTCCGGCATAAGCTAAACTTTCGAATGCTTTTTTAGTACAAAGTCTTAAATTCACACGTTTAGCAAATTCAAAAATATTTTGATAAGGACCATTTTCCGTTCTTTCTGAAATAATTGCTTCAACTGGCGCACTTCCTAATCCTTTAATTGCACCTAAACCAAAGCGGACAGCTCCTTCTTTATTTACAGTAAATTGATAATTGGATTCATTAACATCCGGCCCCAATACTGGAACGCCCATTCGTTTACATTCTTCCATGAAAAAGGAGACCTGTTTGATGTCATTCATGTTGTTACTCAAAACAGAAGCCATGTAT
>JAJTEO010000166.1 GCA_021300395.1 Fluviicola sp. | reverse complement strand
CATACCAAACCACATAATACTCAGGTAGATCAATTAAATGATAGCCTTCATATTTACCAAAGGGCATTTTGGTATGGGCAAGTTTGATGAGGAGTTCTTGGTTAGTCATTTTTTCAGAGGATAGAAGAAAGAGAAAAGAAGAAAGACTTTAAAACTGTCTAATTCTTTTATCTTTCATCTTTGTTCTATTCTTACTTCCAATTAAAAACAACATCCTTTTCAATATCTGGATGCAAGCTTAATAAGACTGGACATGTCATTGCTGCTCTTTCAAGAATTGTTTTGTTTTTTTCAGAAGTTTCAATGGACATATTTAGAATAACTTCAATTTTTGCAATTTTACGAGGTTCAGATTGCATTATTTTAGTAATAGAAACTGTTGAATCTTTTAAATCAACATTCAAATCTTTAGATTTTATTCCCATTATTGAAACCATACAACTACCTAAAGCTGTTGCTACTAAATCAGTTGGAGAAAAAGCTTCCCCTTTGCCATGATTATCTGTTGGAGCATCGGTTAATATCTGTGTACCAGATTGCAAATGAATACAAACTGTTCTTAAATCACCAACGTAAGTAATATTTGAAGTTGCCATTATTGTACTTTTTTAATCGTTAAATCGTTGTCATAATATAACAAATAACAACCGTTGTTATTGTTTGCACCGTTTTCATTAGAATAGTCAAAACTGTTTTCAACATATTCTGTTTTGTATTTTGAAACCGAATCGGCAAAACCATTTTCCTGACACATTCGTAAAATCGTATCAAACGTAATATCAAACCCTTTAATCGCAACGCTATTTGGAGCACTATTATTGATTTTTTTATACGCTGCCGCAAAAAGCAATTCTTCTGGCGTTTCAATTACTTTACTTGTCGAAGGATACATCATTTTTAAAGTAGTCAAATTTTTAATCGGAATTTCCTCAAAATTCAACGCATCATAGACTTCAAAAACAACCAATTGAATTTCATATTCTTTTTGTAAGCCTTTCAAAATATTGGTGATACTTAAAATAGTACTTGCTTTTTCAATTTCTAAAATAACAAAATTCGTTTTTCCTTTAACCAATTGCCCTTTGAACTGAGCCACATCAAGCGCGCCTTTATCATTGAAAACAGCCTGCTTGACCCAAGGATAATTTTTGAGTAAATATTCTTTTGAAGCAACTTTTTTAGTACTAATAATTGCTACAGCATTGCCGTTTTTTGCTTTGAAATGTTGTAATAATTTAGTCTTCAATTGTTCTTCAGATTGAAAAATACTTTGAACCCTCCACATCATACACTTTAACATTAACAGGCAATCCTAATACTTTTGCCGAATCAATTGCCATCAAAGCACCTGCATAAAAATCTAAGGTTAAATTTAAAAATTTGTTTGTTTTTAAATGTTCGTTGCGTGATTTGAGTGAATCATTTTCGATTTTATTGATGTTAAAGGGCAAGAATAAGACAAGATTTCTGACTTTTGTTTTGGAAACCGTACTAATTAAGTCGGCATTTTCTTTATTTGAAATAATAGCTGGTGCCAGATTTTTTTTAGTAGGTAGTACCAATTGAACTCCTTCCGACAACGTGTCTTTCACTAAAGGATTTTTTGCAATGATCGCCTCAACACTTATTCCGAATTTTTTTGAAATGGCATACAACGTTTCGCCTTTTTGAACCACATAAGTGGTATCGTTTGCAGTGGTCACAGCAGTTGGAAAAAGACTTTTTACAGGAATCAACAATGTTTGATTTTCCTTAATACCATTTATCACATCAGGATTGTTTTTTATAATATCATCGGGTGTAATTTGATATTTTTTGGCAATAGCATATATTGTTTCCCCTTTTACCACAACGTGTGAAGCATTCTTTTGTCCCATTGCACAAAAGATTCTACAGCTCTTAATGCTACTACTTTTTCATACGTACGTTCATCACCCATTACACCAACACTATTCACTGGTAATAATATAGCACCTGCTTGCCAAACTTTATCATACAAACCGTGCTCTTTTAAACCATTAATAAATATAGCATCAACTTCTTGTAAAATCGACACTTTTTCAGGTGTAATGTCACCTAAAATACGAATTGCTAATCCAGGTCCAGGAAAAGGATGACGGCCTAATAACTCTGGATCAATTCCTAATGTAGCACCTACTCTGCGTACTTCATCTTTAAATAACATTCGTAAAGGTTCCACAATTTGCAATTTCATAAAATCAGGTAAACCACCTACATTATGATGCGATTTTATAGTCGCTGATGGTCCGCCCGTAGCCGAAACCGATTCAATTACATCAGGATAAATAGTACCTTGACCTAAAAATTTTACATATTTTAACTGATTGGCTTCATCGTCAAAAACTTCAATAAAAGCATTCCCAATAGCTTTACGTTTCGCTTCCGGATCATCAAGTCCAGCTAAAGCATCATAAAAACGCTGAGAAGCATCAACTCCTTTAACATTTAATCCCATTCCTTTATATTGGTCTAAAACACTTTGGAATTCATTTTTACGTAATAATCCGTTGTTTACAAAAATGCAATACAGATTACTACCTATCGCTTTATTTAAAATTACCGCAGCAACTGTAGAATCAACTCCACCAGATAATCCTAAAACTACTTTATCGTCACCAATTTTGGCTTTCATATCTGCAATTACTTCTTCAACGAAAGCATTTGGAGTAAAGGTTTGTTCCACTTTTGCAATTTTAACCAAGAAGTTTTCTAACATTTGTTTTCCATCTGTAGAATGATACACCTCTGGATGAAATTGGATAGCATAAGTAGTCTCACCTTCAATTTTATACGCCGCATTTTCAACGTCTTTTGTACTGGCAATTTTGATTCCGTTTGTTGGTAATTTCTTAATAGAATCCGAATGTGACATCCAAACTTGGCTATTGTCTGAAACACCTTCTAAAAACACTTCGTTTTCTTTAATGTAAGATAAATTTGCTCTTCCGTATTCTCTTGTGTTAGAAGCAGCGACTTCTCCACCAGAAAAATGTGCTAAATATTGCGCCCCATAACAAACCGCTAATAACGGTTTTTTACCTCTTATTTCAGATAAATCAGGATGAAGGGCTTCTTCTGAACGCACCGAACAAGGACTTCCACCTAAAATTACCGCTTTATAAGATGATAAATCTGCTGGAATTTTATCGAATGGGAAAATTTCACAGAAAATGTTTAATTCTCTTACTCTTCGAGCTATTAATTGGGTATATTGTGATCCGAAATCTAAAATTAATACGTTGTTCATTGGTGTTGTGTTGTTTTTTTTGTTTCAGGTTTCAAGTTTCAGGTTACTTTTGCTCACTTGAAACAAAAATAACTTGAAACTATTTTTTAATACTCAAACGTTCCGTATTCCGAAACTATCGTTAACTTTTTATTATCTGATGCTTCCACTCTTCCTACAATTTGTGCATCAATGTTAAATGATTTTGAAATTTCAATAATTTCTTGTGCAATTTCAGCAGGTACATACAATTCCATACGATGTCCGCAATTGAATACTTGATACATTTCTTTCCAATCAGTTTTAGAATTTTCTTGAATCAATTGAAATAACGGTGGTACTGGAAACAAATTATCTTTAATCACGTGAACGTTGTCTACAAAGTGAAGCACTTTTGTTTGTGCACCTCCACTGCAATGCACCATTCCGTGAATTTGATTTGAATTGTATTTAGATAGTAATTTTTTAATTACTGGTGCGTACGTTCTGGTTGGAGAAAGCACTAATTTACCTGCATCAATAGGGCTGTTTTCAACTGCATCTGTTAATTTTGTTTGACCCGAATACACCAATTCGTTTGGAACTGCTGCATCAAAACTTTCAGGATATTTAGTTGCTAAATATTTCGCAAAAACATCGTGACGCGCAGAGGTCAAACCATTACTTCCCATTCCACCATTGTATTCGGTTTCATAAGAAGCTTGACCAAATGAAGCCAATCCTACAATTACATCACCTGCTTGAATATTCGCATTATCAATAACATCAGCACGTTTCATACGAGCCGTAACCGTAGAATCTACAATAATCGTACGAACTAAATCGCCTACATCAGCCGTTTCGCCTCCGGTGGAATGAATCGTAACGCCGTGTTTCTTTAATTCTGTAATTAATTCTTCGGTACCATTAATAATGGCTGAAATGACTTCAGCTGGAATTAGATTTTTATTTCTTCCGATAGTAGAAGACAATAAAATATTATCGGTTGCACCTACACACAATAAATCATCAATATTCATGATTAAAGCTTCTTGTGCAATGCCTTTCCAAACCGAAATATCGCCCGTTTCTTTCCAGTACATATAAGCTAAAGAAGATTTTGTACCTGCGCCATCGGCGTGCATGATGATGCAATAGTTTTCATCATTGGTCAAATAATCGGGAATAATTTTACAGAAGGCTTGCGGAAATAAACCTTTATCAATGTTTTTGATCGCTAAATGCACGTCTTCTTTAGAAGCCGAAACTCCTCGTAAATTATAGCGTTTACTTGTATCAGAACTCATGAATTGTGTGTGTTGTTGTTGTTCCGCAAAGATAGTTTTAAAATTTAGAATTTAGAAGTTTGCCTTTAGAAAAATCTTAAAT
>JAJTEO010000054.1 GCA_021300395.1 Fluviicola sp. | reverse complement strand
GTTAATTCAGCTATTTTTCCTTGAAGGCGAACAAATCCTTTGGGAATTGCATGTTTGTATTCAAACCAAAAATCAAAAATATCTCCAACTAAATAGATTTCTTTCGCTGTTGGTTCAATAAAATTAAGCCAAGCAACCAAGTTTTTTTCACGTTCTAAACTCTTTTCATAGTTAGGCGCACCTAAATGAAAGTCAGAAGCAAAATATATATTCTTTCTAGTTGATTCTGACATTTTTTAGTGTCCAAAAATTCTTTTTAATTCTTCATGTAAAGCTTCACCACGAAGATTTGTTTTAATGATATTTCCTTCTTTATCAATTAAAACGGTAAAAGGAATACCTTGAACTTGATACGCTTTAGCAATATCACTTTGCCATCCTTTTAAATCGCTAATATGATTTGTCCAACTTAAATTGTCAGCTTTAATGGCTTCCATCCATTTTGCTTTGTCCGTATCTAAAGAAACACTCATTACAGTAAAACCATCTTTCTCGTATAAAGCATATTCTTTGATCACGTTTGGATTTTCTCTTCTACATGGTCCACACCAAGAAGCCCAGAAATCAATCAATACCACTTTTCCTTTTAAATCAGAAAGTTTTAATTCTTTTCCATCTGGTCTTAAACCTTTAAATTCAGTTGCTTTTTTACCTGGAGCAAACATATTTGCAGCTTCTTTTTTAGCTTTTAATTGAGTGTAATTCTTATAAACTTCTTTAATTGTTGGAGATTCGCCAAAACCTGTTACCAATTGATTCACAACTGTTTCATATGAAGCGAAATCTTTTTCAATATCAAACGTAGATAAAGTTGGTATTAATGCAGGAGAATTTGGGTTGTTTGCAATTAATTGTTGTCTTGCATTTTGAAAATTGTAATACTCTTTAGATATTGATTGGTTCACAGCTTCTGCTTGTTCTGGATGTTGTTTCACGATTGCTTGAGCTGAATCTTTTTTCATGTTCCAATTAGATAGAATAACGATAAATTCATTCAATTTTTTACTTTCATCTGAACCTACAATGTTTGAGAAAGCATTGATGTTTTTTCCATCACAGTATATTTTCATGTCTGAATTATTTCTCAAGACAATATTTAAATGCGTCATTCCGAAACGGATCACATAGTAATCAGGATTTGGAAGTGCTCCAGAAAGGGTAAATTCAAAGTTGTTCTCACCATTTTTCTTAAGTGGTGCTCTCAAATAATCTACATAATGTGAACCGAAATATTGAGAGATGTGAACTGAATCAGCAGTAGTGTTAAAGATTTGTCCACTAATTTTAACATTGATTGGGTTTTGTCCAAACAACAAAGTAGTTAGCAGTACAAGTGTAATAGTTGAGAATATTTTCATGAATCTTTATTTATAGTTCTAACAATTAATTTATTTAGAGAAAAGTTCTTTCAATTTTTGTTCCAAACTTTTTCCTCTTAAACCTGTTTCCAAAATTTTACCATCTTTATCAACTAAAACAGTATAAGGTATTCCTTGAAAACCATACAGTTGCGGCATAGGAGATTTCCATCCTGATAAGTCACTCACGTGGTTTGGCCAAGTCATTCCATCAGCTTTAATTGCTTCTTTCCAAGCTTTTGGGTCTTCATCTAGAGAAACAGAATAAACTGTAAATCCTTTGTCTTTATATTGATTATATAATTTTACAACATTTGGCATTTCTTTTCTACATGGTGCGCACCATGAAGCCCAAAAATCAATTAATACAACATTACCTTTTAAACTAGAAAGTGAAATTACTTTTCCTTCAGGACTTTTCAATTCAATATTAGGGGCCATTTTATTTCCAGAATTGAATTCTTGAAATTCGTTATAAGCAGACTCTAATTGAAACATTTGATTAGAAATCGTTGCAGCTATTGGTGAATCTTTGTAACGTTTTGTGAATGCTTCGCCAACATTTTTAAGAATTGTTAAATTACTTGGATCCCAATCTTTAAATCCCATTGAAGGTGTAAGTGTAGAGGAAAGGATTATGTTAGCAGGATTACTCGGCATGCTTTTCATATTCTTTCTACAAAAATCTTCTAACGGTTTTTTAATAGCAAAGAAACGTTTCATTAATTCTTCTTCTGATACAGTTCCTTGAATTTTAGCTAATTTTTCTTGAGCAATAGCAAATGTATTGAACTGATTCATGTATTCAGACAAAACTTCACCCCATTCCGTTCCTGAAAATTTAGGTGTTTTTTGGTAATCGTTGTAATTCGCTTTTAATTCAACATTGTCTTTTGGTAATAACGTAACTGGAATAATTTTCTCATTAGATTCTCCCAAACGTAATTGATAAATCCCCATTCCTGGAACATTCCCAATCATCTCAAAGTTTCCATTATCATCTGTCTGACAATCAGCAACAGGAATTGTACCTTCGTTACTTAACGCTTCAAGATAGATTTTCGTGTTTGAAGAACCTTCAACAACTCCATGGATCTTAAAATTTTCCACTAAATCTGTGTCCGGATTATCTTCAATCGGTCCATTCGAATCTCCACAAGAATATAAAATTCCAAGAAACAGAAGCGATAAGTATATAATATTTTTCATTTGTTTTATTTTAATATCTAAATTTTAACATTGAGCGAAGTCGAAATGCAAAAATTAATTTTCCAACATTTCCCTCATCAACTGATTCGAAGCTTTTGGATCAGCTTTACCTTGTGAAACTTTCATTAATTGCCCCATAAAGAAACCAACTAATTGTTTTTCACCATTTCTATAACGATCAACTTCTGAAGGATTTTTATCGATCACTTCTTGAATGTAACCTTTGATTGAATCTTCATTTGAATCTTGAAGGACATTTAATTCCTCAGCAATTTGTAAAGGATTTTTCTCTGGGTTTTTCAATAATTCAGGGAAAATCTTTTGTGAAGCAACAGTAGATGATACTTTATTTTCATCTAACAATGCAATCAATTGTGCAATTTTTTCAGCTTTAATTGGGAAATTCTCAATTTCAACTCCTTGTTGATTTAAGTAAGATTTAATATCTCCCATCAATAAATTGGCTGCTCCTTTAAAGTTTTTTGTAAAGGTGATCAATTCTTCATAATACAAAGCAATTGCTTTCGTATCAGTCAAAATAGTTGCATCATATTCAGATAAACCTAATTCTTTTGTGTATTTTAAGAACAAATCTCTTGGTAAAGCTGGCATTTCAGCTTTAATCGCATCGATTTGTTTTTGATCAACAAATAATGGTTGTAAATCTGGTTCTGGAAAATATCTGTAATCGTTAGCAGCTTCTTTTGTACGCATCGAAATTGTTATACCTTTCAAAGCATCAAAAGATCTCGTTTCTTGAGTTAAAGTTTCTCCGTTTTCAATTGCTTCAATTTGACGAATAATTTCAAATTCGATAGCACGTTGCACGTTACGGATAGAGTTCATGTTTTTTACCTCTACTTTCGTTCCAAATTCTTTCGCACCTTTTAAGTTTACAGAAACATTGGCATCACATCTCAATGATCCTTCTTCCATGTTTCCATCACAGATTTCAAGGTAACGAACCAATTTACGAATTTCAGTTACATAATTGTATGCTTCTTGTGAACTTCTAATAACTGGTTCAGAAACGATTTCTACTAATGGAACACCAGCTCTATTTAAATCAACTAATGTATCGAAAACATCAACATCGTGGATACTTTTACCCGCATCTTCTTCCATGTGGATACGTGTAATTCCAATTGATTTTTCTGGACCTTCTTCTGTTTTAATAATCACAGCTCCACCAGTACAAATTGGTGTTTTATCTTGTGTGATTTGATATCCTTTTGGAAGATCGGGATAGAAATAATTTTTACGAGCGAAGTATTGATCTCTTGCAATATCACAACCACAAGCTAATCCTAATTTAATAGCATATTCTATTGTTTTTTTATTCATTCTCGGTAAAGTTCCCGGATGACCTAATGAAACAACACTGATGTTTGTATTTGGAATCGCTCCAAATTCATTTATATCATTTGAATAAGCTTTTGTTTTGGTTAACATTTGAGCATGGACCTCTAAACCAATAACAACTTCGTATTTATCTCTAATTTCTGGATTCATTTTTTTCGTATTGCTAAATTCTGCAATTAATAATTATAAACGAGCAATTAATTGACTCATAATTGTCGTCATTTTTGGTTCTTGACGACTTGCAACATCAATTACATCTTGTAAGCTCACTTTGTGAATTTTTCCAGGTACACCTAAATCTGTAATAATTGAAATCGCAAAACAAGGAATTTCCATGTGACGTGCAACAATGATTTCAGGTACAGTTGACATACCAACAGCGTCTGCTCCGATAGCTCTTACATAACCATATTCAGCTGGCGTTTCCAATGTTGGACCAGTTAAACCTGCATACGTTCCTACAGAAACTTTAATGTTATTTTCTTTAGCGATTGTTAATGCTAAATCAATCATTGCTGGATCATAAGGTTCACTCATATCTGGGAAACGAGGACCTAATTCGTCAAAGTTTTTACCGATAAGTGGGTGAGCAGGGAATAAGTTGATGTGATCGTTTTGAATCATGATTTCACCTACTTCAAAATCTGGGTTTACACCTCCTGAAGCATTAGATACAAATAAACGCTCAATTCCTAATAATTTCATTACACGAACAGGAAAAGTTACTTGTTTCATGTCGTAACCTTCATAGAAATGAAAACGACCTTGCATCGCAACAACTTTTTTACCTCCTAATTCACCGAAGATCAATTTTCCTGAATGACTTTCTACAGTTGAAACTGGAAAGTTTGGAATATCGCTATAAGAAATCTCATCAATTACATTAATTTCTTTCACTAAACCTCCTAAACCAGTACCTAAAATAATACCAATTGTTGGTTGAATTGAAGTTTTTGATTGAATGTAATTAACAGATTCTTTAAATTGAGTCAACATAATTTGTAATGTATTTATTAAACGCTTCTTTTTTATCTATTTCGATTTCAATTTCTTGGTAAAACCATGGAGTCGTTGAAATGGAGTTTTTATATTCATTTGATGATAATCGAACAAAATCTTTTTCAGTTGTAATTATCACTTTATTTTGTTGCGCAAAAGTATCAAATTTTTGCTGAATTTGTTCTATATCTTTACTAGTAAATTCATGATGATCTGAAAATTGAAAAATTTCAACTTTATACTTTGATTTTAAATGTGCTAACAGTGGTTTGGGGTTCGCTATTCCAGTCACTAATAATACATTTTCAATTGGGTCTAAATATTCTTTTCCAAAAGAGACTAATTTACCATAATTGATGTTTGAAAAGTAGATGTTTTCCGAGTTGAATTTCAATTCTTTTTTAATGCGTAATTTTTTCGATTCTTCCAGGTTTGAAGGGCATTTTGAAACGATAACCAAATCAGCTCTTTTTCTTCCAATTTTCCATTCTCTTAGATTACCAGCTGGTAACATAAAATCGGATGAGTACAATTCATTATAGTCTGTAATGATAATATTTAAACCTGCTCGTACAGCTCTATGTTGAAACGCATCGTCTAATATGATTAGCTCGTTTTCTGGAAATAATTGATTGATTTTTTGAACGCCCTCAACTCTTTTTTCGCAAACGGTAACTTTTACTTTTGGTGAAAATCGTTTGTAATAGAGTAGGGGTTCGTCTCCAATTGTAAACGCAGTTGAATTTTCATCAGCTAATAAGAAACCATTTGTTTTTCTTCCATAACCACGACTTAAAATAGAAAGTTGATGTTTGTCTTTTAAGAGTTTTGTAAGATAGGCAACGTGAGGTGTTTTACCAGTTCCGCCTACGGCTAAATTTCCTACACAAATTGATTTTTTTGGAATTTTAAATTCTTTTTTGAATCCATAATCATACAATCCATTTCTGATGAAAGTAATGATGCCGTATATCCAAGCAAATGGAATTAAAAGAATTCTTAAACGTTGCATTAATCAAAAATAGAAAATAAAGCTCAGTTGAAGATTGAAGAATACTTAATTTTTCTTAAAACATTCTTTAAATTCTGATGAGATTGATTTTATTCTCCACTCTGTCCGAAGTCAGAAAAGTTTTGATCAGAAGAATAATAGTAAATTCTTACTTGAGCAACATCTCTTAAAAAGTCTATTTTACCGATTTCAAAACGATTGATTTTTAAACCAGTTCTTTCTTCTAAATCAGCTCTCATTTCAGCGTGTAATTCAGGTTTTATTAAGTCAATTCGTTCGTAAGTTATAATTTTTCTAGTTTCATGTTTTAATAACCAAAGATTCTCTAAACCAAATGTTAATAGTGTTACTGTTCCGTTAATTAATAACATTTCAGAAACACTTACCTTGTTTGATGCTAACGAGTTCACTACGCTTACTCCAATAATCAAAAACAGGTAAGTCATTTCTTTAATTTCAATCGCATCTGTTCGGTATCGAATGATTCCAAAAATGGCAAAAAGACCTAATCCCATCCCTGTGTCGATGTCTAATTTTTTCAAACTAAAGCACAAGAAAAAAGTAATCGTTCCAATCAAATAATAAGTGAACAAATAATCTTTTCTTTTCGTTTTTGGATAATATAAGAATCGAATGATTACAGTTAAGAAAAATAAATTAACTCCTAATCTAAAAAGAAGTGTGTTAAAATCTTGTCCATCAAACCATGTGATTGTTTGGTCGGCAGGAAGTGCTTTTAAAGCAATAAATAATGAATTAAACATAAGAATTTATTTTTTTTAGTTTGAGTAATTTTTCTTTGAATCGGTTATATTTTATCTTGTCTTTTGCATAAAGCTCAATTGCTCCAATACAATATTTACTTAATCTATAGGGTCTAATCTGATTGGATTTCATTAAACTGTAAAATGGTGAATTACGATCGACAATCTCTTGCTTTAATTCAGCAATGATCAAATTGTTAAAATTAATTTCTTCTGTTTCCCATTTAAACGTTAATTGAAAATCAAGTGTTATTCGTTCTTTTAGCTCATTGTTGACCAATGTGATTCTATGAAATGAATTCCATAATTTTGGTTTTAGATCAATCGTTTCAGAAATATTTTTCTTTAAAAATGAAATATGCGTTTCATTAGTTAATTCATTTGGTATTTCGTCAACAACGATTCTACTTTTTTTAGTTCTCCCTTTTACTTTATGCTTTATTTCAAGAAAAGTTAAATCAGATTCAACATATTTTCGAAATCTAACTTTATACCGATCAACTCTTCCAATATGATGATCATTGTAAAATTTGAAATTCAACTCATCGTAATACAAACTTTCATAAAATGGAGTTCGAGTTCCTTCAATTTCAAGTACTTTATAATGTTTTGAAAGTTGAGCCAGAATTCGTTTAAATTCAACAAAACTGAAAGCAAACTTTGTGTCAACTCTATTCATCAACTTCACCTCATCCATCTCATCCAATGAAATAGAAGTGAAATTATCAAGAATGGATTGTAGTTCTTTTGCTAACATTTTTTTTTGTATGAATCTTATTGAACTGTTATTTTACCTTTTTGGATTTCGTCATTTTCTTTTTGTAAAGTGAAAATGTACGTTCCATTCGCAAGGTTATTTCTTTCAATAATTATTTCTGACGAATTAAACTTTTGTGAACTTAACTTTTTTCCAGTTAAATTAAATATTTCTACAATATAATTGGCATTAGTTGAATTGTTAAATTCAATTCGAGTGCTTTCTGAAAATGGATTAGGAAAAGTACTAAGGCTTAAATTTGAATCATTTATTTCCTTAAGTGATAAAGGTGAATCATATTTAATTGTAACAATATCTTTTTGACCATTAGTTGAATTGCTATTACCTGAAACGTAAACATTGTTCAGTCCATCAAGTGACATAGTATTAACTCCATCATTTTGATTGATTAGACCGTCATAGGTTTGACTCCAAATCAGGGTTCCATTGTTGTTTATTTTACGAATGAAAAAATTTGAATTGGTTGTGGATATTCCTGTCTGACCTGCAATTATTATAAAACCATTATTGTCGTATTCAATTGCTGAAGGAATATCATCTAAATGATTTGTTCCATCAAAATGATTGATCCAAGTTTGAGTACCAGATGTGTTAATCCCAAATGTTACAATATCGTTTTGTAGTCCGTCATTTTGTGTTCCTGTAATAAATATTTCTCCATTTGCATTTTTTGCTAAGGCGATTCCTCTATCATTTCCGACTCCACTATTGTAGGTGTTTATCCAATTTTGCACACCATTAACAGCGTATTGAATAGTTACAATGTCATCATCGTTTCCATTATCTTTTCTTCCAGTAACAGTAACATTATTTGAATTATCGATGATTAAATCAGAAGGTTTATCGTTTCCATTTAATCCATCATATCTCTGTAACCATTGTTGAGTACCAGTTGCATTGTAACAAATAGTAACATAATCATCATCATTTCCATTATCGCTTTTCCCAGTAATAAAGACTTTACCTGTTTGTAAAATGCCTAATCCACTTGGAATATCTGTTGCGTTTCCAGTTCCGTTGAATCGAGTTGCCCAAGTTTGTACGCCACTTGAATTGTACTTAATTGTAATAAAATCTTCATTTAAAATAGTTGAAGCATCTCCATCAGAGTAACCTGAAACATAAACATTACCTAAATTATCAATCGCTAAATGAATACCTTGATCTTCTCCATTCACACTTGGATTATTGTATTTTGAAATCCATTGTTGTGTTCCAGATGAATTATATTTAATGGTAGTAATATCATAATCTGTTGTGCTTTCTTTTGTGAAGCCAGTGATATATACATTTCCTGCTGCATCTACCTTGATTGCTGTGGCTTCGTCTGTACTATTGTTGGTGCCATTATAAGTTCTAGTCCATAAAGTGTCGCCTACAGAATTTAATTTGATAACACACATGTCTTTTTCTGTTGAAGCATTGTAGGTGTATCCAGCTAGATAGGTATTTGCTCCAGAACTTTCTACAAAAATGTCATTTACATTATCAGAATTATCACCTTGACCATCGATTGTTTTTGCCCAAGTTAAAGTTCCTGATGTTGTGTATTTTAATGTTAAGGCATCTTTTTGACGATTGGTATTTTCAGAGTAGCCTACAACAATTAAATATGTTCCGTTTAAAATGATTGAAGTACTATTTTCGTCAAAGTTTGATGGTCCTTGGTAAGATTGTAACCAAGATTGTGTTCCAGAAGGTGTATATGAAATCGTTACAATATTGAAGTTGTCAATTAAAGGGTCATTATTGATATCTGAATGTCCTGTAATTATGATGTTTCCTGAATTATCGATAGCGATAGAAGAAGCTTCATCAGTTAAATCTCCAACTCCATTATAGGTTTTTACCCATTGTTGACTTCCGCTTGAATTGTATTTTAGAGTACAATAGTCATAATTTGTTGTAGTTGAAGGGTCATTATCTGTTTTACCAGCAACATATACATTACCACTTCCATCAACTACGATTCCATATGCTTTATCATTGTTCCCTCCAGTTCCATTATATAGAATTCCTCCAGTCCACAATTCTGTTCCGTTCGATGCGTATTTAATGGTTAAAATATCATCATCTGAACCATTATCACTTTTTCCTGTGATGTATAAATTGAAAGAGCCATCAATAAACATGTTTTCAGGTCGATCATCTAATCCTTTATCTAAAGCAATTTGCCAGTTAATTGAGCCATTGCTATTATATTTTATCGTATAGTAATCATCATCCGTTCCATTGTTGCTTCTTCCTGTAACATAAACATTACTTGAATTATCAGTTACAACTTTGACAGCTCTATCAGTTGAGTTTCCATTTCCATTAAAAAGATTTGACCAAATTAAAGATCCTGAGTTATCATATTTTAATGTGATGTAATCATCATTTGTGTTATTAGAAACATCACTATCTGTTTTTCCAGTTACGTAAATATTTCCAGAAGCATCTATAGCAATCGAATTACCTTGGTCATCTTGATTAGTAATGTTATTATAGATTAAAGTCAACAATAATAAACCATTCGGATCATATTTTAGGGTAACAATATCATCCTCATTATTTGTACTTTTAGAATAGCCTGTTACAAACACATTATTTGAGGCATCACACGCAATCGCAAGCACTTCATCATCTTTTTTTCCTGAACCATTGTAAGTTCTTGTCCAAAGCGTATCTCCGTTTGAGTTTAATTTTGCTATAAGGTAGTCTTTTTTGTTTCCTGAATTAACACTATATCCAGCTAAATATGTATTTCCACTATTATCGGCTATAGCACAGTTTATTTTATCAGAATAATCTCCTTTACCATTATAACGATTGAGCCATTGTTGTGTAGGTTGTTGTGCATAAATGTTAGAAATGGAAAGAAAAATAAAAAAATAGAATGTAGTTAATTTCATGATGTAGCTTTCTGTTGTAACGTTTATTTATTCATTTTGGTTGGTTCAATATAATAAATAAATAGTTAAGTTAACAATTAGGTAATATAATTGTTTTTAAATTGAAATGATTGATTTTTATAAAACGTTAAATGAAATCTACTTTCGCTAGTTTAAATTTTAGCTTTTGAATGTTTTAATTCCCATCTTTTTTTGATGAATTTGAATGTGTAGTGCGTCACAAAACTTGATCCCGCACCCAAAACTGCACCTGCCAAAACATCTGTTGGATAATGAACACCTAAGTACATTCTTGAATAGCCAACACCAGAAGCATAGATAAAAGCTGGAGCGATTACATACCATTTTGGATACTGTAAACTAATTGATGTGGCAGCTGCGAAAGCCATTGAAGTATGACCTGAAGGATACGATTTTGAGCCTGCAACTGAGTGTTTATGAATGTCATCAGGATAAGTAACAAATGGTCGTGCTCTGTCAATTGTAGTTTTTAATATTGTTGTAGCAACTCCATTGATTAGTTGATTTGAAAAAGATTCAAAACTGTTCCAAACCATTTCTGGATTTTTCTTCACTTTTCCATAAATGAATAGACCAGTCGGAATTCCTAAAGCGAGATATGTATCTGAATCTGAAAATCCACGCATAATTCCTCCTCCGAAAGGGGTGTATTGATCATTAATTTTTTTTAATAATAAATAGTCTTTGTCTTGTGCTTTACTGTTTGAAATTGAAAAGATAAAAACGAGTAATAAAATGAAGTTTTTAATTGAGATCATCATATAATGGTAATTTTTCTAAATAAATTAGTTTGTTATTTACTCTGTCAATTTTACAGTAGACCGCATCTTCGACTAAGTTTATTGATTGATAAGGAAACTTCAGAGGCTATTAATCCTAAAGGTACTTTCAAATCATTTACTAAATAATGAATTACATGTTGACGAACCCATTCTTCTGGAGTAAGAACCAATGTTTTTTTTCGTGCAACACACCATACAAAAAGTTCATTACCTTTTTTCGTGATTTTTAATTGAGCTTTTGGAAGAGCTAGTGCTTGCATGAAAAATGAAATTGTAATGAATGATTTTTTACAACATTAACAATTCAATATTCTTAAATTTCAAATCGAAAACTTTTCCTAGAACTTCACTTGTTAATACACCTTTATAAATGTATACACCACTTCTAAATCCTGGGTCTTTAATAATTAATTCTTTGCATCCACCTTTTTCACCCATTTCTAATAGAATTGGAGAGAATATATTTGATAAAGCAAATGAAGCTGTTCTTGAAACTCTAGATGCAATGTTTGGAACACAATAGTGAATAATACCATGTTTTACAAAAGTTGGATCATTATGATTTGTTACATGTGATGTTTCAAAACAACCTCCTTGATCAATACTAATATCCACTAAAACAGACCCAGATTTCATTCCCTCAATCATTTCTTCTGTAACTACACATGGAGTTCTTCCAAGTGGAGCTCTTAAAGCACCGATCACAACATCTGCTCTCATTAATGCTTTT
>JAJTEO010000053.1 GCA_021300395.1 Fluviicola sp. | reverse complement strand
TCACGATTAATTACCAAATCAGACGATTTAGTATTGTTTGACAATTCAATTTTGCCTTTTCTTCTTAAAAGTGCATTTATACGACTTACAAGAACTTTTGGTTTTATTGGTTTTGCAACATAGTCATCAGCTCCAGCATTTAATCCAGCGATTTGACTATAATCTTCATTTCTAGCTGTCAATAAGCAAATTAATATTTTATTACATTCAGCATTATTTCTGATGGCTTCACAAACTTCAATTCCATCCATTCCAGGCATCATCACGTCAAGAATAATTAAATCCGGAATAGATTGTTGAATCAATTTAAGACCTTGTTCACCGTTCGAAGCTACACTAATGTAAAAACCTTCCTTTTCAAGATTGTATTTTAGAATATCTCTGATATCATCTTCGTCATCAATTATAAGGATCGAAACCATTTTCTGTTATTTAATGTTATCACAATGTAAACAAAATTAATGATAATATTGGATGCCTATCTATAAAATGTTTCAATATTATTTTAAATAAATTATGTAAATTAATCTCGGTAGATTTTACACTTATTGATTTACAACACTTTAAAATAAAACAAGTAGTAAGTATTAATATCTTGGATAATATTTTTTACAACTATCTTTTAAACCAATAAAAAAGTCTTTCTAAAAAAACTAAAAATTTTCGAGAAACCTTATTATTTTTTTATTAGATTTGCTCTAGTAGTAGTAGGTTAGGTTGATTAGTTGATAAGAGTTTTAGACGCCCGTCTAAGACTCTTATTTTTTTTTTGCTGAAATTGTTATATAATCGTTAATTTTATCTTTTAAATATAGTATTCAATTAAATCTTTATTTATTTGAATAATTATTAATCCATGAAACCATGAAAATAAAGATTTTACTTGCTGAAGATGATTCTAGTTTGGGGTTTATGATTTCTGATCAACTAAAATCGGATGGTTATCAAGTTGCTCTTTGTAGAGATGGTGCTGAGGCATACAAAAGATTTAATGATGAAATTTTTCATTTATGCATTTTTGATGTAATGATGCCCAAAAAAGATGGGTTTTCATTAGCGAAAGATGTAAGAAAATTAAATTCAGACATTCCTATTCTTTTTTTATCTGCGAAATCTATGATGGAAGATAAAATCGAGGGATTTAAATCTGGTGGCGATGATTATTTAACAAAACCATTTGGCGTTGAAGAATTACAATTACGAGTTAAAGCTTTATTAAAAAGGGTAAATGTTCAAGTTGAAACAACAGAGATAGAAACAATCGTTCATTTAGGAACTTATGAATTTGATTCTGAAAATTACACTTTAAAAAGTACTAATTTCAATAAATCGCTAACTAAAAAAGAAGCACAAATTTTAAAGGTTTTATTAAAATTTAAAAATCAAGTTGTACCAAGAGAGACCGTATTAAATGCTGTGTGGGGGCAAGATGATTATTTTGTTGGAAGAAGTTTGGATGTATTCATTACAAAATTGAGAAAATATTTTCAAGAAGATGAATCAATTCAAATTTTGAATATACATGGGGTTGGATTTAAATTTGAAATTACAGAAAAATAAATGACTTATATTCTTCATATTGAATCAGCGACAAAAGTTTGTTCTGTTGCATTATCAAAAAATGGAAAACTTGTTTCTTTAAAAGAAAATCAAGAAGACGGCTATTCACATGGAGAAAATTTGACTTTATTTATTGAAGAAGTTCTTGGAAAAGAAAATATTAAGCCAAGTCAATTAAGCGCTGTTTCGGTTGCTTCTGGACCAGGCTCTTATACGGGATTAAGAATTGGCGTTTCTTGTGCAAAAGGTTTGTGTTACGCTTTAAATATTCATTTAATCGCTATTGATGCATTAACATCATTAAAAGAAATTGCAAAATCAAAACATTCAAACATTAATTTATGTCCACTAATTGACGCTAGAAGAATGGAAGTTTATGCTTCTATTTTTAATTCAAAAGACGAATTGATTAAACCCATTTCAGCTGATATTTTAGATGAGAATTCCTATTCTGAATTTGAACCTTTCGCCTATTTTGGAGATGGGGCTGAAAAACTAGCAGACATTTGGAAAACTAGAAATTGTACTGCTGATTTAACAATTCATTCTTCAGCAATTGGTCAGGTTGATTTAGCTTTTCAAAAATTTACGAATAAAGAATTTGAAGATGTCGCTTATTTTGAACCCTATTATTTAAAGGACTTTATTATCAATGCTCAAAAAAAAGCTTAAACATCTAGATGTTATTGGACTATTATTGTCATTACACCAATTCTGCTATTAAATCCTTTTTCTCCATCAAACTTCGAATGTAAGCTGATCCAATAATTGCTCCATCACATGACAGATGCGCATTTTCAACATCTTCTTTAGTGGAAATTCCAAATCCAAGCATAACAGGTACACCTTTACACAATTGCTTTATTTCAGAATAACGTTCAAATAGACTTGAATCCAATGCTTGTTTCTTACCCGTAATACTTGTTTGAGAAACCAAATAAATGAAGCTTTTAGAAGATGCATTTACAACTTTTTGAATTCGTTCATTCGAAGTGGTTGGAGTTATTAAAAAAGTCATTGAAACCTCATATTTCTCAAATAATTCTTTATAAAAACGCTCATAAATTTCAATACTCATATCAGGCAATATGACAGAGGCTATTTTTAAATCCTTACATCGTTTTAAAAATTTCTCCAAACCATATTGCAAAACTGGATTCAAATATCCCATCAAAACTAATGGAATCTGAACTTGATTTTTAATCGAATCTAATTGATCAAATAAAACATCCATATTCATTCCGTTTGCAAGTGCTATTGAACTTGATTCTTGAATGACAACACCATCTGCCATCGGATCTGAAAATGGAATTCCAACTTCAATGAAATCTATTCCTTTCGATTGTAATTCTAGTATTTGAGCTGCAGTGCTATCCAAAGTAGGAAAACCTGCTGTAATGAAAATACTTAGCTGCTTTTTATCTTTTATAAATCTGTTCATTTTAATTTTCAATTTTAATTCATCATTCAAAATTCAAATACGTTTCCATATCCTTATCTCCTCTTCCCGATAAATTGATTACAACAACATCATTCGAAGAAAAATCAATTTTATCCAAGGCCGCAATGGCATGTGCACTTTCTAATGCTGGAATAATTCCCTCATAAACAGCTAATTTCTTTGCCGCTTTTAACGCTTCATCATCTGTAACGGAAATACTTTTTGTTCTTCCTACTTGAATTGTATGTGCATGTAAAGGACCAATTCCTGGATAATCTAAACCAGCTGAAATTGAATAAGGCTCAATTACTTGTCCGTATTCATCTTGCATTAACAATGTTAAACTTCCATGAAGAACACCTGGATTTCCAACTGCTGAAGTTGCTGCTGTGTGACCAGAATCAACACCCATACCACCTGCTTCTACGGCAATTAACTCAACTTCTTCGTTATCATAATATTCAAAAAATGCTCCAGCTGCATTACTTCCTCCGCCTACGCAGGCAACGATTTTAGTTGGATTTTCAGATCCCGTTTGTTCTTTTAATTGTGTTTTAATTTCTTTTGAAATAACCGATTGAAATAATGCGACCATTGCTGGATAAGGATGCGGCCCAACAACACTTCCTATTAAATAATAGGCATTTGTATGATTAATCCAATAACGAATTGCCTCATTTGTAGCATCTTTCAATGTTTTACTACCCGAAGTTGCTGGAACCACTTCAGCTCCCAAATATTTCATTCGTTGTACATTAGGCGCTTGACGCTCAATATCTTTTTCACCCATAAAAACAATACATTTCATATCCATCAGCGCACAAACCGTTGCTGTAGCTACACCATGTTGACCTGCTCCTGTTTCAGCAATAATTTCGGTTTTACCCATTTTTTTCGCTAATAAAATCTGACCAATAGCATTGTTGATTTTATGAGACCCCGTATGATTTAAATCTTCACGTTTCAAAAAAATTGGACATTGATATTCATTCGTCAACTTTTGAGATAAATACAAAGGAGAAGGACGACCAACATAATGTTTTAACAATGAAACAAATTCATTCTGAAACGCTTCATCTTCCTTTAATAAATTATAATTCAAACTTAATTCTTCTAAATTATCTCTTAGCAATTCTGGCACAAAAGCACCACCAAATTCACCATAAAAGCCTAAATCATCTACTGCTGTATATTTTTTTTCACTTATCATCTTTCTTAATTTAAAACAGTTGTAATACTTTCTACAAATTCATCTATTTTATCTACATTTTTATTCCCTGGATTAATTTCAAAACCACTATTGATATCAATCCCAATGAAACGTTTGTGATCTATATTTTTTATTTCATCTCCCATTTCAATTTTTATCCCTCCACTCAATAAAAATGGAATATTCCCTTGATAATGATTTAATATTTCCCAATTAAAAACTTTACCTGAACCACCATATGCATCCGTTTTTGTATCAAACAAAAAATAGTCAACCAAAGCTTCAAATTCCGTCAATTGTTTAAAATCAAAATTATCATCGACTCCAAACGCTTTTATGATACTTAACTTTTGATTGGTCTTCATGATTTGATTCATCAGCTTTCTACAATAAACAACATCTTCATCTCCATGTAATTGAATGTAATCGAGCTGATGAAACGAAGCTATATCAATGATTTTATCTATTTCCTCATTTACAAAAACTCCTACTCGCTTACTATTTTTTGTAAAAATGGGTAATTGATCAAAAAATCGTTTTGATTTTGAGTAAAAAATAAATCCTAAAAATTCAATTTGATTATTCTGATCTAAAACATTAATCTGTTCTTGATCTTTTAATCCACAAACTTTTATTTTCATGCCTTTGAATAGTTTAATTCATTAATAAAACTCTTTATAGAACTGCTTTTCAAAATACTTTCTCCTATCAAAGCGCCATTATATCCTGCTTCAGTTAATAATTCTAAATCTTCTTTTGATTTAATTCCTGATTCCGTGATGATTAATTTATCTTTTGGCAAGAAATCAATCACATCTAAAGAAGTTTGGATTGTTGTCGTTTGTGTTTTTAAGTTTCGATTATTTACACCAATGATATCGACCAAATCTGAAATTTTATTTAACTGATTCTTTTCATGAAACTCACAAATCACCTCTAATCCTAAACCTTGAGCTAAAATTGTAAAATGTAAAATTTCTTGCTCCGTTAATGCTTCTGCTATCAATAAAACGACATCCGCTCCCATCGCTTTCGCTTGGAATAATTGAATTTCATCAATAATAAAATCTTTACGCAAAATTGGAATTTGAACCGTTTTTCTAATTTCTGTGATATCCGTTTCTTTTGCTCCAAAAAAGCTTGAATCTGTTAACACTGAAATTGCACTTGCTCCATTTTGCTCATAGATTTTACTAATTTCAACAGGATCTAGTTCGCTATTAATAATACCAGCACTTGGTGATTTTCTCTTGAACTCAGCTATAACTCCAAATTGATTTTCTAATTTTTCTTTAAGCGAAATTGTCTTTTTATCGAAATAAACACTCTGTTCAAAATCTTTAATCGTGAATGTTGATCTTAACAATTCAACTTCCTTTCTTTTTTGATCTATAATTGTATCTAAAATTGTTCCCATATTTTCTAAAATTTAAATGTTTTTGCTGCTTGACCACTTTTAATAAATGAAAGTGATTCATTAAATAATTCTATTTTCGAAGTCGTTGGATGAAAACATTCTAAAGCGATTGCTGTATTAACTGCAACTACATTTGTTTGTTCAGCTGATCCTTCTCCTTTCAAAATTGTTTTCACAATTTGAGCCGATTCATCGACCGTTTTTCCAGCTTTCAAAGTACTCGCATTTACACTTTTCAATTCAAACAAATTTGCATTGATCACTTCATCTGATTTCAATCCTAAAACGCGTGTTTGTTCTGTTAATGTAATTTCATCATAGCCATCCATTCCAAAAACTACTCTAAAATCAGTTCTATTCTTTTTCAATAAGTGCTGGTAGATTTTCGCTAATTCTAAATCATAAGTTCCCGTTAATTGAAAAGCTGGTTGAACAGGGTTTACCAACGGCCCAAGTGAATTGAAAAAAGTTCTAAGCCCCAAATCTCTTCTCAAATGACTTACTTTTTTTAACGTTGGATGAAATAAAGGTGCATGTAAAAAGCAAATATTGTTTTTCGTTAATTGCTCGTTTAACTCTTTCTCATCATGTGTAAATACGTATCCTAAAGCTTCTAAAACATTGGAAGATCCACAAGATGAACTTACACCATAATTACCATGCTTGATCACTTTATTTCCCATTGCTGCCAGAACAAATGATGTAGTCGTAGAAATATTGAATGTATCTTTTCCATCTCCACCTGTTCCACATAAATCAATTGCATTAGTTCCATCTAATTCAATTTTTAAAGCAAGATTTAGTAACGCATTTCGAAATCCTTCAATTTCATCCAAACTCAAACCTTTCATTTGTAAACCAATCATTAACGCTACAACTTGAGCATCATTCATCTTTTCCTCAGCAATTGCATGGATAATTTCTGATGCTTCCTGAGAAGAAAGTGATTGATTATTTAGTACTTTTTGTATCAGTGTTTTCATTTTATTTTGAACTTATAACTTTCAACTATTAATTATTAATTATTAACTGACGAAACCCAATTCTCAATCATTGTTCGCCCTTGTGGAGTCAATATTGATTCTGGATGAAATTGAACTCCTCTGATATTTAAGTCACGATGTTTGATTGCCATGATTTCTCCATCCTTCGTTTGAGCAGTAACCACCAACTCATTTGGGACATTTGAATTAATTTTCCAGCTATGATATCGTCCTACTTCAAATTCTTGAGGAATTGAATCAAAAATGGAATCAATTTGTTGATGCTGGATCAAAGAAGCTTTTCCATGAATTGGTTCTTTACATTGCTCTAGTTTCCCACCATAAACCTCTGCAATTGCTTGATGCCCTAAACAAACCCCTAATATATTTTTTGAAGATCCATATTGTCGAATTATTTTCAATAAATCACCTGCTTCTGATGGAATACCAGGACCTGGAGACAATAAGATGGCATCACATTTCTCCAATACTTCGTAATCAACTTCATTGTTTCGCATCACAATCACTTCGTCAACATTCGATTCTTTCACATAACGAATGATGTTATAAACAAAAGAATCATAGTTATCAATTACAGCTATTTTCATTTTATTAAATATTTGATACGATTTTTAAATTTTCAATTACTTCTTTTTGCGAATCTGCTTTTGAAATAGCTGTTCGAACAGCTCTAAGTTTATGATGTACTTCTTTCACTTCATTTTCAACTATTGAATTAATGACTACACCCGCACCTGCTCTATAATTCATAATATTATTCTTACTCAAAATACTTCGAATGACAATTGCCATATTGACATCACCATTTGAAGCGATTAATCCAACAGCTCCACCATAAAAATCCCTAGTTGACTTTTCAGTTTTAGCGATTAATTCCAATGCTTTTGGCTTTGGCGTTCCAGAAAGTGTACCTGCTGGAAATGAATTACTGATAAGTTTTAACGATTCAGTAGAATCAACTTCACCTGTCACTTTTGACACTAAGTGAATGACATGACTAAAGTGTTGAATTTCTTTATAAATCTCCACTTTGACATTTTTACAATCTTTGCTTAAATCATTTCTAGCTAAATCAACCAACATCGTATGTTCCGCATTTTCTTTTTCATCATTTACTAAAAAATGAATCTGCTCATCATCTACAGATTTATCACCTGATTTTGAAACCGTTCCTGCTATTGGATGAATTTCTGCTTTTCCTTTTTTCACGATTAATTGTGCTTCAGGAGAAGAACCGAATAAACGATAACTTTCGAAATCAAAATAGAACAAATAAGGTGATGGATTTAATCTTCTTAATTGTCTATACACTTGAAAATCATCCCCAAAAAAAGATTGCTGAAATCTATTTGAAACGACTAACTGAAAAACATCTCCTCGCATACAAGAAGATTTTGCATCTGTCACTATACGAGCGAATTCTTCATCCGTAAAATCTGATTTTTCATTTCCTATTGTTTCAAATGGCAATTCAGTAAATGGTTTACGTTGAAGTAAATGAGTTATCCCCATTGCTTTCAACTCTTCTGAATTAAAACTATTTGAGATGACATAACCATTTGAAGTAAAATGATCTATGACAATTATTTGCTCAAAAACAAAAAAATGAATGTCAGGAATTTCTAGATCACTTTTTGCTTTTTCAATATGTTTTTCAGTCAACAAAGCAAATTCAAATCCAAATCTTCCAAAGAAACCATTTCCTTCAATTTCAGGATTATTGAATTTAAATCGTTCTAATATTTGCTGAATTTGAGCAACTGAATCTTGATTTTGATTCAATATTTCTTCCGAACAAACTCCATCAACATCAATTGAAACTACTTGATTTTTAACCATTATCTCAATAACCGGATTAACTCCAATAAAAGATTTACTGTTGCTTCTAGACTGATATTCATTGCTTTCTAATAAGCATGTCTTGCGATAATGGTTTCTTAAAGAAAGATAAATTTCCACCGGAGTGTATACATCCGCATTGAACGGAGTAATTTTTGAATAAATCATAAAAAAAATAAAAAGGAAGTGAAAAAAAAAACGGCTTGTCGTGTGACAAGCCGTTTAAAAATATTTATAAAGAATTACAAATTAACGCCACGCACACCAACTGTTAGTTGAGCGCCACCAAAAATTTGTATTTGTATATTTCGTTTTCATCTGCGACAAAGATTTAGAAATTATTTTCATAAAACAAAATTTAATTTCAATTTTTTTCATTTATCTTTGTACCAACAAATTGAGACAATGAATTTTTCGAAACAAAATTTTTGGTGGTGGTTTAAAACTCGCTGAGTGCGTTCGGAAAATGCTATATATAGATTTGAACCCGTTTCGTACTTTGAGTTGAAACGGGTTTTTTATTTTTAAAAATATTAAGATGAACTTACAGGAAACAATAAAAAATACTAATCGTCCTTTTTTGATAACAGGACCATGTAGTGCTGAAACTCCAGATGGTAAAGAAACTGGACTTCCTGTTTCTACGGAGGTTGCTAATAAAATTCACGTAGAACAAGCTTTAAAAGCTGGAATTGATGTGCTTTGGATTGGTGCACGAACAACTGTCAATCCTTTTGCTGTTCAAGAAATTGCGGATGCTTTACAGGGAACAAAAATTCCTGTTTTAATTAAAAATCCTGTCAATCCTGATTTAGAATTATGGATCGGTGCTTTCGAGCGTTTTGAAAAAGCAGGAATCACTGATTTAGCAGCGATTCATAGAGGATTTTCGATTTATAAACATCCCAAATATAGAAATGTACCAACTTGGGAAATAGCAATTGGATTGAGAGAACGATTACCAAATCTTCCTATTATTTGCGATCCAAGTCACATTACTGGAAATAGAAATTTATTGTTGGAAGTATCACAAAAAGCATTGGATTTAAATTTTGATGGATTGATGATTGAAACACATCCAAATCCAGATAAAGCTTGGTCAGATGCAGCCCAACAAGTTACTCCCGATCAATTAAAATCAATCATTGATAATTTGATTTTACGTTCAAATGATATTAGTTCTTGCGATACAGATTTTCTGTCTGACATAAGAGAAAAAATTAACAATTTAGATGATCGTTTATTCGATTTATTTTCAGCTAGAATGGTTTTAAGTGAAGAAGTTGGTAAATTCAAACGTGAAAACAACATCATGATTCTTCAACAAGAACATTGGGCAAAAATAATCAATCATCGATTAGACAAATCAGATGATTACAAGCTTTCAAAAATGTTTATTCGCCAAATGATGGATGCAATGCATCAAGAATCGATTAGACATCAGACAAAAGTGATGAATTCGAAATAGTTTATTAGACTTTAGAGGTTAGATATTAGATAATTTCAAATTGAAAGATTTACGTTATCATCCCCCTCACTCCCCCTTCGAAGGGGGAAGTAAAAACAGAAAAAAATGAATATTACAATTAAACCAGGAAAGAGAAAAGGGATTATTCAAATTCCCGCTTCAAAAAGCGATTCGCAACGAGCTATATTAGCTGCAGGATTGGCAAAAGGAGAAAGTTTATTGAAAAATGTTGGTGATAGTCATGATGAATTGGCTATGCTAAAAACGATTGAATCTTTAGGAGCAACAATTGTTTCAAATAATGATAATTCATTGACAATAAAAGGTATTCAAAACTTTCCTGCGAATGCTGAAATTAATGTAGGTGAAAGTGGTTTAGGATGTCGATTAATCACTTCTGTTGCAGCAGCAAACAATGGAGAATATTCTATTATTGGGAAAGGTTCTATTTTAAAACGACCGATGCCTTTTTTCGAAGAAGTTTTAACTCAAATTGGAGCCAAAGTTCAATCTACAAATGGCTATTTACCTTTAAAAATAAAAGGTCCAGTAACTGGTGGTTCAGTTTCTTTCAAAGGAAGTGATAGCTCTCAATATTTATCTGGACTGTTAATGGGATTACCATTGACAAACGAAGATACATATGTAAATGTGCAAGACTTAAATAGTCTTCCATATGTCCAAATGACACTTCATACTTTGGAACAATTCGGAATTTTTATTCAGAATCAAAATTTTGAGAATTTCATCATCGGAGGAAAACAGAAATACATTTCATGTAATTATATCATTGAAAGTGACTGGAGCTCTGCAAGTTATTGGTTAGTTGCATCAGCATTAGGGATGGATATTCAATTAACAGGATTGACCTTAGCTAGTTACCAAGCTGATAAAGCACTTTTAAAAGCATTTGAAGCCGCTAACTGTTCGATTGAATTCCATGAAAAAACATTCAACATCAATGGTGAAAATCGTAAGCCTTTTAAATTTGATGCTACAAATTGCCCGGATTTATTCCCTGCCTTAGTAACATTTGCAGCTTTAACAGAAGGGAAATCTGAAATAAAAGGTGTTAATCGACTAGAACATAAAGAAAGTAATCGTGGTGTTGTTTTAAAAGAAGAATTTGAAAAATTAGGAGTAAATATAGTACTAGATGGAGATATTATGCATGTTTACGGAAAAACAACGATTGAAGGTGGTAAAACAAAATCTCACAATGATCATCGAATTGCAATGTGCTTAGCAATCGCTGCTTTTTTCGCAGAAGATGAAATTGAAATCGAAGAAGCAGAGGCTGTAAATAAAAGTTATCCTCATTTCTGGGAACATGTTGAAATTCTAGATTTTGAATGATGAATTTTGAATTTTGAATTTGCATGTTTCAAATTAAAAATTAATATAAATTTTTGAGTTCAATAACCCTATTAACTATTGACTAAAAACTATTGATTAACCTCTCAAAACTATTGACTAATCTAAATCAACTATTGACCAAAAACTATTATATTTGTACTTATGATGACTGTAAAGGAAATAATGGCTCCGATTGAAACGGAAATGAACGAATTTGAAGTTCGTTTTCGCGACAGTATGAAGTCTAAAGTTCCTTTATTAGACAAAATCACTCATTACATTATCAAGCGAAAAGGAAAACAAGTCAGACCTATGTTCTTGTTTTTAACGGCAAAAATGCTTGGTAAAATCAATGACAATACTTATACAGCTGCTTCATTAGTAGAATTATTACACACTGCTTCCTTAGTTCACGATGATGTTGTTGATGATGCCAATGAGCGAAGAGGCTTCTTTTCTGTAAATGCATTATGGAAAAATAAAATTGCTGTTTTAGTTGGTGATTTTATGTTATCTAGAGTGCTTTTGCTTTCGATTGAAAAAAATAACATTCGCCTTTTAGAAATCGTAGCGAGAGCTGTACGTGAAATGAGTGAAGGTGAATTATTACAAATTGAAAAAGCTAGAAATTTAGATATTACTGAAGAGGTTTATTTTGACGTCATTCGACAAAAAACAGCCTCTTTGATCGCCACTGTTTGTGAAGCTGCTGCTTCATCAGTAGATAGAGAAGATCAGGCTGCAAATATGCGTCAATTTGGAGAATTGGTTGGTTTAGCTTTTCAAATCAAAGATGATATTTTTGATTATGGCGCTTCAGATAAAATAGGGAAACCAACTGGTTTAGATATTCGTGAACGCAAAATGACACTTCCATTAATTCACACGCTTTCAGTTTGTGATAAACCTACTAAAAAGGAGTTGATTAACATTATTAAAAACCATAATGAAGATCCTAAAAAAGTGAACATTGCTGTCAATTTAGTAATCCAAAATGGTGGAATTGATTATGCGTACAAACGTATGATGGAAATAAAAAATCAAGCACTAGAATTGTTAAAAGAAATACCAGAAAATGATGCAAAAAAAGCATTGATTGGATTGGTTGAATTCACTGTACAAAGAGAAAATTAAAATTTTATTATGAAGAAATTTGCATACCTATTTAGTTTGCTGGTTTTGGTTGTTGCTTGTGGTGAACAAGAAAAAGAAAAACCAAAAAAAATTGAAGTTGAAAATCTGATTGAAATAAAAGATGGGATTTACAAAGAATATTATCCTGGAAAAAAAGAAGTGAGAATTACTGGACCTGTTGGAGACAACAACATTAGAGAAGGTAAATGGACATTTTTGGCGAAAAATGGAACTGAAATGTCAATCTGCTTTTATGAAAATGGAAAAAAAAATGGACATTCTATTGTAAAACATCCTAACGGAGCAATCAGCTATGTTGGAGAATATAGCAACGATAAACAAATTGGTATTTGGGAGTTTTACGATGAAAAAGGCAAATTAATCAATACAACTGATTACGGGCAACCGAAAGAATAAGAATGGCAAAAATTCCCCCACATATAATTGATGAAATTATACAGACTGCTCGAATTGAGGAAGTCATTGGGGAATTTGTGAATTTAAAAAGAGCTGGTTCAAACTTAAAAGGGTTAAGTCCTTTTACAGATGAAAAATCACCTTCTTTTATGGTCTCACCTGCCAAACAAATTTTTAAATGTTTCTCGACAAGTAAAGGAGGAAATGTTGTCTCTTTTTTAATGGAGAAAGAACATTTTTCCTATCCTGAAGCATTACGATGGTTAGCTGATAAATACAGCATTCAACTTCCTGAAGAGACACCAGCAACGGCAGAAGAATTAGAAGCAATTTCAGAACGTGAAAGTTTACATATCATCAATGAATTTGCGAAGGAATATTTCATGAAATCGATGCATGAAACGGATGAAGGAAAAGCTATTGCCGTTTCATATTTCGAAGAACGTGGATTTCGATTAGATATCATTAAAAAATTTCAATTAGGTTATTGCTTAAATACTGGAACAGATTTCACAAAAGCCGCTCTAGAAAAAGGATATAAATTAGAATACTTAGAAAAAGTAGGACTTGTAAAATCGAAAGAAGATCGTCAATTTGATTTCTTTAGAGGTCGAGTTATGTTCCCTATTCACAGTGTTTCTGGAAGAACATTAGGTTTTGGTGGTCGAACGTTGATCACAGATAAAAAAATAGCTAAATACTTCAACTCACCTGAAAGTATTATCTATAACAAAAGTGAAATATTATACGGTCTTTACTTTTCAAAAGGAGATATCATTAAGTACGATAATTGTTTCTTGTGTGAGGGATATACGGATGTTATCAGTATGTATCAAGCAGGAATTCAAAATGTTGTTGCTTCTTCTGGTACTTCTTTAACAAAAGATCAGATTAAATTAATTCGCCGATATACTCAGAACATTACAATTCTTTACGATGGTGATGCAGCTGGTATTAAAGCATCTTTTAGAGGTATCGATTTGATTCTTCAAGAAGGAATGAATGTAAAAGTTGTATTATTTCCTGAAGGCGAAGATCCAGATTCATATTCAAAAAGTGTTAGCACTTCTGAGCTAGAAAGATACATTAAGGAACATACACAAGATTTCGTTTCATTTAAAACAGATATCTTATTAAAAGATGGTGGAAATGACCCGATAAAAAGAGCTGATTTAGTGCGTGAAATAGTTCATTCAGTTTCTTTGATTCCTGATCAAATTACACGTTCAATTTATACACAAGAAATTGCAAAACAGTTTGACTTAAGTGAACAAATTGTTACGAATGAATTGAATAAAAGTAGAAATACTGCTGCTGTTAAACAACTTCAAGAACAAGAAAGACAGCCCATTCAACAGCAAAGTTTTCAGCCTGATCCTAGTAATGAATTTCAGGAAATTCCTCAACCAGTTCAAAAAGAAAAAGTTTCCTCTTTTGATCATAACGAATATGATTTAATTCGTAAAATGATTAAATATGGTCAGTATGAAATTGAAACTGAACAATTTGATGAAAACGATCAAAAAATTAAAATAAAAACGAGTGTCGTTGAATTAATTTGTCATGAATTAGATCGTGATGAATTGTTGTTTTTCACACCATTATACAATAAAATTCATCAATTGATTGTTGAAGGTTTGGCTCAAAACATCTTTTACAAACCGAGTCATTTCTTAAAATTAGAAGATCAAGAAATTATTCAATTTGTAACTGATATTGAAACAGAACTCAATGAAGTTAGCCCAAATTGGTTAATCAAACACAATATTCACACCAACACAGAATTAGATAAACTTCAAAATGCAATCTTACATTCAATTTACAATTTTAAATTGGGAAAAATAGACCAAAGAATAAAGAAAATTGAAACTGCTTTAGAAACACTTGACATTGAAAATGAAAATGACAAGTTAGCAGATTTAATATCAGAAAAAATTGCTTTGGATAATGTAAAAATTGTATTTTCGGAAAAATTAGGACGAATAATCGGATAAAAATATGTTAAGCGCAACGTTATTTTCTTTAGGACCTTACAAAGTATGCTTGTTAAACTTGTTCTTCATTGCATTAATTGTTTTAGCTTCTATCGGACTTCGAAGAATTTTTCACCGTTTGTTAAAGCGTTATTTGACTCAAGCAAATATTCGAATGGAAGGTCAACGAACTACTTGGCTTCGATTAATTAGTCAAAGTGTTTATATCCTTGCCGTTTACATTGGAGTTTGGAGTTTTAATTTTAACAATGAAAATGTTACACTTACCGATTTATTAAACTTTAATATAATTGCCGGTAAAAAATTCCACTTATCATTTTACCATGTGATCATCATTTTCGTTATTTTCTTTGGTGCTCGAATGCTTTTAAATGTTGTAAAATTATATATCAACAGAAAATTCAAAGAGAAAAACAACATTAATCAAGGTTCTGAATTTGTTTATATCCAATTAGCAAAATACGCTATCTATATGTTCGCTTGTATCTTAAGTTTACAAGCTTTAGAAGTGAAGATTGAAAACATTCTTTTAGGATCCACAGGGATTTTAGTAGGTTTAGGTTTAGGTCTTCAAGATGTCTTTAAAGATATGATCTCTGGTATAATATTATTATTTGAAGGAAACATAAGAGTTGGAGACGTTATTGAATTAGGAAGTAAAACTTCCGAGAAAGAATCAATTGTTGCTAAAATTGTAAAAATCAATGTGCGTACAACTCAAATTCAAACGAGAGACGGAAATGTATTGATTGTGCCAAACGTAAAATTGACTCAAGAATTTGTAGAAAACTGGTCGCATGGTTCAGAATTAACACGCTTTATAATCAACACAACTGTCGCTTATGGTTCTGATACAGAATTAGTGTCAAGATTACTTCGTCAAGCAGCTATGAGTCATCCAAAAGTCAAAAAGACACAACCTGTAGAAGTTCGATTGGCAAAATTTGGTGAAAATGGAATGGAATTAGAACTTGTATTTTGGGCAGATCAAAGTTGGGATATTAGCTTTTACAAATCTGACATTCGCTTTGAAATCGATCGATTATTCAGAGAATATAATATCGTAATTCCTTTCCAACAAAGAGACATTCACATTATTGATAAAAATCAATCAAGAGATTAATTCGCTAAAAATGAATTAATCCGAACTTCTCTTTTTTACCGTAAATCATAAACAAGATCATTTCATTTTTACTGTAATCTACTGTAAATAATTTAGGGATAGCAATTGCTTTTGTTTCCTGAACATTCAGAAATGCGGTACGTTTTAAATCACCAGATTTCAAATCAACTACAACTTTGGCAACTGTACTTGATCTTTAGTGAAACTTGCTTCATAATTGTTACTACTTATCCAAGTTCCATTTTCATTATAATTCTTGATATGATCATTGAAAAAGATCACTAAATGATTATCATTGATATAACTTCCAATTGAACTAAAGTACCCATAGTCATTTGAGGTAATTTGTGTTTTAGGAATCTTTTTCACCCATTCAAAAACACCTGAATTACTAATTTTATAGGCTACGATGTCGTTGTAATGATAATAATAAGTAGTTCTAGAATAACCTCTTGGGTCTGTGTATGTCACAACATTCATGTAATATTGCTCCAACATCCCAATGATACTTCCATCTGAAAGTGTACTCATCTCTTTGATCTCGTAGTTATACAATTCTGGTGAACCTTTACCTTTTTCTTCATTTCGTTCAGCCCGATCTTTTTGTCGATCTGTCCAATCTTGCGTAATAAAATCTTTATCAAACTCCTGAAATCCAGAATTTATTATCTCTTTCTTATCAAAGTTTAAACGAAAATAGAAGACGCCTTTTATCCCTTGTTCTTTTTTAGCCTTATCACCATACAATCCTGAAAATGTCATGATTCGATCATTATCAGATGAAAACGTCATATCTGTTATCCTTTTTCCTTCCAAATCTAATTCATATTCCTCTAAACCAGATGAAGTTACATGCATCAATAAAATTTTAGAAAGTGTTGTATTATCTTTAAATAGACGTTTTTTTTCCTCTTCTTTAAATAGTTTAACAGAAATGAAATAATCACCGGTATTCGATAAATAACGTTTATCAACAAGTGCTTCACTTTTCAAATATGGTAATTCATATTCTCCTTGTGCAATCATTTCAAAATCTTTGGTGAAAATTCTGTATCCAAAACGTTCGTTTTCATCCTTCGTTCCTGGAACATCATATTCTACGCAAAAGAAATCGCTGTTTTTTGAGAACAAAAAGTTGTAATATCCCCTACTCTTCCAACCGCTTTTTGGTGTAGTATATTCAGAAAGCTTAATTGGATCTTCAACCGGCTTACACTCTGGACTGTACTTTTGAGCATACAGAATTTTTTTATCACCGACCTTATCCATCAAAATAGCATAAGGTGCACTATTGATCATACAAACGTATTCAATAGTTGCCGTACTATTTTCTACTGCAGCTTTAATTTTCCCTGTTTTTTGCAAGAGGAAATTTTCATGGTGACTGAAATAATTTGAACCTAATAAAGCTCCACCTTGAAATCGAATGGTGTAAAAATCCGAACCAGAATTCGGTAAAATCTTATTGACCTGACCTTTTGTTTTTAGCAATTGACTCCATTCAATCGTTTCTTGAGATCTAGAAAAGAATGCAATACTTAATCCCAAGAAAAAAACAAAAAATCTCATTTAAAATTATTTAACCAACTGAATACCTGTATAATTACTTGGTGTAATTGCTTTTAATTCCGTTTTAATAGCATCAGAAACTGGCAATGTATCAACAAATTCGTGAACTGTTACTTGAGTTACTGCTTCATTTTTACGTGTCAATCCTTTTAAAGCTTCATAAGGCTTTGGAAAACCTTCTCTTCTTAAAATCGTTTGAATCGCTTCAGCAACAACCGCCCAATTGTTTTCTAATTCTTTTTCAATTGCACTTTCGTTCAATAACAATTTATCTAATCCTTGTAAAGTAGATTTGAAAGCAATTAAAGTATGAGCAAATGGCATTCCAATTGAACGTAAAACAGTAGAATCAGTTAAATCTCTTTGTAATCTTGAAACTGGTAATTTAGATGCTAAATGCTCCAAAATTGCATTCGCTAAACCAATGTTTCCTTCTGAATTTTCAAAATCAATTGGATTTACTTTATGTGGCATCGCTGAAGAACCTACTTCTCCTTCTTTCAATCGTTGTTTGAAATATTCCATTGAAATGTATGTCCACATATCACGATCTAAATCTAATACAATCGTATTGATACGTTTCATAGCATCAAATAATGCAGCAATATTATCGTAATGATCAATTTGAGTTGTCGTTTGACTTCTATCTAATCCTAAACGGTTGTTTACAAAATCATTTGCAAAAGAAACCCAATCATGATTTGGAAACGCAACAAAATGCGCATTGAAATTTCCTGTAGCTCCACCAAATTTCGCAGAGAAAGGAATGTTTTTTAAGATGTCAATTTGTTTTTGTAAACGCTCAGAAAAAACTTGAATCTCTTTCCCTAAACGTGTCGGAGAAGCTGGTTGACCATGCGTTCTAGCTAACATTGGGATGTCTTTCCACTCCGATTGAATTGTAGTTAGTTTTGTAACTAATTTGTTTACAAATGGCAAATAGACTTGCTCAATCGCTTCTTTTAATGAAAGCGGAATTGACGTATTATTGATATCTTGAGAAGTTAAACCGAAATGGATAAATTCTAAATATTTTTCTAAACCTAAAGCTGTCATTTTCTCTTTCAAGAAATATTCAACCGCTTCCTCTTCTGAGAAATTAGTACACAATGCTCTCAAATCAGCATATTTAGTTTTTGGAAAATCACTTAAAGGTTCTATTCCTGCATCTACTAAAGCAATAAAATACTCAACCTCTACAATAACACGGTATTTAAATAAACCAAACTCAGAAAAAAATGGTTGTAATTCTTGTGTTTTTGAATGGTATCTTCCATCTACTGGAGAAATTGCTGTAAGTGCGTTTAAAATCATTATTTAAGTATTAATTTATCTAACTATTCGTGTTAAAAACAATCTATATTTTTCAAAAAAGAAAGGTCAAAGATAGTAATTCCATATGAACTATAGAGTAGTTTATCGATAAAGTTAAAGATCAATTTTATCAACAAAATAGATTAAGTTTTAAAGATTTCGGAGGTATTATTCTTTTATTTGTATCTTTATTTCCAAAATCAAATTTTGTTATAATTATCATATGTATTTAAGATTACTTTTCGGTTTATTTATCGCTACTATTTCATTTAATGCAAGTGCTTCTAATAGCTCTTTAATTGCTCCTCCAGATTCTACAACTAAACTATTGGACAAAGCTGGAGCGATGCTTCTAGTTGATGAAGGTAGAACATTGTTTGATGAAGGAAAAGTTAAAGATGCTTTAAATTTATTTAGAGAAGCCGCTGCAAAAGATCCTTATAGCTGGAAACCAACTTACTGGATTTCAAGTTGTCACTTACATATGTCTAACTTTGGTTTTGCATTGAAATATGCGAAAGAATCATTACATACTGATCCAGAAAATGTTGATAAAGAAGTTTTTGAAATTATAGGACAAAGTTTTCACAATGTTGGTCAAGTTGATTCGGCACTTGTTTACTATAACAAATGTTTAACATTATTATCAAAAACAAGAGTTAAAGAATTAAAAATCAACGAGAAAATTGATCAATGTAATTTTGTTCATGCAGAAAAAGCTGCTGGTAAAAAATCATTACGAGTAAAATTACAAGGAGAAGTAAATTCTGGTTTTAACGAATATGCGCCAATCTTATCAAAAGGTGGAAAAGAAATCTATTTTACTTCTAGAAGAAATAATACCAAAGGTGGAAAAACAAATTTAGAAGATGATCAAGAGTTTTTTGAAGATATTTATCGTGCTGAATGGAATGGTGATGATCAAAAATGGGATAGTATCACAAACGATATTGACCGTATCAACTCGGAAGGACATGATGCGATTACTTGGATTGCTCCAAATGGATTAATGGCGTATATGACGATGAATACTTCTATGTTAGAATCTAAAAAGAATAGAACTTCTAGTGCAGAAATTTGCGAAATCACTTTCACAGATAAAGGAAAATGGTCAACTCCAAAAATCATCAAAAACAAAACAATCAATACTTCATTTTTTGAAAGTGGAGCAACTTTAACTGCTGATGGAAACACAATGTATTTTGTTTCAGATCGAAATCTAAAAAACTCAACTGATTTATACGTAGTACATAAAGTTGGTAAAAAATGGGGAGATGCAATCGCTCTATCTGATAGTATCAATTCTAAAGGAAGAGAAACGACTCCATTTATCTCAGCTGACGGAAGATTCTTATTCTTCAGTTCTGACGGTCATCCAGGAATGGGAGGTCTAGATGTTTTTGTTTCAGAAAACGTTGGAGAAAATGTTTGGACAAAACCAGTCAACCTTGGTCTTATGATAAACACTGTAAACAACGATTCTCATTTCCAATATTACCCAGAAATGAAAAAAGCTGTTTTAGCTGGTTCAGAAGTAATCGGACAAAAATCAAGTTTAGACATTTACGAAGTGGATATGAGTAGCTTTTCTTATCCTAAGAGATAAGAAAAGTTGAAATACTTTGAAGCAGGATAAAAAATCCTGCTTTTTTTATATAACCTAAATTGAACTTAATAATTCCACTATATTAAGAAAGTATTTTAAGCCTTACAAAATACCAACACGACTGATTACTTTTTAGATTATATTTTCTAGATTTGGATTATCGATACCGCAGGATTGCAAATCCAGCGGAGCGAGGGCAATTATGTGTATAAATAAGGATTCTAGAGTATTCACTAATGATCTAATATATGGAAGTATATGTAACTTCGGTGGAATTCGTAAAAAACCATTTAATTCTTTTGTTTATGGTAGCGGAATTAATGCTTGGAATTCTGGGTCAAATAGTACTATACCAGTAAAAAAATAAAACTATGAGAAAATTTAGAGGCTTTTTCTTGACATTAACTATTACTTTATTGAGTATTATTATTTTATTAAAGATACTTAAACACAATACAAACACTGTTTGTTCAAGATTTCTGCGAATTGGTAGTGTAAGAGGTGTTAAAACGATTGTATTTAAATATAACGTTAACGGTGAAAATTATATTTCAAGCATACCTTTTATAGACTGTAAAATAAGAGAAATAAATAAAATTAAACAATTAAATTGTGTTAAAATTGAATACAGTAAAATTTTTCCTTCAATTGGTAAATGTATTGATTCAAGACTATTAATAAAATAAGAAATTTGATTATTTTTCTACTGATTTGGTAATATATCAAACTGTAGCTTTTGCAATAAACACCCAACTATCAAACCGCTTTCAACAAATCCATCTTCTTCAATTTCAAGCTCGTTGCTTTCTTTGTTATTTTAATTTTAGAAATAGTATCATTAATTCTTAGACGTTCTTCAGAGGGAAGTATTGTTAAAATAAGATATTCTAATTTTATATCAAAAAGACGGTGAATGATAATTAAATCTTTATTAGAAAAAGGATAAACACCATTCATTAATTGAGAAATATACGATTTTCCGTGTCCTAAAATTGCTCCAAATTCTTGCTGTGTTAAACCAAATTCAGACAAACGCTCTTGAATGTGTTCTTTTCGATTTAATAAAAACACACGCTCTTGTTCTGCTATAAAAGTTGCATAATCACTTTCTTTCAATTGAACTTCAGTAATTTCAACTTCTGGATTCCAATTCCTCTTTTCAAAATCAATGATTAATTGTTTCAGTTCTAATCGAAGCTTATTTAGTTCTTTATCTTCTTTCGCTAATAAACGTAGTTTTCTCAATAAAATAGATGCCCGTTCAAATTCCAACTCGTTTGAAATAACACCTTTTTTTTAAAAGTTTTTTTATGTCTAATTGTGTTTTCATCTTTCAAAATTTATAGTTAATCAATCCATTCATTTACTTTCAACCATTTACGGATGACATCTTTATTATTCTTAAATACCGACTCATATTCATCATGAGAACCGCACCAAACGACTGCCGCTTCTTCAAATTCTCCAAATTCAATAAGTACCAAAGATCGATGGATATGTAAATCAAAAAAGTAAAAATTATGAAATCGAATTTCTCGAATTAATTCACGAAGTCACCTCCCTTTAATCCCTCCTCAAGGAGGGAAATCAGAATAATGTATCCTATATTTTTCTTTTTTAATTTTAATAATTTATGTGTTCCGGTTAGTTTCATTTCTATGCAAATATAGAAATAAAGTTATAAAAATATTATAACATTTTTACTTATCACATAAAAATATTCAAGAATCATTCAAATAGGATAACAAATCCAATAAGATCGGGATGTTATAATAAACTACAAACTCCCCAATACATTCTCATTAACATGCCCTTTGGTAGCTAAAAACTGAACGAAACGCTTTAATTTTAATTTAATCTCTTTTGGATCCCAATCCGTCAATCCTTCCCATTTGACGTGCAATAAGAACTTTTTATTCGCATTGGAAACCGTTATTTCTTCAAAAGTAAGATGATCGGTAAAATCTTTGATATGCTTCACAAAAAGAGACGCCACACGATAATGACCACTGATTGCCCCAGTAGACATTTTTTCTTCTTCCAATTGCTGTTTAAAAACTTCAATCAATTCAGTTAATTCCTGAATAAAGGATTCTTTTTGATTCCAGAAGGCCTGATCTGTTTTTGTTGGTTTCATTTTATTTAGTTAATAATGTAAAGTTAAAAGTGATGAGCTATTGGAAACAAAAAAGCCATTCACTTTGTGAATGGCTTAAGCTGTATAGAGTTCCCTAAGGTTACTTAATTATTTTTTAATTGTTTCCACAATTGCTTTGAATGCTTCCGGTTGGTTCATTGCTAAATCAGCAAGAACTTTACGGTTCAATTCAATTCCACTTTTGTGGATAGCACCCATGAATTGAGAATAGCTCATTCCGTGTTGACGAGCACCCGCGTTGATTCGAGCGATCCATAAAGAACGGAAATTTCTTTTCTTTTGCTTACGACCTTCGTATGCGTAATTTAATCCTTTTTCAATTGCATTTTTAGCAACTGTCCAAACATTTTTTCTTCTTCCAAAGTAACCTTTGGCAAGCTTCATAAAGTTCTTTCTACGAGCTCTTGAAGCAACATGGTTTACCGATCTTGGCATAATTTTTTAGTTTTTTGATAGTGAGTGTTTCATTGTCGCAGAAAACTTTGTACTCAAATATCGGGTTAACAATACTAAACCAGTCTGATCATTCAGACTATTTTTTATTAGTACATTGCTGCACTAATGATTGTGTATAATCGAAAGCTAAGCTTTCAATTATTTCATACACAATTGTAATTTGATATTTGACATATCAGCAGGATGAACTAATCCAGCTTTCGTCAAATTTCTTTTTTGCTTTGTCGACTTCTTAGTTAAGATGTGACTTTTAAAAGCGTGTTTTCTTTTAATTTTACCACTTCCAGTTACAGTGAATCTCTTCTTTGCACTAGATTTAGTTTTCATTTTTGGCATCTCTCTTCGTTTTTAAAGTTTACCTCTATACAGTCCTTAAGGCATTAGTTAAAAAGGCAATAGGCATTAGCAACTAACTACTGCCTAATGACTCAAAACTAATGACTAATATTATTTTTTCTTAGGATTAATCATAATGATCATTCGTTTCCCTTCCAATTTCGGCATTTGCTCTACAGCACCGATATCTTCCAATTCAGTAACGAATTTCAACAATAATAATTCTCCTCTATCTTTAAATACAATAGTACGTCCTCTAAAGAATACATAAGCTTTCAACTTACTTCCTTCTTCTAAGAATTTACGTGCATGTGCTAATTTAAAGTTAAAATCGTGCTCATCAGTATTTGGTCCAAAACGGATTTCTTTGATGACAATTTTACTTTGTTTCGCTTTTAATTCTTTCTCTTTACGCTTTTGATTGTATAAGAACTTACGATAGTCCATAATCTTACACACAGGAGGAACAGCATTTGGAGAAATCTCAACTAAATCTAACTCTTGTTCTTCAGCTAATTGAATCGCCTCAGATGTTTTCATTACTTGTGGTTCTTGTCCTTCAAATACAATTCTCACTTCACGAGCAGTAATTTTCTCGTTAATCTTGTGCTTATCGTTATCTTCTCTCTTTAAATTTGGTTTTCTAAAGTCTTTTCTCATTCAATTTATTATGCGTTTATTGATAATTCGATTTCAATCGCTTTTTGAACTAATTGTCCAAACTCTTCAATCTTCATTGATCCTAAATCTCCTTCACTTCTTTGGCGAACAGAAACTTCCTCATTTTCAGCTTCTTTATCTCCAACAATTAACATGAAAGGTATTTTCTTCAATTCTGAATCACGAATTTTTTTACCTATTTTCTCACTACGATCGTCAACGAAACCGCGAATATCGGAATTATTTAGCAATTCTAAAACTTTTTCTGCATACTCGTTGTATTTATCACTGATCGGAAGAATAGCAACTTGCTCTGTTGTCAACCATAATGGGAAGTCACCAGCACAATGTTCTAACAACACAGCAACAAATCGTTCCATTGAACCGAATGGTGCTCTATGCAACATTACTGGTCTGTGTTTTTGATTGTCAGCTCCTGTATATTCTAATTCAAAACGCTCTGGTAAATTGTAATCAACTTGGATTGTTCCTAATTGCCACTCTCTTCCTAAAGCATCTTGCACCATGAAATCTAATTTTGGTCCGTAGAATGCTGCTTCTCCTAATTCAACAACAGTTGGTAAACCTTTTTCTGCTGCTGCTTCGATGATTGCATTTTCAGCTTTCGTCCAGTTTTCATCTGTTCCAATGTATTTTGTTGGATTTTCAGGATCTCTCAATGAAATTTGAGCTTTGAAATTATCGAATTTTAATGTTTTGAAAATATATAACACTAAATCAATTACTTTCTTAAACTCATCTTTTACTTGATCTTGACTACAGAAAATATGTGCATCATCTTGTGTGAAACATCTTACACGTGTTAAACCATGTAACTCACCACTTTGCTCATATCTATAAACTGTTCCAAATTCCGCAAAACGAATTGGTAAATCTTTGTAAGAACGAGGTCTAGTTTTAAAAATCTCACAGTGATGAGGACAGTTCATTGGTTTTAACAAGAACTCTTCGTTATCATCCGGTGTATTGATTGGCTGAAATGAATCAGCACCATATTTTTCGTAATGCCCAGAACAAACGTACAATTCTTTACTTCCGATATGAGGAGTAATTACTTGACTGTAACCTGCTTTTTTCTGTGCTTTTTTCAAGAAATTTTCTAATCTTTCTCTTAAAGCAGCACCTTTTGGTAACCACAATGGAAGCCCTTGCCCTACTCTTTGAGAGAACGCAAATAAATCCATTTCTTTACCTAATTTACGGTGATCTCTTCTTTTGGCTTCTTCAACTTTCTCTAAATATTCAGTTAATTCTGCTTGTTTCGGAAATGTAATACCGTAAATACGTGTTAATTGTTTGTTTTTTTCATCTCCTCTCCAGTAAGCACCTGCAATAGAAGTTAATTTTACTGCTTTGATGAATCCTGTATCAGGAATATGTGGTCCACGACATAAATCAGTAAATTCACCCTGTGTATAGAAAGTGATGTTTCCATCCTCTAAATTCTCAAGTAACTCTAATTTATATGGATCTTCTTTTTCTGTGAAATATGCAATCGCTTCCGCTTTTGAAATTTCTTGACGAACAAATTTATTTTTTTGTTTCGCCAATTCTTTCATTTTATGCTCGATTTTCTCTAAATCTTTTTCAGAAATAGTATTTTCTAAAAAATCAACATCATAGTAAAAACCATTAGCAACTGGTGGCCCGATCGCTAATTTAACTCCTGGATAATAAAATTCAATTGCTTCAGCCATTAAATGCGCTGATGAATGCCACATAGTAGATTTACCATCCGTATCGTTCCAGGTCAACAATTGTAAGGTCGAATCTTCAGTAATGGTTCTCGTTGAATCAACAACTACTCCATTTACTTTTGCTGCTAGTACGTTTCTAGCCAATCCTTCTGAAATGCTCATTGCTACATCATGTGCTGTAACACCTGCATTAAATTGTTTTACTGTTCCGTCAGGAAGTGTAATATTAATCATGACATTTAAAAATTATGCTTGCAAAGTTAAGTGATTTAGTTAAATACAGATGATAGTTTGGTGTTTATTTTCAATAGAATAGTGAAAAACAAAAAAAAGCTCCAATCTTAAGTAGATTGAAGCTTTCTTATTTTTATTAACTAAGCTTATTTTTTCAAAAGTCCAACGCAAATTTTCATACGAATAATTCGTTTCGCTGAAGCATCAACTTTTGCTTTAAATTCTTTGTCTTCATTGTATTTTTTGATCAAATCAGCATGTGCTTTCTTTGCATCTAAAGGCATTAATACGATGTCACAACCTGCATTCACCGCTTTCACTTCTGCTTGAGGAATCGAAGCTACACCACCCATATTCATTGCATCTGTAACGATCAATCCTTTGAATCCATATTCTTCTCTCAATAATCCTTTTACAATAATCTCTGAAGTTGTCGCTGGCATTCCTTTAGTATCGTATTTTGAATTGTTTTTTACACCAATGTGCGCCACCATGATTGACAATACTCCATTTTTGATTAATTCAGGATAATTTCCAATCTCTTTCAATTCTCCATCAATCATTTGTAACGATTTATGTGTATCTCCAGAAACTAAACCGTGACCAGGGAAATGTTTCGCAGTTGCCAAAATATTGTGCGCTTGAGTTTCTTGAATAAACGCATTTGACCAAGGAATAATGTTCGCAGGAACTTTTCCAAAACTTCTAAATCCAACCGTTGTATTAGGCGACATATCTACAACTGGTGAAAAATTATAGTTAATCCCAATTGCATTTAAATCTGAAGAAATTGTTTTTGCACAAGCAGTAACCTCATCGATTGAAGTCATTTCGTTTGCTTTTTTCACTTTAACTGAACCTTCGATTTTTCTATTTACTAGACTTGGTTCAGCATCAGCGCTATATAAAAATGGAATATTTCCAATTGAATCATTCATTGCTTCGAAATTCTTAATCCATGATGTGAAACCATCTTTTGTTCCATTTAACATCAAAACACCACCAATAATTCGATCTTTAATGTGTTGCTTAATTGTAGCTTCTGTCTGACCTAAACGTCCAACAGCTGGCATAATTAACTGAGCAACAATTGCTGTATCATCTAAAGAAGCAAAAATCTTTTCTACTTCTGCATCTAAGTCTTTATTTTCAGTTAAATAATCTGAAAGTTTAAATTCGATTGAATGTTTTGGAATTTCAATTTTCTTTTTTTGAGGTGCTAATTCTTTATTTTGACCTTGAGAACAAGCTAAAAACAAGAACATTCCTATTGATCCTATTGCTGCAATTTTTTTCATTTTTTTCATACTAAGAACTGCAAAGTTAACAGCTTTCAAACGAACTTTATTCATATTACTTAGAGTTTATCAAGTATGAGTTGTCAATAATTAAGCCGCTTTTATAATTTTGGATTTTAGATTTTGAATTTTGGATTAACCTTATTCTCTAATTAAAGTAACAAAAAAAGGGATTTCGAACTAATTCAAAACCCCTTTTCTTTATTATATCCTTTTAGTTTCCTTTTATCTCGAATTCTGTTCTTCGGTTTTGTTGTTTTCCTTCGTCAGATGAATTTGAGGCAATTGGTCTGCTCGAACCATAACCTTTTGCTGTCATCCTAGCAGCTACAATTCCTTTACTTACTAAATAAGCAACAACTGCTTCCGCTCTTTGCTGAGATAATGTTTCGTTAATCGTTGCAGAACCAGTATTATCTGTATGTCCTGAAATTTCAATTTTCAACGTTGGAACATCTTTCATTAACTTCACTAAACGATCTAACTCGGCATTTGATTCAGCTCTTAAAACTGCTTTCCCCATGTCAAAAAAGATATTTCGAAGCGCAATTTTACTTCCAATAGCGATGTTTTTCAACTCGATTACTGTGTTCACTAAGTTGTCTCCACTTCCTGCTGGAATATCAAAATTTTCTGAGTGAAACAAATAGCCTTTCGCTTTTACTGCAATACCATAATTCTTACCTGAAATCAATGTGATAATGAATTTACCTGTCGCACTATTCGTTGTGAATGTTTCAATAATTTTACCAGTAACATTGTCCGTAATTTCAATTTCTGCTTCAACAGGTTTCTTTGTCATTGCATCAATAGTTGTTCCCTTGAATACTGTAAATGATTTTTTATTTACATCTACTGCTGCTTCAATCTGATGATCTTTCACTGGCATAGCAACTGAAGCTAATAAATAATCTTCTACATCAAAAATTGGTTTTTTCTCAGGTCCCCAGAAAGTTACTTTGTAAATATCATAACCACCTTTTCCTCCTTCACGATTAGATGCGATGTAAGCAAATTTTCCATTCGCCGTTGAAGCAAAAAAGAAGTCATCATAAGGTGTATTAATTGGATAGCCCATATTTACTGGTTTAGACCAAGATCCTTGCATTCTTTTTGAAACAAAAATATCAAAACCTCCCATTGATTCATTTCCTTCAGAAGCGATGTACATTGTTTCTCCATCGATGTGAATGTAAATTGGTCCATCATCAAATTTAGAGTTAACAATACTTACAGAAGATGCTGTCATAAAATCTTTTAACATTTTATTTTGCATCGCTGAATTCATAATATCAAAACCATTTTCTTTGCTATCATTATCTCTTGCGAAGTAAATACTCCAACCATCACTACTATAAGAAGCAAAACGCTCATTTGATTTTGGAGAAGAAATTAAAAAGCTTAAAGCTACAGGGTCAGACCAATTTAAACCTTGTAATTTTGATTCAAAAATATCTGTTTGTCCTGCAACATCCCTATGCAACAACATACCTGTTCCACTGTAGTTCATATTGTCAGAAACTTCATCAACTGGTGTATTAATAGCTCCTGGCAAATCTTTTGGTGTTGACCATTTTCCATTTGTCAAGGTAGAAGAATAGATATCTTTATCGTATCCACCTATTTCATTTGGAGTATGTGCGTTTGGTCGATTAGATGTAAAAACTAACTCAGAACCATCCGTTGAAATTGATGGTGCATAATCGTCAAATTCAGTATTTAATTCAGAAACATTATCTACCCAAGCTCTAACACTTGAAGTAACTAATGTTTTCCCTAATTTACATTCATTTTTACGTTGAGTCACAAATTTCGCGAAATTATCAGCCTTTTTGTAATTCGTCTCAAATGCTTGGTAAGCAACAATCGCTTCATCAAACTTTTTTTCTAAATGCAATGAAAAAGCAACATAATAATCTAAAAATGGATCACACGTTGGATCTAATGTTTTTGCTTTTTTGATGTATTCAATTCCTTTAAAAGGATCATTTGAATTCGCATAACAAACTCCAATTTTAAAATTCAACATTCCATTATTTGGATTGAATTTTTGAGCAACATCATATTGTTTTAAAGCTTTTTGATAATTCAATCCTGTATTTTGAACATTAAAAAATGCTTCATTTCCTAATTTGTAAAAAACATCTCCTGCATCAATTGCATCTTGTGCTTTTTTCAATCCGTCTTTATTGTCTTTAAAATTAGATGATTTAAATTCAACATTTTGAGCAAACAAACTAGAAGTTGCTACAAATACGATAAGTAATAATATATATTTTTTAAGCATGATTTCTAGATTTAATTGTTACAATTTCCTGAATAATACGTTTTCCCTGCTTCAGCACCTAAGTCTTTCGCTTTATGCCAATCCTCACAAGCACCATTCAAGTCACGATTCATCTCTCTAGCCATACCTCTATTGATAAAAGCACTTGCATATTTTGGATCAGCACCTACTGCTTTATCACCAAATTCTAATGCTTTTTTGTAATCTTTTTGTTTAAAATATACAGCACTTAAATTTGAAGCTGCTGGTGCATATTTAGGATTAATTGCTAATGCTTTTTCAAAATCTTTTTTCGCATCATCTAATTTCCCCTGTTCCATTAACGTTACACATTATATGCAAAAGCATAATTTGGATCTAATTCGATTGCTTTCGTGAAATATTTGATTGCGCCATTATAATCTGCTTGTAAAAAACGTAAAGTACCATAATTGTAATATGCTTTTGCGCTCTTTGGATCAATCTGAATTGACTTTTCGTAATCTTTCTCAGCATTTAAATAATCACTTTGACCTTGAAAAGCTCTACCTCTTTGAAAATAAGCTTTAGAATAATTTGGATCAATATTAATTAACTCATTCAACGTTTTTGATGCTTCCGAATACAATTCTGCTTCGTTTTCTGCAACTCCTTTATTGTAATAAGCTCCCGTAAATTTTGGATCTAATTTTACAGATGTAGAGAATTGTTCAATTGCTCCTTTGTAATTTTTCTCACCAAAAAGCTGAATACCTTTATTATAAGCTTCTTGACTTTTTGCGATTGCATCATTTTGGGAATTTAACTTCGCAATTGAATCTCTATAGGCAATTTCTGCCGGTGTTAAATCTTCCAATTGAGCATAAACGCCCATCGAGAAAAACAACACAATAGATAAAATAGTAGATTTTTTTAACTTCACTTTCTCTGGTTTTAAATTTTTAGCGTTTTCGAATATACTAAGACTTAATATTTTTTTGAATTAGAAGTTTTCAACACACTTGGACAATCTTCAAATAATTTTAATTTACATTTTGACGAATAAACCCACTCAAACTGAAATAATCAAAGGAAAAATCTAATTAATTACACGAAATAATCGTTCCATGTTATAATTTAAAACCATTAGCTAAAATTATTTCTGGAGCTATAGCAGGTGTTGAACCAAGAATTATGGGAATCGGTCCCGTTTATGCATCTAAAAAAGCACTTGAAAGAGCTGGTTTACCTTACCAATTAGGAGGTGAAACTGTGAATAGATTGTGTGCTTCAGGAATGGCTGCTACAATGAATGCTGCTAGAGCGATTAAAGATGGTGCTGGTGATATTTACATCGCTGGTGGTGTTGAACATATGACACGTGGACCTTGGGTTATCTCAAAAACTTCATCTGCATACGGTCGTGATGCTCAAATGTATGATTCATCTTTTGGATGGCGTTTTATCAACCCTAAAATGGAAGAATTATATGGTGTTGACAGCATGGGAGGTACAGCTGAAAATTTAGCTGAAATGTATAAAATCGACAGAGCTTCACAAGATAAATTCTCAGCTTGGTCACAAGAAAAAGCTGCAAAGGCTATTCAATCTGGTCGATTCGCTGAAGAAATTATTCCAGTTTCAATTCCACAAAAAAAGAAAGACCCAATCGTTTTCCAACAAGATGAGTTTGCTCGTCCGGAAAATTTAAAACCATTAGCTAAAATTATTTCTGGAGCTATAGCAGGTGTTGAACCAAGAATTATGGGAATCGGTCCCGTTTATGCATCTAAAAAAGCACTTGAAAGAGCTGGTTTAACGTTAGACCAAATGGATATTTTAGAATTAAACGAAGCGTTTGCTGCTCAAGTTCTTGCATGTACACGTGAATTAGGTTTAGAAGATAATGATCCAAGAATTAATCCAAACGGAGGTGCAATCGCTTTAGGTCACCCACTTGGAATGTCAGGCGCTAGAATATTACTATCAGCAGCGATTGAATTACAAAAAACAAATAAACGTTATGCACTTGTCACAATGTGTATCGGACTTGGTCAAGGATACGCTGTTGTTATAGAAAGAGCATAAGATTACCAACCTTTTAAAATATAAAACGTTTGATATAATACGATTATGAAAAAAATTATACTTCTTATTATAACAAGCGTTTTTTTGTTTTCCTGTCGAAAACAAAAGACATCTTGGGATTCAGATTGGAATATTCCTGTTGTAAATGACACTATTTCATTGGATAAATTTGTAAATGATTCGACATTATCTGTTTTATCATCAGGTATGTATGAATTGGATTTACATCGAACATTAATGGATATTAATCTTTCTGATCTCATTACAATCCCTGATACTACGATTAAGACAAATTACATTTTATCTGTAAATAGTTTAGTTTTAACACCCGGTTCAAATTTTGTAAACCCCTTACAAATCGAAGAACATCCGATTGATTTAAAAGATGTTCAACTAAAAAAAATCAGACTTAAAAAAGGTGCAATTTCTTTAAAGTTATCCAATCCTGTAGGTACGAAAACATATTTCACAATTACCCTTCCTGGAGTAACAAAAAATGGGATTGATTTTCAACATGTATTCATCGCTCCTCCTGGCTCACAAAGCAATCCTGGAATTGTTATTGAAAATGTTGATATTTCAGGATATGATATGGATTTAACTGGACCGAATGGGGGAAGTTATAATGTACTTCAATCAAATGTCGCAGTAAAAACAGACCCTTCCGGACCAACAGTAACAATTACCAATCAAG
>JAJTEO010000052.1 GCA_021300395.1 Fluviicola sp. | reverse complement strand
GTTTTTATCTTTTTCGAAGTATTCATATCCAGAACGACCACCAACAGCCATACGATCATTTATATTGTACCACCATTTGACTTTAAAACTGATACTTTCTTTTGATTTTAAAGGTTTAGCTAAATCAATTCTCATCATCGTTTTGTTGATGAAATACTTCATTTTTTGACCAGAAACAGTCGTTATTTCATCAATTTTAAATCCTCCATCATAATAGAACAGTTTCTTTTTAACATCACCGATATTTTTAAAATCTTCCATCTTCTCGATGTCAATCATTTTATTATCAGAGTTTTCGCTGTAAATATTTTGATCCAACTGTAACCATAAGTAATCCAATTGATCAGGAGAATTATTGGTGTAAGTTATAATTTCATCTCCTTTCAAAACTTGATTCTCATCATTAATTGAAACGTTTATTTTATAATCCGCTTTTTGCTGATAATAATGATGTCCAGGATCTCCTGCAGCATTACGATACTCGTTTGGAGTTGGTAACTCTTGATCTAATTGTGCAAATTTACTTTGAGCAACCAATGTTAATGGCATTAAAGCCAAAAGTGTATATACTATTTTCATTCTTCGTTTGAGTCTAAATGAATAATCTGTTCTTTATTAATTTGAGTAAAAGGGTAGGTGTGCTTTTTTAAATTGTAAATAAATGTCAATTTATTCTGTTGTTCTTTGTATTGATTCATTAATAGATCAAATCGAACCTTGATTTCATTGGATAATTCAATTACTTCTGACTGGAAAAAGAAGTCTGTTAATCCATTTTTATTTACCTGATAACCAATCAATTTATAACCAATAACTGAACTGTTGATTGAGAACGAAATTCCTTTTAATAATTCAATTGAAAATTCTTTTTGCATTAAAGTATCTGATTGAAAATCTTCCAATTCTTTTACTTTTACACCTTTGTCCTGCAGATAATGTTCTATATCATGAGTCGAAACAGAAAGTGAAAGTTCTATACGTTTTGTTGTATGATTGTACTGCGCTTCCGCAAAAGCAAAGTAATACTCATGAGCTAAAGAAATATGAATAGAACTCAATAAAAGCACTAATGCTAATAAAAATCTCATAAGAATTAATGTTTATTTATAGTTTCAACTGTAACAAAAGTAACATTTTTAGTTTGAGATTAATCGATTTAATTAAAATCAAAAAGTTAACTTTGTCAAAAATAAATTATAATGCAAAAAATAGGAATTGTAGGTTGTGGAAATTTAGGATTATCATTATTAAATGGAATTCGTCAAAAAGACACAACTGCTAAAATTTATGGATCAAGAAGAAATATTTCTTCGTTAAAGCAATTTGAATCAGAGAACGTAGTATTTACATCTGATAACAAAGAATTAATTGCTGAGTGTGATATCATCATTTTAGCCTTAAAACCCTACACAATCATCCCTTTTTTAACTGAATTCGCTTCCTTTTTTGATGGAAATCGTCATACAATTGTTTCTGTAGCAACAGGAATCACAACTGCAGAAATGAAAGCTTGTTTCGATTTTGATATCGATATTTTTAGAGCAATGCCTAATACGGCTGCTGCTGTTAATGAATCGATTACTGCAATTTCATTTGGTAGAGATCATTTGAATCGTCAAGAAACAATCACAGAAATCTTTAATCATTTAGGTGATACAGTGGTGATTGACGAGCAATTAATGGAATCTGCTACAATTTTAGGAGCTTGCGGAATTGCATATGTATTAAGATTTATGCGTGCGATGATTCAAGGTGGAATTCAAGTTGGATTCGACTCAAAAACAGCTACAAAAATTGTATCTCAAACTGTTAAAGGTGCTGCTGAACTATTGATTACAAACGGTAGTCATCCAGAAGAAGAAATTGATAAGGTAACAACACCGAAAGGCTGTACAATTGTAGGTTTAAATGAAATGGAGCACAGCGGTTTCAGTTCAGCTTTAATCAAAGGAATTGTGACATCTTATGAAAAAATTGAACGAAAATAATTAATGTTAGAAGTATTTTTAATATCAATTGTAGCTTTTTCAGCATCAATTCTAACATTCTTTTCAGGATTTGGTTTAGGAACTTTACTAACTCCTGTTTTTGTTTTCTTCTTCCCAATTGAAGTAGCAGTTGGTCTTACTGGAATTGTTCATTTTAGCAATAATATATTTAAATTATTACTTGTAGGTAAACAGTTTAATAAAAAAGTCGTTATTCGATTTGGTATTCCTGCCATTTTTGCTGCTTTAATGGGATCTTCACTTTTATTAATCATTTCAGATTTCAAACCTTTATTTGAATATGAAATGTTTGGTAAATCATTTTATATTTATCCTATAAAATTCATCATAGCATTAATTTTAATCATCTTTTCTTCTATGGATTTAATTCCATATTTCAAGAAATTAGAATTCAATCAAAGTAAATTACCTATTGGAGGAATATTAAGTGGATTTTTTGGTGGTTTATCAGGTAATCAAGGAGCTTTAAGAAGTGCTTTTTTAGTAAAAGCGGGCTTAAGTAAAGAATCTTTTATCGCAACAACAGTAGTAATTTCGACATTTATTGATATTACACGCTTATCAATTTATTCGACTAATTATACAAAATTAAACCTGGAAGAAAATTGGTCTATCGTTTTAATTGCAATAATTTCTGCTATTACAGGCGCCTTTTTGGGTAATAAACTATTAAAAAAAGTAACTTTTAAATTTATTCAATCAATAGTAGCCGTTATGTTACTTTTAATTTCAGTTGCATTAGGAATGGGGTTCATTTAATTTACCTCCAAACTTTTCTACTTACAATTTTTAATTTCCCTTTCTTCTCCAACGATTTTATTGATCGAATAACAGTTTCAACTCTTAAACCTGTTAAATCAGCTATTTGTTGACGCGTTAATTCAACTTCATATTCAAATGGCTCTTCAATTTTATAAATTGTGAATTTTAAGTAATCTAACAATGTTAAAATTCGAGCTTCAGGATCATTATTTGAAATTTCAGCAGCCATCAATGATTTAAAATGCAATCGATCGGCTAATGTTTGAGTAAATTCTATATGTATATCTGGATTTTCTTTTAGTAATTGAATAAAAGAATCCTTAGACAATTTTAAAACGTTAGTATCTTGAAGAGCAATTGCATTTGCAACATATAAATTCCCTGAATTAAACAAGGGTGGTTCTCCAAAACTTCTATTCTTAGAGAAAATTCCTTGAATGAATTCTTTGCCATCTCTATTGATGTTAAACATTTTAACCTCACCAGAAATGATTTGATAGTAATATTTTGCATGATCACCTTCTTTAAAAATGATTTCACTCTTAGAAAGCCGGGTTTCTATTGCACCATATTTTAGCAAGATATCTTTTCCTATCATTCTTAAGTATTCTAGTGCAAATTTAGTATTTGTTTAGAAATAGGGTGCAAAAAAAAGTCTTTCCGATTACGAAAAGACTTTTAAATATAGATTGAAAACTATTCTTAAATATTTTCTCCCCAAGTTGCCAATTCTTCTTCAGACCAAACTTCAGGGAAGAATATTCTTCTTTGGTATCTTGGATGCATGTATTTTTTCCATTCACTTCCACCAGTTGCCTCGGCTTTTTTCTTGCCGCTTTCAAGGTATTTCTCAGCAGTATTGTAATGACACATTACCCATTTAACATTTACGGTATAATCATAATGACGCAACGCTTCAATCAATTCAGGATTTTTGCGAGAATCTTCTGGTAAAGATTTGAATTTCGTATAAAGATTCGTCGTGTTTACTTTTTGCATGTAATCGATAAATTCACCTTTGTAACGTTTTTCAAATTCTTTAATCAAAACTGATTTATTTCCAGTTTTATGATCTTTACCTGCAGCTTGCCAATATAAATGTTCAAATGCATGTTCGAATGGAGTATTTCTATCAATCGTTGCTCTGAAACGGAAATCAATTAAATTGATTAATTCTGTAGAACCGAATTCGATTAAACGATATTGAGCACTTTGAAAACCACTTGCAGGTGTTAAAGAATTTCTAAACTGCATGTATTGCTCAACTTCCATTCCGTCAGTCATCACATTGAAAGACTCAGCTAAAACATCAAAATAACGACTAATTCTACCTAATTTTTCAGTAAAGAACTCAGGAGTAATTGATTCATTGTTATGAACTTGCTCCATTTCCCAAAGAATCATCTTAAACAACAATTCGTTTACTTGATGATACATGATAAAAACCATTTCATCTGGAAAATTCGTTCTAGGTTTTTGAATATTTAATAAAACACCAGTATCAATGTAATCCCAATAAGTAATTGGCTTCGCATGCAACAAACCTTGTAAATAGGTTTCCATCGATTGATTTGATTCTGTATATTTTTTTTCTAAATCTTCTAATACGCTCATTTTATAAATTTTTTCCAAATATCGAAAAAGATTCTCATTCTGAATATGACTTCAATCATAAAGTGTTCAACAATTTGAAGCTTTCTTTGTACAGTAAATAATTTATAGAATAGGATGGAGGCGCAAATTCAAAAACCAACCATAGAAACTAGAGAAGATGTTAGGAATCTTGTTTTTACGTTTTATGACATTATTAAACTTGATGAAAAGTTAGGTCCTATTTTTTTAGAAATTATTCCAACTGAAAAATGGGGTTCACATATTGAGAAACTTACTGATTTTTGGATGGCTCAACTTTTCGGAATAATGAATTTCAAAGGAAATCCAGTACAAGCCCACCGAGATGTTGACAAACATTTCAATCATTCAATTTCACAAGATCATTTTACACATTGGTTAGGATTGTGGTTTGCAACAGTTGATGCTCTTTATACGGGCGAAAAAGCATTATTAGCAAAACAACGTGCTCAAAACATGGCTGTTAGTCAATACATTAAAATGTGGGAAGTGAAACCTACTTCTTAATGATTTTGCATTTCGACTGCGCTCAATATAAAAATTTTTGATTTTTAATTTTGGATTATTTTAACCTTAATCTACTACAGTCAAATTAGCGAATCTTAACAATAAGTTTTTAGCACCTTTTCCTGGGAAAAAAATGGTTGCTTTTTTATCATTTCCTTGCCCTTCAATTGCTGTTACTTTTCCTGTTCCAAATTGTGCGTGTTGAACATTGTATCCAACTTTTAAATCCAATGAAGAAGCTGCTACTTTTGAAGCTGAACGCTGAACTTGCTCTACAGGTTTCATGTTTGGAGCAGCTGAAAAAGAACGATTTAATCCTCCTGACATTGGTCGGTCAAATCCACTTGCACGACTATTCAAAGAACGACCACCTGGACGATCCGGAACTTCAAAATGCAAGAAATCTTTCGAAATTTCATCTATAAAACGACTTGGCTCTGAAGTAACTAAGTTACCCCAAATAAATCGTGATGTAGCATATGAAAGTGTACATGTTTCTCTAGCTCTTGTGACAGCAACATAAAACAATCTTCTTTCTTCTTCTAATTCTGTTCTAGAATGAAGAGCCATTTGCGAAGGAAATAAATTTTCTTCTAAACCAACCAAATAGACATGCTCAAATTCCAATCCTTTACTTGAGTGAATTGTCATCATTGTAACAAAGTTCACTTCTTCATCCTGCGTTTGATCAGCATCTGTCAACAAAGCTACATCGACCATGAAATCAGCCAATAATTTCATCGTATCGTCACCATCACCTGTAACGGAAAACTCTTTAATACCAGCTAATAAGGCCTCTATATTTTGGTAACGTTCAACTTCTTCAGGACCTTTATCTTTTTCAGAATACAAATCTTTTAATACACCTGAAGATTTTGCGATGTGTTGAGCTAAGTCATACGCATTCATTCGATCCAATTGCGCATGAAAACTCTGAATCATCGTCACAAAATCAGTCAATTTATTCTTTGTCCCTTGATTTAAAGCTAATGGATAACTATTGAAATCAGAAATAACATCCCAAATATTTACACTGTATTTATCCGCAGCAATTATTATATTTTCAATCGTCGTTTTACCAATTCCTCTTAAAGGATAATTGATCACACGTTTTAAAGCTTCTTCATCCTTAGGATTCGTTGCCAAACGGAAATAAGCAATCATATCTTTAATCTCTTTACGTTGGTAAAAAGATAAGCCTCCGTATATTTTGTAGGGAATATTTAATTTTCTTAAAGCTTCCTCAAAAGAACGTGATTGTTTGTTTGTTCTGTATAAAATCGCAAAATCACCGAAAGACAAACCTTTACTTTGCTTCGTATCGTAAATTCGATTAGCAATAACTCGACCTTCTTCGTTATCAGTTAAAGTTCTGACAACATTGATTTTTTCACCTTCATTGTTATCTGTCCAAACATTTTTCTGAATTTGATCTTGATTTTTCGCAATTACACTGTTCGCAGCCTCAACGATATTTCGAGTACTTCTGTAATTTTGCTCTAATTTAAACATCTTAAAATCAGGATAATCATTTCTGAAATTTAAAATATTTTGAATATTAGCTCCACGGAAAGAGTAGATACTTTGAGCATCATCACCTACAACACAAATATTCTCAAAAACAGCAGCTAATTTCTTAACAATCAAATACTGAGCATAATTCGTATCCTGGTACTCATCCACCAAAATATACTTGAATTTCTGCTGATAATAACCCAATGCATCTGGAAAATCTCGGAATAAAACATTTGTCATGTACAACAAATCATCAAAATCCATTGCACCTGATTTAAAACAACGGTGCGCATAGGTTTTGTAGATGCGAGCTAATTCAGGTCTTTTAGCAATAGTATCTTCAGCCATAATACTCTCATTTTGAGCATAAGCTTCTGGAGAAATCAAATTATTTTTAGCAGATGAAATTCGTCCCAAAACAATACTTGGTTTATAAACCTTATCATCTAGATTTAAACTCTTTACAATGTCTTTGATGACACTTTTAGAATCTTGAGTATCGTAAATCGTAAAATTTGTTGGGTAACCCAAACGATCTGCATTGTAACGCAATATTCTTGAGAAAACGGAGTGAAAAGTACCCATTGTGATGTTTTTCGATTCACTTGAACCAACAATTTTCCCAATACGTTCAGTCATTTCACGAGCTGCTTTATTCGTAAACGTTAAAGCCATGATATTAAATGGATCTACTCCTTGCTCCATCATATGTGCAATTCGGTATGTCAAAACTCTCGTTTTACCAGATCCCGCTCCTGCGATAACCATATTGGGTCCATAAATAGATTCTGCAGCTGCACGCTGACTTTCATTTAATTCATCTAAATAACTCATTGAAAGGAATTTAATTGTTTATGAAATCAATTTGAAATCATATTCACAAATTTAAGAAAAAGAAAATTATTATTTTTTTGAAACCAATTCATTTCTGAAATACTTACTAACATTGATTTTTTAATGCAATTAGTATTTATACAACGTAACAACTCAAAATAAAAGATTATTTTTAAACTTCTAATTTAGTTATATGAGCAGCACTTTAAAAAAAACTTCTGGACCAAAAGGTTTGCCAATATTAGGTAATTTACATCAAATTAAAATCGATCAATTACATCAATACGTTGAAAATTGGGTAGAAGAACATGGTGAAGTGTATCAAATAAAATTAGGCCCAACAAAATTTACCGTCATAACGAATCCTGAAATTATTCAAAAAGTATTAAAAGCTAGACCTGATGATTTTCTTCGATTACAAAAAATGGATAAAGTCCTAAGAGCAGAAGGAGTTCATGGAGTTTTTAATGCAGAAGGGGAAGATTGGAAAGTTCACAGAAGAATTATTGCGAAAGGATTAGATGTAAAACATCAACAACAGTTTTTTCCGTCAATTATCAAAACGTTAGAACGATTTCATTTAAAAATAGAAGGTTATTGTGAGAGAAATGAAAATTATTGTATTCAAAATGACTTATTGAGATTCACTGTTGATGTTACATCTTCACTTGTTTTTGGAGAGGAGATGAATACCTTAGAACAGGAGGGCGGTGTTATTCAGGAACATATGGAAAAGTTATTTCCAATGATTTTCAAACGAATAAATAGTCCTTTTCAATTTCATAAAATATATAAAACAAAGAAAGATAAAGAGTTTGACGCCGCTTTATTAGAAGTTGACAAGTTGATCAATCAATTTATTAAAATAGGTAGAGAACGGATTGATGCAAATCCCAACTTGAAAGTTGAACCAGAAAATTTATTAGAATCAATAATCGTTGCAGCTGAAGAAGAAAATGTTTTTTCAGATAAAGAAATCAAAGGTAATCTATTGACTTTATTGATGGCAGGTGAGGATACTACAGCACATTCAGTTGCTTGGGCGATTTACCTTCTTGCTCAATACCCAGAAATTCAAGAGTTATTACATAAAGAGGCTACATCAGTGATTGAAAATTCTAATTTTTTAACTGAATACTCAAAAATAACTGAATTAGCATATACTGAAGCTGTAATAAACGAATCGATGCGACTAAAACCGGTCGCTCCATTGCTTTTAATGGAACCTGCAAAGGATGTTACGATTAATAATTATCTTTTCAAAAAAGGAGAGAAATTAATGATGAATTCTAGATATGCTGCAGTACACAACGATCATTTTACAGATGGAAATACCTTTAAACCTGAAAGATGGATGCGTAAAATGGAGCATAAATGTCCTATGCATAATTTAGACGCATATTTACCTTTTGGTTCAGGTCCTAGGTTTTGTCCAGGAAAAAATTTAGCAATGTTGGAAATGAAATTAATTCTTTCGATGATTTTCAAAAATTATAAAATTGAGTTAATCACAAAACCATCTGAAGTAACTGAAATTATGGCATTTACAATGATGGCTTCTAATTTTGAAATTAAAATTTCTAAACGTTAACATTTATTTTTCATACGTATGTAACTTTTCTTTCACTTGTGACACTTACCTAAAAGAACAAGTAAGAATGACAAATTGAAATGAGTAAAAAAAAGCAAGAACAATTTTTAGCACTCTACGAACCGATTCATGATAGGTTCGAACGCTTCTGCAGAGCAAGAGTGTATGGAAATATGGATTTTCGCGATTTAATAAACGAGACCTTGCTTATTGCATTTGAAAAATTTGAAACGTTAAAATCTTCAGATGCATTTTTATCCTTTCTTTTTGGAATTAGTGTTCGCATTTTAGCAAACAAGAATCGAAAGAATAAAGAAGATGAATTAAAGGAAGATAAGGTGTTATTTTTAATCAAAGATCAACATGCAGATAGTTCAAAAAGTACAGATATTTATTTTTTACATCAAGCATTAGCACAATTATCAGAAGATCAACGAGAAGCAATAATATTATTTGAAATCACTGGTTTTAGCATTAAAGAAATAACAGAAATTCAACAAGTTAGTGAATCAGCTGTAAAGCAACGCTTAAAACGTGGAAGAGAAAAATTAACTGAAATCTTAACCTTTGAATCATCACTAAAAACAGGGGAGGTGCAACATGGATAAACATTCTAAAATAAACGATTTATTTCAGCTAGCCAAAGAGCAACCAACTGAATATTCTTTTGATCAAACGAAAGAACGTTTTGTTAATTCATTGGATAATTCAATATCTAAAGCTCAAACAAAACGTCAATTTTTAACAACTAAAAAATTGATAATCATGATCTCAAGTATTTGTACCATCTCAATGTTAGCGTATTTATTAATACCGAATACAATTGAAAGCCAAAATGAAATTAAAATAATTTCAGAGCAAAAATCGTTAAATAGTTCATCTAAATTGATCGAAAAAGAAACTCAATTAGCGAATAATAATTATTCTAACTCTACATCAGTAGAATATGATTCAATTGCGACTAATGAAATTTCCGAGAATATTATTTCAGAAAATATTATTGTCCCTGCTAATGACATAAACGCAAAAAAACCTGATAATCAAAACAAACGAATTCCTTTAGTGGGCAATAATTTTGTTGATGAATATCCCTTTCCCAAATTAACGGATGAAGAGATTAAAGAAAATAATAAAGTAAAAAAAGAAATGATTAAAGCATTTTCAAAATTGGATTCACGAAAATATTCTTATTTACCTGCAGGTACTTTTGAATATGAAGATAAAACGATCTCACTTCAATCATTCATTATTCAAAAAACTGAAGTAAGTAATTTAGAATATCGAACATTTTTATTTGATTTGTTAATTCAAGGAAATAAAGAAGGTTTTTTAAAGGCAAAACCGGACCAAAATCAGTGGTTAAATCTCCCCGGAGGTCAAGACAATAAGATGAAAGAGTTTTATTTTTCTCATAATTCTTATGATAATTTTCCGGTTGTAAATATTTCAAGAGAAGGTGCTGAAATGTATTGTAAATGGTTATCAAATGCTGTTTACAACTTTAATACATCAAAAAATCCTAACTATTATTCTAATGGGAAGAAATATTGCGATATTCGTTTACCTTTAAAAGTAGAATGGGTATATGCCGCTAGTTCAGCTGGAAAGAAAATAATTTATCCATGGGGTGATTCTTTAATAAACGAAAATGGAATTATTATGGCAAATTATAAAAGATCATTAGAAGAGAATGGTACATTATATTTAACAAATGATATTTTAGCACCTTCAAAATCTTATTTACCTAGTGAATTTGGTTTGTATTGTATGAGTGGAAATGTTTCAGAAATGGTTTATAACGAAATTGACAAAGACAATCATAAACCCATAAATCCTGGAACAGCTGGAGGAAATTGGATGAGTTCAGAAGAAGAAATTAGAATTTTGTCAGATGATAAATTTAAAGGAGAAGTTAATCCAAGTCCAATGATTGGTTTTAGAGTTGTTTCAACACATTTGGGTAGTTTTTAATGTAATATTTATTACACATAATAACTTCCTCAAGCATTAACTTAGAAGAAAACATAAGTTATGCAAAGTCAATTTACCATTCAAAATTTAAAATGTGGCGGTTGTGCCAACACGATTACAAAAGGAGTAGATTCAGTCGAAGGTGTATCGAATGTTCACGTAGATATCGAAAATTCAGTTGTTTCATTTGATTATGAAAATGATGAAAACTTACAACTGATTCATGATAAATTAGCACATTTAGGTTATCCTGTAGAAAACGATGAAAATTCACTTTTTCAAAAAGCAAAATCGTATGCAAGTTGTATGATCGGAAGAGTAACGATGGAATAATTACCAATCTTTATTTTTAACACATGACAGTAATTGAATTGTCATGTGTTTAAATCTATTTAACATAATATTAATTATAGGACAAAATTGAAATTATAATTATGGATAAATGTATGGATCAATAAAACATATTAATAAATTAGAATTAAAAATATGAAAATTTAACCAATCAAAATTTAATCATTATAAACAAAATGATAATAAATCACCCTCTTATATTTCGGAACATATTCCAAACAAAATATTCTGAAGAATTTTTAATTGATAGATTATGTTAAATAGAAAAGATGTAAATAATTTAATCTCTCAACATTAAAACCTTTATAACCATTTTCAATGAATTAATAATCAAATCAATTATTCCATATATTTACATTCTTAGATGAATTAAAAAATTATGGCTAAAAAGATCGTTACTCATTTAACCTTTTATGTTTTACTTGCTTTGATTGCAGGTATTCTGTTAGGACATTATTATCCAGCAACTGGAATTAAAATGGAATACGTTGGAAAAACGTTTGTGAGTATCATTAAAATCTTTGTTGTGCCAATTATTTTCTTGACAATTGTTCTAGGAATCGGCTCAGTCGGAAACTTGAAAAAAGTCGGTAAAATTGGATTGAAAGCCTTATTTTACTTCGAAGTTGTAACAACATTAGCTTTAGCAATCGGAATTATTTTAGCTTATTTCTTAAAACCTGGTCACATTGACAAAGCGTTATTAGAAGCTGGAGATATTTCAAAATATACGAAAAAAGAAGCGTTTACCATTTCTAAATTCCTTCTAAATAACTTGACAATCATCATTTTAATTGTTGCGATTACCTATGGAATCCTTTTGAACTATTCTTCTAAACGTATTCAAATCGTTCATAAATTGGAAATTGCTTCAAAATTTGTGTTTAAGTTGTTGAAATATGTCATGTATCTAGCACCAATTGGAGCATTTGGAGGAATCGCTTTTGCTGTAGGGAAATTTGGTTTAGATACTTTAATTCCTTTAGGAAAGTTGGTCGGAAGTGTATATTTATCAATGTTTTTATTTGTTTTCATTGTTTTAGGCACCATCATGCGTATCTACAAACTAAGTCTAATCAAGTTTTTAAGATACATTCGAGAAGAAATTGTTGTTGTTTTTGGTACTTCTTCTTCTGAAACGGCTTTACCCAATTTGATGGAAAAATTGGAACGATTGGGCTGTAAAAAATCAGTTGTTGGTTTAGTTGTTCCAACTGGATACTCGTTTAATCTAGATGGAACTGCAATTTACCTATCGATGTCAGTTATTTTTATTGCTCAATTATACGGTGTTCATTTGAGTTTTAGTGAAATATTAATGATTATCGGAATCTTGATGTTAACTTCAAAAGGAGCTGCAGGTGTTACTGGTAGTGGATTTGTAGTATTAGCTTCTACCCTAGCTTCTTTGCATAAAATTCCTGTTGAAGGATTAGCATTTTTATTAGGTGTTGACAAATTCCTAAGCGAAGCAAGAGCGATTACAAATATTATCGGAAACGGTGTCGCTACAATGGTCATTGCTAAAAGTGAAAAAGAATTTGATCGTGAAATGTATTTGAGCGAAATTGATAATCCTGATGCAATTTGATTTATGAGCATAGAACAAAAAATAGTTCAATTAAAATTTGAAAGTTATTCCAATGAAACTGAATTAAATCAATTGGATTTCAATCTATTAGCTAAAGCAAAAGAAGCAGTTCAGAAAGCTTATGCACCCTACTCCAACTTTCATGTTGGAGCGGCAGTACTTTTGGAAAATGGAACTATTATTCAAGGAAATAACCAAGAAAATGCTGCATACCCTTCTGGACTTTGTGCTGAAAGAGTAGCTATGTATTATGCTGGAGCAAATTATCCAAATCAAAAAATTAAAGCGATTGCAATAACTTGTCACTCTGAAAATGAAACAATTGACAAACCGATTTCTCCTTGTGGTTCTTGTAGACAAGCGATGGCTGAATACGAAACGAGACATCAACAACCAATAAAAGTAATCATGTCGGGAGAAGTTGGTGAAATTCTAATTTCAGAAAGTATTCAAAATTTATTGCCGTTGATGTTTACGAAAGAGGATTTGAAGTAAAGTCTAAATCCCTTTT
>JAJTEO010000165.1 GCA_021300395.1 Fluviicola sp. | reverse complement strand
GTCCGGTTAACATTGACCCCCTATCAATAATTGTTGATTTGAGAAGGTTTTTAGTTATGGAAGAATCAAAAATCCCTACGGAGTTGACAGGCATGTTGACAAACATTGATAACAACGGTGCACCATGGCAATTCTCACCAAGCGATCGTTTAAATTGGGCTAACGAAGAATAAATTATGAGTTTGAAAGTACCAACAATGGCCGAAATGATGGCCAATGGAGAAACACCAGATATTCTATTTTGGGTAGGATGCTCAGGTAGCTTTGATGATCGCGCAAAGAAAATTACGAAAGCGCTCGTTAAAATCCTCAATCATTGCAATGTAAAATTTGCCGTCTTGGGAACCGAAGAAAGTTGTACTGGAGATCCAGCAAAGCGCGCTGGGAATGAATTTACGTTTCAAATGCAAGCCATGATGAACATTCAAGTTTTAAATGGCTACGAAGTAAGGAAAATCGTTACAGCCTGTCCGCATTGTTTTAACACTTTGAAGAACGAGTATCCGGAATTAGGAGGAAATTATGAAGTGATTCATCACACCCAGTTGATTCAGGATTTAATCAATACGGGCAAGTTGGCTCTCGAAGGCAAAGAAACATTTAAAGGCAAGAAAATTACATTCCACGATCCATGTTATTTAGGTCGTGCAAATGAAGTTTATGAAGCTCCACGTTTTCTTATTGAGAAATTGGATGCTGAATTGGTTGAAATGAAGCGCTGCAAAACGAATGGTCTATGTTGTGGAGCAGGTGGGGCACAAATGTTTAAGGAAGCCGAAAAAGGCAATAAGGAAGTCAATATTGAACGAACTGAAGATGCTTTGGATGTTAATCCATCCATTATTGCTACTGGATGTCCATTTTGTAATACGATGATGACAGATGGAATCAAGAATTTTGATAAGGAACAAGAGATAAAGGTGTTGGATGTTGCCGAACTTATTGCAAATGCAGCCGAACTTTAAAGAAATTTTCCCAGAACTTTCTGATAAAAGTCGAGTATGGCTTTATCTTGCCAATCGAAAATTAGATGCAACAGAACTTCATTATGCATCGGAAAAGCTTTTTGAATTTCTTAGCAATTGGAAGGCGCACGGCAAAAGTTTGACTTGTAACGCAACCATTCTTTTTTCTCAATATTTAGTCATCTCAGTTGATGAAGGAATTGAGTCGGCTTCTGGTTGTTCAATCGATAGCTCAGTTCATTTCGTAAAGTCTCTTGGTAATGAGTTGAAAGTTGATTTCTTCAATCGAATGAATGTATTGGCGTTTGTCAATGAATCAGAAATACGTTCTGTGAACTATTTTGATGCCGTTAATAGCCGCCAATCTTATTTGAATCCGTTAATTGATAAACTAGAAGATTTAAGGTCTAATTGGCTCATTTCAACGAAATAATAAAGCAAAAGAAATTCTTAATACCAAGAATCAAAAAAGGAAAAAAACTTTTTGTTTACCAGTTTACCAAGAAGATAAAACCAAAACAAGATAAGAATAGGAAAGACCACAAAACTCAATTTGTTGTATTCCCAGGCTGTGCTGAAATCAAAGTGAATCAAATGCATTAATGCCCTTGTAATTCCACAACCAAAGCATTCTATGTTAAATAACCTTACCGATAAACAGAGTGATTCTCCGTTATCGAAGTAATCTGCTGGAAGTAGCAGTAAAAAAAAAGGTGCTCCTACAAGAAGTATTCGGAACACCTTAATTATTAGTTTTATTTTGTTATTTGCTTCCAAGTATAACCACAAGTGCGTGAATTATTCCAGGTAAACCACATAATAGGGTAAGAATCAAATTGACTGTGCAACGTTTTGTCCAAGAACCTTCATATAAGTATACTGCTAATGGTGGAATTAAAAATGCAAGAACCACATATAAAATGGTGTCTTCATCACTCCCAGCGTTTTTACGAACAAATTCTTTAATCTTGGTGTCTTTACCAATTCTTTTTTTCATTACTGAATTTGATACGGAACTGTTTTCGATCTTATTTGTGAGTGTGGTTTTGGATGTGTTTTTTGAGTTACTCTCTTCTTCATTTTGGGTAACGAAATTATTTACAATTTCATTATTTTCATTCGTGAAAATAGGTTCTTCTGCAGTTCCTGCAATCGAATTGTCATTTAAATTTGAATAAGTTAGCGCTCGATTTTCACTGGATTTAGTCGGTGTATTTTCATTTTCAACCAATTGATTATCAATTTCATAATGATTTGAATTTTTGTCCTTTTTAATTTTAACTGAGGAATTGTTCCAATTGACATTAAATCCAGTTCTGTGGTATCGTCTTTCGATCGAACAAGAATTGATAAGAAGAGCCCCCAACGTGGTTGCTATAAGAATTAAACTTAATTTTTTCATAGTCTTTATTTTTGAATGTTTATGATTGTTCCTAAATTACATCAAACTAGTTTTAACAGAAAGAAAGCAGGTGAAAAATATTAACATTGGGTTTTTAAGAATAGATAAAACATTGCTTTAAAAGAAATTATTTTGTAATTTAGAAAATGTTAAAATCTGTGATTAGGTCATTTTCAATATTTGTAATTTACGGCTTATTTAATACTATTTTAATGACCGATATTTAGACCTTGTTACACTTAATCTTATTGAAGAATCGATATCTCAAAAAAATCTGATTGATTTGCAAGAGGGATTAAAAAGAGATATTGAAAAATTGACTTTTACTGATTTAATTTTAAATGCTCGCCTCCAAACACTAAGAGTACAAAGCGCTTACTTGTTAAATAGCAATGATGAATATCTGCAAATAGCCAGAAATTTCCTGTCCAGTGCAAAAAAGTCGAGAAAAAATCGAATTATTTCTCAAGCTTATTTCACGATGAGTTGCGCATTCGCATATAAAAACATCCCGGATTCAGCTCTTTTTTATGGTCAATTGGCCACTGAATTCGCTCAGCGTTCAGATAGTAAAACGAAATTTGCTCTTTCACTCAGAAATCAGGAAAAATTGAATTTGTTTTTTGGACGGAACAATGAGGGAGTAGTAAAGGCTTTAGAATTTTTACAAGTAGCTAATGAACTTCAAAATGAACTACTTATATCTTTAGCCAATATGGATCTTGGTTTTATTTTGCTTGATTCCGAAAATTATGGAGCCGCTGCAAATTATTTGCAACGTTCAGATCAAATAGGAGAAAATAAGCTAGATGACTATCATATTTCATTATTAAATTATGGCCAAATTTTATGTGAAATAAATCAAGGAGATTTAATTTCAGCAAAGCAAATCCTCCAAAAGTTGGAATCGAGATTAAAGTATTTCAAAAGTGAAGAATTACATGGACTTATTATGATTGCCCAAGCTGAATTGTTAGCATCTGAAATGAAATGGAGCAAAGCAATTGATTTTTATAAAAGGTCCATTATTCATTTTGAAAAATTAAAGGATTCCCAAAAATTAGGAATTTGTTACCAAAAGATCGCTAAATGCTGGATTAAGTTAAAAAGATATCGAGAGTCAGAGTTGGCAATTCTTCTATCAGTTAAGAATAGTTCAAGACTGACAAACCAGGATTCAAATGAGAATTTTATAATTCTTGCTCAAATTTACGAGTCGACGAACAGAAAATCGGAAGCTTTCGCAAAACAGAAGCTTTATTTGGAAAACCTTCAAAAAACATCAATTTCTAAAGATGCAGTTTCGATTAACGAATTAGCTGAAAGCAATTTGAGGGAGGAACGTGAGAAACTAATTCAAAGTCAAAATTCAGCTATTGAAAAAGAACGAACCGAAAAAGAAAAACTAGAAAGTCAACGATTGCGAAATTTTTTGGTGTCAATTATAGTCGCTTTGGTTTTAATTTTGGGTCTCATCATTTTATTTCTTAGAACTAAACAAATTCGATCACAGCAAGTGCAAAAGGAGGCAGAAATGTCTCAAACACTTTTGAGAACACAAATGAATCCGCATTTCATTTTCAATGCCATGTCCGTGATTCAGAGTTATATTTTTACTCATAGCCCTGAGAAATCTTCGAAATTTTTAGTAAATTTCTCAAAATTAATGCGTTTGATTTTGGAAAACTCACCAAAGGAGTTCATTCCACTGGAATTGGAAGAAGAAATTCTTGAGAAATATTTAAATACTCAAAAATTAAGATTCGAGGAACGTTTTGAATTTGAATTAGATTTTGATTCCAATTTGATTTTTCAAAAGGCGATGGTTCCGCCAATGATAACGCAACCATTCGTCGAGAACGCGATTGAACACGGTCAACTTCATACGGTGGAAAATGGAAGGATTAACATCTCTGCAAAGAAAAGGGATGATATGCTTGAAATAATAGTTTGCGACAATGGTATTGGTAGAAAGAGTTCGGCGACAACAAAGAAAATTAAAACGCATAAAAGTATGGCTATCAATATGACGCGCGAACGAATTGAAATATTAAACAGAAAATACCGATCAAGTGGTCATTTGAATATTGAGGATTTTGATCCGGATACAGGACGCGGAACTAAAGTTACGATTCTTTTACCCTTAAAATTTGAATAATAAAACCAAACGCTATGAAAAAAATTCTGATTATAGATGATGAAAAACCAACAAGAGAATTTATTCGTCGGATGTTGGAATCTTTTAAATTAAATGCAGCGATCTTTATTGACGGAGAAAACGTAGAAACAGGAATTAAGGCAATTGAGGAAATTCAGCCAGATTTGGTTTTACTGGATATTCAGATGCCTGATGGAAATGGTTTTGATGTATTGAGACGAACGCAATTCAAGAATTTCGACATTATTTTCATTACCGCATTCCAAGAATTTGCCATTCAAGCAATTAAATTCAGTGCTTTGGATTATATTTTGAAACCGATAGAT
>JAJTEO010000051.1 GCA_021300395.1 Fluviicola sp. | reverse complement strand
TTTTTGCTGCTTTAGCTTTCTATCGTCCTAATCTACAAGTAATGTTTTTCGGCCTGTTTCCGATTAAAATCATTGTATTAGCAGGAATTTTTATTTTAATTGATTTCTTGTCTTTAGGTGTTTCTGATGGTACAGCACATTTCGCTCACTTGGGTGGAGTTGTTTTAGGTTTAATTTCAATAAAAAATTTACATAGTCGATCTAATATTGTAACTGTATTTCAACGATTTATTGAGAGTATCGGTAATTTTTTCCAAACATTATTTGGCAAAAGAACTCCAAAAATGAAAGTGCAAAAAGGAGGTCGACAAGCAAATTTCAAATCAGATGAAGAATACAATTTAGACGCAAAACAACGACAAATTCAAATAGATGCTATTTTAGACAAGATTGCAAAATCAGGTTACGAATCATTAACAAAAGCTGAAAAAGATTTTCTTTTCAAACAAAGTAAAAATGGGTAAAATACTAAAGAAAATATTAAGCTTTTCTTCGCTTTTTAAAGTATTGACAATTATTTGTTTATGCTGTTTACTTCTTGCTTATTTATGTCCGTTTGTGCATCCAAGTACTTTTTGGGTTTTACCATTTTTTGGTTTAGCTTATCCAGTTATTTTAGTTTGTACTTTATTATTGCTTTTGATATGGATTTTAGCTCGTTCTAAATGGGCTTTGATTACTCTATTTATACTAATTATTGGAGGAAAATTACATTTTAGAATGCTTGCTGTTGGTTCTGAACCAGAAGTATTACCAACGAAAGAACAGAGTTTTCACATTATGAGTTACAATGTTCGTTTATTTGATTTATATGATTGGACAACACGAGAAAAATATGAAAATAGAGATTCAATTTTTCATTATATTGAACGTGAAAATCCAGATGTAATTTGTTTTCAAGAATTCTATCATCAAGATAAACCTACTGAATTCCCAACGCGGGATTACTTAATTAAAGCGTTGGATATCAAAGATTATCATGAACGTTACAGTCATAAGTTAAAAGGTCGACAAAATTTTGGTATCGCTATGTTATCAAAATATCCTATGATTGCTAAAGGAGCTGTAGTCATTGAAAATGATGACGATGATAACTATTGTATCTATGCAGATATCGTAAAAAACACTGATACTTTAAGAATCTACAATGTACATTTAAGATCAATAAAATTTAATTCTGATGAGTATGCTGTTTTTGGTGATGAATTACATGATCCAAATATCGAGAAATCAGCTGTTAGAATTATGGTTGATAAATTAAGAATTGCATTTCCAAAACGAGCAGATCAAGCGGTAACTATTATTAAACATATGGAGACATCACCTTATCCAGTTGTGATTTGTGGCGATTTCAATGATACACCAATGTCTTATACATATAATCAATTTTGTAAAAGTCTAACAGATGCGTACAAAAATTGTGCAACTGGAATTGGTTCAACATATGCTGGTAGAGTTCCAGCAGGTAGAATAGATTACATTTTTTATTCACCTTCATTGCATTCTGCTAATTTTAAAATACAAAAAGAAATTTATAGTGATCATAAAGCGATATCTTGTTTTATATATAAATAAATTTGTATTTTTATTAAACTAAACTTTACGATTGAATTACACTATTACACTAATTAAAATATACCCATGAAAAAATTATCAATTTTAATTTTAAAAGTTTTCTTTATCTCAACTATTTTAATCTTAAATTCTTGTAACAACTCTGATTTAAAGAAACAAGACGATAAGGAACTTTCAGAAGATGAAATAAAGTTTGCAGGAAAATGGAAACTTGTTCAAGAAAAATCAGATGGTTCTTCAGATATTGAATTAAACATAGAAAAAGCAGGTTATTTTGAATTAAACACAATTTTGAACGACCCTAAATTTGCAGAAGCAGGAATTGATAAAATTCAACCAATTTCAAAAGGGCAATGGAAAGTAGATAGTAATAAATTGCTGTTAACTAAAAATATTGGTCAAAATTCACCTAAAACAGATGAATTTAAAATTAAATCAATTTCTGATAATAAAATGGAATTGATTAGTAAAAAGAAAAAACTCATTACATACATAAAATAACAAATGTTCATAGAAATAAATCCATCCAATATTGATACACGTTTAATTGATCAAGTTGTAGAAGTATTAAAAAAAGGTGGAATCATTATTTTCCCTACTGTTACTGATTACAGCATGGGTTGTGATTTATACAATAAAAAAGCGTTGCAAAACCTTGCTAATTTGAAAGGAATCAAATTAAACAAAGCTAATTTCTCTATCATTTGTCATGATTTAAGTAATTTATCAGATTATAGTAAACAAATCGACCGTTCTACATTTAAATTGTTAAAACAATGTTTTCCTGGTCCATTTACGTTTATTTTAACTGCTACAAATGAAATACCACGTCTTTTCGATACAAATCGTAAAGAAATAGGTATCCGTATTCCTGATAATAAAATAATTTTAGCAATTGTAGAAAAATTAGGTAATCCAATAGCGACAACTTCTTTGCACAATGAAGAAGATACAGTTCAAGATTATTTTGCTGACCCTTATGCTATATATGAAAAATATGAGGATGATGATAAAATTGATTTAATCATCGACGGTGGACCTGGAAATTTAAATGCTTCAACAATTATTGATTGTACTGATGGAAATGCAACAATTGTTAGACAAGGTATTGGAATAGTATATTTATGATTTTAATTATTGATTGTGGAAGCCAAAAAACTCCATTCATCGAACAATTAGTCGATGAATTTATGGATTATGAAACAGTTAAAATTCAAGATTTAACATCAGAAAATTTAGAAAACAAACTTGGAGTAATTATTTCAGGTGCTCCAATTTTAATTACTGAGGTTGATCCAAGTCCTTACTTAGACAAAGTAAAATGGTTAAAAGAGACGAATATTCCGGTGTTTGGAATTTGCTTTGGTCATCAATTAATTGGATTAACTTATGGTGCATTTGGTTCAAGAATGAAAGAGGACCGAGACTTTCAAACAGTTGAAATATTTGAAGAATGTATCCTTTTCGATAAATTACCAACTGAAATTGACATGATGGAGGATCATTGTGAAACCATTTCAATTCCACAAAATTTTAAACTAATAGCTTCATCTGACGCTTGTGTAAACGAAGCTATGATGCATGAATCTAAACCATTTTTTGGGGTGCAGTTCCATCCTGAAGTTTCAGGAAATCATGGTAGAATTATTTTTCAGAATTTCATTCAATATTGTGAAAGATTCAATCAATGAAACTCACCTCTAAGCTTATCTAGTAAATTGCTTAATAATTCCGATTCTTCATCAGTAATGTTTTTAGGAGTAAAACTAGCTTCTTGAATTTTAGAATCTAAAACTTTTAATAAATTGAGTCCTTTTTTTGTGATTTCAACATAAACCACTCTTCTATCTTCACTGCAATTTCTTCGAGCGATAAATTCTTTTGCTAACAATTTATCCATTAAACGAGTCGTATTTGGTGATTTTTCAATCATGCGCTCTTTTACGGTATTAACATTTAATTCACCTTTTGCTCCTCTTAAAATTCTTAAAATATTGAATTGAGCTATTGAAATATTGTATTCGCTCAAAAAGTTATTTTGATAATTACTTAAGATGTTTGAAGTATATCGTAAATTAATAATGACTTTTTGTTGTGCACTACTGAATTTTGTATTTAATGCTTCTTCGATGTTCATTTGAATAATTTCTAATTAGTTTACAAGAGAAAAATAAATCTCTTCGTACATTGGCAATACTTTTTCCAAGCTAAATGCTTTCGCTCTATTTAAAGCGTTCACTCTAAATTCCTGAAATTTAGATTCATCTTGAAGTAATTTTATGCAATTTTCAGCCATTTCGTCCACATTTCCTACATCTGATAGAAAGCCTGTAATATTTTGAAGATTCACCTCTGGAATACCACCAGTATTTGAAGATACAACTGGAACCCCAACAGCTAGTGCCTCTAATGCAGCCAATCCAAAGCTTTCAGTTTCAGAAGGTAATAAGAATAAATCAGACATTTCAAGTACATGAGTTGTATCACTTACTTTTCCAATAAAAATAACTTTATGACATAAATTCATTTCACGACAAAGACGTTCTAAATTATAACGCTCTGGACCATCTCCTGCAAATATTAATTTTGATGGTACATGTTCAGTAACTTTTGCGAAAATCATTAGAACATCTTCAACTCTTTTTACTTTTCTAAAGTTTGAAATATGACATAATATTCGTTCATCATCACTCGCATATCTTCTTCTTTTTTCCAATGACTTCTCAGGTAAAAAATCATTAGAAGCAATAAAGTTGGGAACAACTTTGATCTCTCTTGTCGTATGGAAATGAGTATATGTATCGTTTTTTAAGCTCTCAGAAACTGCAGTAACAGCATCAGATTGGTTGATGCAGAATGAGATAACAGGTTCAAAAGATGGGTCTTTACCAACAAGAGTAATATCAGTACCATGTAATGTTGTAACAAATGGGATATTGATCCCTTGAGATGCTAATATTTGTCTAGCCATATATGCTGCAGACGCATGAGGAATTGCGTAATGAACATGTAAAATATCTAAGTTTTCATATTTTACAACATCTACCATTTTACTTGCTAATATAGTTTCGTAAGGTTGATGATCAAAAAGTGGATAATCACTAATTGCAACCTCATGGTAATAAATGTTTTCTCGAAAACTTCCAAGTCTTACAGGCTGAGAATAGGTGATAAAATGTATCTCATGACCTTTTTTTGCTAATGCTTTTCCTAATTCAGTAGCAACTACTCCACTCCCACCAAATGTTGGATACAATACAATTCCTATTTTCATTTGTTTACTTTTTAGCTTTAGCTTTAATTATTGCATCGTAAATTGCTTTTTGAATATCTGTTCGAATATTCATATCGCGTATTTTCCAATTATCTTGATTTTGATAAACTCGGTTTGATAAAAATACAAAGTTTATTTTATATTCTGGATCAGCCCAAGCTAAAGTACCTGTAAAACCTGAGTGGCCATAACTACTTTGGGAAGCAATTTCATGACAAGTACCGCCTCCACTGTTTTTAGGTCGATCAAAGCCAATTCCTCTTCTATTTGAAGGACAATATTGACATTTTGTAAATTCACTAACCACAGTTGGGTCAATATATGAGACACCTCCATAATAACCTTTATTCAAAAAGACTTGCATAACAGAAGCTAAATCCGTTGCATTCGAAAATAATCCAGCATGTCCACCAATTCCACCTAACATTGCAGCTCCAGGATCATGAACATAGCCGTGAACTTGTTGTTTTCTGAAAGCTTTGTCAAATTCAGTTGGCACAATCTGACTCAAAGGGAAATGTTTTCTTGGTTGATAACGCATGTATTGTAATCCCATTGGTTCATACAAGTTTTCCATCAAATAACGATCAAAAGCTAATCCTGATTGCTTTTCAACGATTTTCTTGATGAAATAATATCCTAAATCAGAATATTCGTATTTCTTTTCACCTAACGTAGAAGATAGTATTTGTTTGTATAATGTATCTACATATGAATCTTTGATCCATAAATCTTTAGCTACTTGAGTTTCAAATCCTTTTTTCTTTTCAGTTGAGTATACATTTGGTTTCCATTCACCATTAATCATAGATTTTTTATAAAAAGGAATCCAAGGAGTCAATCCAGCTTGATGAGTCATCATGTCACGAATCAAAATGTTTCCAAAATCTTCAGATCCAGTAACCTCTTGAATATAATCTTTTAATTGCTTATCACACGAAAATTTTCCTTGGGTTTGAAGTTTCATCACACCAAATGTAGACCCTGCAATTTTTGTTACTGAAGCAATATCATAAACATCTGTATTTTGAACTTTAATTGAATCTTCATAGCGTTGAGTTCCAAACGGTTTTTGGTAAATTATTTTACCCTCTAAAGCAACAACAATTTGACAACCAGGAAAAGCACCTTTTTCAATTCCATTTAATGCTAATCGATCAACTTCTTTGAAATCACTATCTGACATTCCAAATTCTTCTGGTTGTGAGAATTTCAATCTTCCACCCCAAGCTAATTTAATTCCTGATTCGATTGGAAATTCTTTTGAAATAGTGAAATTCGTTTTACCATTTACTTCTAAAGCACCAAATAATAATTGTGATGCTCTTTCTAATAATATAGGATGATTTTCATAACCTATAACGATAGAATTGAATTTTGAAAATTCAGCTTTTTCATTCAAAACCAAAGGGTTTCCAAAGATAAAAAGAACATTTTTCTTATTACTTGGCAGTTTTTCAATCCAAGTTCTCCATCCTTTAGGCATTCCAAAATCATTTTTTGGTCGAACAGTATTTGAATGCAAAGCTGTAATAATAATGTCATAATTCTTTAATTGATCTCCCATTCGCTCAATTGCTTCTTCTGCAGTATAATAGTGGAAATGATCTATTTTACTAAAACGCTCGATTCCTTCTCTAAATACATACGTGTTTGGACCAATACTAACTCGAGCAATTCGTTGATTCATTTGTTTTAAAGGCAATGTTCCATCCTCATTTTTCAAAACATTCAATGCTTTTTCATAGACTTGTTTTTTAGCCCAATCAATTTCACCTTCTGTATATTTCGTTTGTGTTTTAGGTTGAATTATGTATTTATGTTTAGCTTTTAAAACTTTCAAACATCTTTGATCAATTTCCAATTTAGAAATTTTTCCTTCTTTCACTTTTGCTGCAATAGCTTTGATTGCTTCATCAATACTTTCAGGAAAAAGCAAGATATCACAACCTGCTTCGAATGCTTTTACTACGACTTCCGTTTTACCATATTTATCAGAAACGCCTTTCATATTTAAAGCATCACTAATTACCAATCCTTTAAAATCTAATGTATCTTGAAGATATCCTTTAATAATTCTACTAGATAAACTACTTGGTAATCCACTTTTATCCAAGGCAGGAACATTTAAATGACCAATCATTACTGATCCTGAACCTGCTTTAATTCCTGATTCAAATGGTTTAAAATCAGTTGTTTTAATTAATTTTAAACTTGAAGAAACTGTTGGTAATTCTAAATGTGAATCTTTATCTGTATTTCCATGTCCTGGAAAATGTTTTATACTCGTTAGAACACCATTTTTTTCCATTCCTTTAACCATTGCGACAACGTGATCCGAAACTTTTTGAGCATTCTCACCAAATGAACGGAAACCAATCACAGGATTTTCAGGATTACTATTAACATCAGAAACGGGTGAAAAATTCATATGAATTCCAACTTCTCTGCATTCTTGAGCCATCATTGCTCCAATTCGCTCTGTTAATTCTAAATCATCAGCTGCGCCAATCGTGTATGCATATGGAAAACGTTGTTCACCAAAAATTCGCATCTGTATTCCCCATTCTGCATCTAATCCAATTAACAAAGGAACAGAACTTTTAAGCTGAAAACGATTGATTGAAGAAACTAAATTATCTCTTTCACCTTGAAAAAAGATAATTCCACCAACTTTATTATTGACTACTTGATCTTCAACTTCTTTTAAATGTTGTTCGCCTTGATTGGAATAGGTAGAAACCATAAAGAATTGACCTATTTTTTCTTCTAGCGACAAAGAAGCTAATTTTTCTTTCGCCCAAGTTTCTGAAGAATCTAGTTGCTTATTTTTAGTTTTATTTTGTTTCGAATTCGATTTACTTGAAATCAATACAAACGACGTAGAAATCAATAAAAAAGCAACAATAATATAATGAAAAGTACTTAATTTTCTCATATTACGAAGTTAATTCAATCAATTGAATTCAATTTAATTCCTATATTTATTTATCAATGAATTATTCACAATAATGGCTCAGTAATGATATAATTTAACTAAGTTAATTTTTCGATTGATCATCCAAAATTATCGATGCGTCACTTGAATGTTAATTCAAATAGCCAATTAAAGACTTAAAAATAAGATTTTGATAATTTTCACGTTTATTATGAAACATATCAATTTCAAATACGTAAATTAACTCAACAAACAACAAAGGTCATGAAATCAATTATTCTTTTTGCAGCATTCATTGGTTTTTCCTCAATAGGAAGAACACAATCAGTTATAGCTAGTGGTCAAGAACCTGCTTGGACCTTGGATTATGACGGTGGTAAAAATTTAGTTTTATACGTTGGGGAAAATTCATTCGCATATACGTTGGTTAGCAAACCTGGTCCAGAAGGATCATCAAAAGAAATTGCAGAATCATGGGTTATGAAAGGCGAAAATGGTAAAACAGCCGTGTTGGTTATGGAGTTTTTTGATCCTGAAAGTGCTGAAAGTTGTCCTTGTTTTCACGATTTAGGTGAAGGATTAAATAGAGGAAAAGCTTATATGATTACAGAAAATGCACAATTCTATATCGGATGTGGTGAATTTTTAGAAGAACCAGTTTCATCCAATCATTAAAATACTTATAAAACATTATGAAGGTTGTCAATTTTTGGCAACCTTTTTTTGTTACTTTTAGAAATAACTGGATTTAAATAATAAAAAGTATCATGAAAAAAATTATTACACTTTCAATTCTTTTAACTGTTTTATACAGTTGTCAATCCAAAAAAGTAGTTTTTGAAGAAAATCAACAGTTGTCACCAGGTTTAGAATGGTTAACCAAAGATATTAAGACTTTTAAATTTGATTTAAAAGATACTAAAGCGACCTACAAATCAACTCTATTGTTTAGATTCACTGAAGGATTTCAATACAAATCATTTAAAGTTAAAGTAATTGAAATATCACCTTCAAATGAAGAAAAATCAACAATAGTAAATTTGAAGATTATTAATGATAATGGAGAATATATTGGCGAACCAGCTCTTGAGATCTGGGATAGTAAACATGTCATCAATGATAATTTAATGTACAAAGAAGATGGACTTTACACGTATAGAATAGAATCATTATTCCCAAGTAAAAGTTTAGCTTCAGCAATGGAAATAGGTTTAAGAATCGAAAAGAAATAAATTAAAAGAAATCCTTAATTATTTTCCCTTTAGAAGTCGGCATATGAAACTGAAGCAAAGCAGCTATTGTTTGGCTTATATCTATCAATTCGTAAGCTTCATTGGAAACTTTATTCACCTGGAAATCTGGACCTAATCCAATACAATAAATATGTTTACAACCTTCACATTTATCACCATGACTTACAAATCCATTTTTGTGACCATCTAAATGTCGACCGTGATCATTTGTGATAATCAATGTTGTTTTATCTTTGTATTTTTCATCTTTTTGTAAAATATTCCACAATTCAAATGCATAGTTATCTGTGTTTCTCAAAGCTTCTAAATATCCTTCCCAATTGTTATTATGACCAGTAACATCAACACTTAAAAGATTTATTAATAACAAATTAGGCTTATAGTCTGAAAGAATGCGTTTAACATTTCCCCAAGTTTCTACATCCCCAACATAACCATCTCCAGACCCTTTATTTCCACAATATGACATTGGTGAATAAACATCTTTCCAATCTTTCTTTTTAGCGTTCGAAAGGATATTTAATTTCCCTTTACTCGAAATTATCCATGCTTTATCTTTTGACAGTTGTTTCTCTTTCAAATAATACTGGAAAAAAGATGGGTATTTTGGAAAGTCTAAACCATTATTTTTTAAATTTTGATACACCCCTGAAGTAATTGCAGCATGCCCTGATACAGTTGTTGTTGTACCGTTATTTTTAAAATTTGTGAGCAATACTCCTTTTGGTGCTAAATCATTTGCTAAATGAGGAATGTATTTTCTTGTTGAATCACCAAATGTTTCTGAAAAACGTGGACCATCAATAACTAAAACAATGACATTCTCCGTTTTATAAAAAACCGGATTTGAAATAGTTTTCGTTTCATTATTTCTAAAAGAAGATACTAATATATAAACGAATATACTAAAACTCAATAATGATTTTACTTTCCAATTCATTATAAAGCTTATAAATGTGCTGACTCTAAAAGATCTAAAACTGTTTTTACAGGACTAAATGTATCTGAAGGGATTTCAACGAATAAGCTATTCCAATGAGCCATACTTCCATTCCATAATCCTGGTAATTCAATAAATCGTATATCTTGACCTTTATATTTCTTTTTAACCAGGAAAAACTTGGAATCATCCTTGTAATTTTCTAAATCCAATTTATTGTTTTTCAAATCTTTTCCAGAAGCAACTATCATTACAGGATTAAAGAAGTTACTTTGAACCATTAATCTATATTGTTCACCACGCATTGTGATTTGAGACTTCTCAACGATTTGTTTTGAAATGACTCCATTATCATTAATCCAAAATGGACCTCCACCAGGTTGACCTTCATTTCGAACCATTCCACAAACTCTAACTGGTCTATTTAATAGATCTAACAATTCATTCATTGACAACTTGTTCAACAATTCTTCATTGTAGATTTGATATTTTTTATTCAAAGTAATGATTCCTTCTAAAGACGGATTTTCAAAAACTTTACCTGCTTCTCTTTTAAATTCTAATAATATTCCTCCTAAAAACTTCCAAGTATCACTTGTTTCTTTTGATTTTGAAATATGTTGAACATTATCAATGTTTTTAATGAAAATTAAATCTGAATCAATTTCATTAAGATTAGTTAATAAAGCACCATGACCAGCAGGACGCTCTAATATTTCATTTTTTTCATTGATACAAACTTCACCGTCTAATTTGAAAGCAATAGCATTAGATGCTTTATCTTGTTCAGAAAATTCTATATTGTATACTTGACCTGTTAAACCTTGAATGTTTTGAATAACTTGTTCAATTTTCGCTTTAAATTTTGATTGAACTGTAAAGTGAAATTTTACATTTTCATCAATTACTTTTGCACCTTGTAAAACATGCTCTTGAAAAGGAGTCAAAATAAATGGGTCATTTTTATGGAATGGAATTAAACCTTTTGGTAAATCACCATACCCCATACCATGTCCATTCAATAAATAAGAAACAAATTCATCTAATTCAAAATCGTGATTTTTTAGTTTTTTACGAATTGAAATAGGTAATTGTTGAAAAAATGCAAAATCAGAAATATGATTTAAAAAACGCTCAACTTGCCCTCTATTCTCTTCATTTGGCTCTTCTAAAAAATCAAATAAGAATTGAAACATTCTTGATCCCGAACCTGAAGCTGGAATAAAAAAACAAGATGTGAAATCTGTATTTTCAAATAATTTTATTTTATCAAGAGTCTCATTTTTAGAAAACGACAAAATACCATCGTTTATCTTACATGGAGCTTCTAATTTTACTTCTGGATGATTTCCAACAACCTTATTTTTTTGTTCCTCAATTTTTGAATTTGGTACAATTGTCATGATAATATTCTAAAGTTTTGTTTATTTGTACTGTGAACATACTTTCTGAATACATATCCTATTTTTTTAAAGCAAAAGGACGTCACGGTACGCATTCACCTTTCGTTTATCAATTTGTCAGTGAATGTCTAAAAACAAATATGGACAATAATTTTGTTTTAGAAAGAAAAAAACTAT
>JAJTEO010000050.1 GCA_021300395.1 Fluviicola sp. | reverse complement strand
ATTTTTGAGTGTAATTGCGATGTGGGCTTATTCAATGCAGATTTATGGTGATTTCTCTGGTTATACAGATATTGCAACTGGAGTCGCACGTTTAATGGGATTTGAGCTCTTTCAAAACTTCAATTCGCCTTATAAAGCTTTGAATGTGGCTGATTTTTGGAGAAGATGGCATCGTTCATTAGGCGCTTGGTTGCGCAATTATTTATACATCCCATTAGGAGGAAACAAAAGCGGAGGAATAGGAACACATATTTCTATTTTCATCATTTTTGTGTTTTTGATTTTCATCACGCAATGGTATGATTTAGTGTTAGTTTACCTTGTATTAATGGCCGTTTATGTGATAGGTGTTTATTACAGTCCAAAATTCAAGAACTTGGTTCACCGCGATATGAATCTATTAATCACCATGATAGTTGGTGGATTATGGCATGGAGCGAGTCAAAACTTTGTAATGTGGGGAGCCATGAATGGAATTGCGTTGGTGCTTTTTAATTATTGGAAAAATATAAGTCCTTATGAGAAGAGTTCATTATTTGTGACAAAAATGTGGAAGGTATTTATCACCTTTAATTTCATCACTTTCACTCGGATTTGGTTTATATTGCAAGATGACAGTGCACCTTTTAATTTTTTGAAAAACATTGGAAATCAGTTCAATTTAACAGCTGAAACATTTGGCAAAGCTTTGTGGACTTATCAAGTCGTTTTCATAATTTTAGGAATAGGATTTATCGTACATTGGATTCCTCAACGAATCAAGGACAAAGGTGTTTTAATGTATTCTAAAACACCAATTGCACTTCAAGTAATATCTATTGCCCTTGCATTATTTTTAATTTACCAAGCTGTTTCAGATGAATCAAAAGGATTTGTCTATTTTCAGTTTTAATCATCATTTATGAAACCAAATCAACTTTATTACTTTCTAATCGCCATTCTTTTTTTAGCTTGTTCAGAAGTGAAAAAAGAGTCCATTTCTTCTGAAATCATTCTTAAAAAAGTATTTCGTGATCATGGATTGACAGATCAGTTAATTCAAAAAAGCGAAAAAGATACTTCAACTTTTTGGAAAACAGTGAAAGGTGATGTTGAAGTTTTCAGTGAAATAACGGAGAAAGGAATCACGATCAAAACGGTAAATAAAAACCACCAACGCATCATTAATTTAGGAAAAGTAGAAGAAGCTTATCAATTGCCAAAAGTTGAATGGATAAGTAAGGATTTTGTTTGTATCCACACTTTTACGAAGAAAGAACAAACTGCTAATATTTTCTTTATCCCTTATAATTCAGATAAATCTATCTCATTTTTTAATAAAGAGATTGTAGCCATTGCACCTGAAGAAAATACGTTTGTTTATATCAGCAATATTGGTAATCCGATTATTACTTATGCCGTTTATAATGTTCTAACCAAAAAAGAATTATTACTCGAAGCTCAAATCACCAAACAAAAAGCTGAATTTCCTTATTTTGACGCTATTAAATTTAAGGATAAAAAAGTCATCATTACAATGGATCAACCTAAAGAGGAGTATGTTTTAGAGTATGATTCGATACTTAAATAAACTTTGAATTATTTTTTTAATTAGACAAATAAGGTTTCATATTATTTGTTTTAAAACCAACAACATGAAAAAAACAATTATTTTCTTATTCTTACTATCAAGTATTTTTAATGTAAATGCACAGACTAATTGGAAAACCATAGAAGATAAAAGTTACTCTGTAAAATATCCATCTGATTGGGAAGTAAATAGTACAGGAATGATGGGAACATCTTTTATTTTGTTCTCTCCCTTGGCTGAAGCTCAAGATAATTTCAAGGAAAATGTTAACTTATTGATTCAGGATTTATCAGCATATGATTTGGATTTAGATAAGTATGTAGAGATTTCAGTGGGTCAAATTAAAACAATGATTACAAATTCAAATGTTATTGAAAGTAAGACCATTAAATCTGAATTTGGTGAATACCAGAAAATGATTTATACTGGTGAACAAGGTATGTTCAAACTTAAGTTTGAACAATATTATTGGGTTATAAATAATAACGCATATGTATTAACATTTACAAGTGAGCTTGATAAGTATTTGAATTATAAAGAAACAGGAGAAGCAATTCTAAACTCTTTTGTAATCAAGTAGTTTATTAATACTTTATAATTAGTAAAGAAGGGCAATCTTCTAACCAATTGTCATCACTTTCGTTAATTTTCTTCCAAGTTTCAATACTAATTAGAATTAAATCAAAATCATTTAAGAAATTTTTATCGATTGATTTATTCTTTGTTGCGTGAATTTTATTTGGATATTTCTCGTTGATAGAAATAATATTTTCTTTGATTAATTGAAAACCAGAATTAGATTCTTCATTTTGCCATACTACGATTTCAGCATCTGAATTCTCAATTAACATTTCTGAATATTCAAATATAAAATCATCGTTTTCATCTTCAATTGGAATGAAAACTTTATTTATTTTACTAAGATCACGCTCAACTAAAATACCTACTGGAATTTCAGTTTTAGCTATAATAAAACGAATTCGTTCATCAAATGGATTACTTTCAAATAATTTTTCTTTACCCGTTACTTTATCGATAATACGGTCAGGATTAATTATTTTCGTTGTGAAACCAAATAATTTACCTAAGAAAGTTCCATCATAAATAGAGTTTCCATAACCAACAATTAATAAATCAAATGATCCTTTATTTGCGACATCAACTATATCATTTTCAATATCAACGGATGCTTTAAAAAATGTAGTTATTTTTTGATTTAATTCTTTAGATTCTTCAATAATTGGAGCAAAAGTTTCAGTTTGATACTCTTCTAAATTGTACTGATTTAATTGATCACTTAATGAAAGATGCATCGCTGTAATTGTTGCATTTTTATCCATTTTTTTGACAAAACTATTACTCAATCTCAGTAAGTTACGACTTTTATCAGAGTTGCCAAAAGACAATAGAATATTGAATTTACTTAATTTTGAAATTCTAATTATACTTTCATCTTTTTGTTTTTTGAATATGTAATTAATTAAATCTAAGGCTGGACCTGTCATGAAGGTGGTAACCAACGCCATTATCACCATCATTGCAAAGACTTCAGGTGTTAAAACCCCAAGATCGTAACCTATATTTAATACAACAAGCTCCATAAGTCCTCTTGTATTCATAAGCGCTCCAATCATTAAACTATCCTTCCATGATTGACCAACAAATTTTGCAGCTAAAGCACTTCCAACAAATTTCCCAACAACAGCAACAAGAATAATTAATCCACATGTTTGCCATAAATAAAGCGAATCTAATAAACCAATTTGAGTTCTTAAACCTGTGAAAACAAAGAAAAGAGGAAGTAATAATACTAATGAAATATCTTCTACCTTTTCAATGAATAGATTTCTAAATTTCATATTGTCAGGCATAATCACACCTGCAAGAAAAGCTCCAAATAAAGCGTGAATACCAATGATTTCTGTAGCGTATGCTGAAAGAATTAAAGTCAAAAAGAAAATAGCAACAACTGGTTTACTTAAGTTTTCTTTAGATGCATGTATATCACCAATTTGTTTTAAGAAAGGCTTTACCAATTTAATCATTACAATAACATATAATGCAGCCAAAGCAATGATGTAAAGAGCACTTATAAATGATCCCGCTTTAACATAAGCAATGACTGCTGCCAATATACACCAAGCAGTAATATCATCTGCAGCTGCACAAGTTATTACAACGGTACCAATTTTAGTTTTATGTAAATTTCGTTCTTGAACAATTCTTGCCAATACAGGGAAGGCTGTAATACTCATAGCAATTCCAATGAAAAGGCCAAAAGATAAAAACTGAACACCTTTAGGAGCGAATGAATTGTAAATTGTATAAGCAAAACCTAAACCTAAAGTAAACGGGAAAACAATACTCGCATGACTGATGATAACCGCATCATTCGCTTTGTTTTTCAAAACTTTTAAATCTAATTCCATTCCAACAACGAACATGAACAGAATTAAACCGATTTGACTTAAAAACTGAAGATTAGGTAAAGATTCTTTTGGGAATAAAGCTGCTGAATATTCAGGGAAATATGCTCCAATAAGAGATGGGCCTAAGACAATACCGGCAATGATTTCACCAATTACAGAAGGTTGACCAATTTTTTTAAATATCCATCCGAATATTTTTGCAACAATAAGAATAGTGATAATTTGAGCTAATAATATCGCCAAAGGATGTTCGATGTTGTGTTTCATCGAAGCAATAAATTCTCCCCATTGACTGTTTTTAGAAGTAGGGGGGATTATTTTTTTTCCTAATTCAAGGTATTTTCCATGTTCAATAATCCATTTCATTAAAAATGAAAATGTGCCAATTATGACAATATAAAAAAATAGATTTTTGAATTTTTTCATGGTTTGTTACTTGCTTATTTCTTTCTGCAAAGGAAATAATACTATATGTTTTCTATGTTATGTAAACCTTAAATTAAATAATTTTATTTTTTCAAAATCCAACCATCAATACCAGCTGTTAAAGCTTTTTCTTTGATTTTTAAGATTTCTTCATTTGTTGAAGTTGTTCCAGCACTTACTCTGAATAATTCACCGTTTTTGTCAACGATTTTAGCATTAAACCCTTTCGTTTTTAAGCTGTTAATCAAATTTGTTGCATTCGCTTCAGTACTAAATACACCAACTACCAAATCTAAACTTTTCTTTGTTGCTTTTACAACAGGGTTGATTTTCTCTTTTGGTTTTATTACTTCAATATTAGAAACTTCAGGGATTTCCTCAATTGGTTGTTCTATTTTTGCGGTATTTCCTTTTAAACGAACATTTATATAAATGTCTTCATTGAATTTAAAGGCATAATTTGAAACATCAGAAGGAATTGATTTAATTGCCTTTTCAAGAGACTCTTCGCTTTGAATAGGATAATTCAATTTGCTTAAAGACTCATTTTTGTAAAGACCTTCGTTCGTTCTGTATAGTGGATTAAAATCTTTGATAGAAAGAATTCCAGATTCAAGCACATTCGTTTTCATTGGAATCCAAAAAGAATAAAATCCAATAGGAATGATTACTGCAGCGGCAACATATTTCCAAATCGCCATTTTCTTTTTAGAAGCAGGATGTTGAATTTCAACAAATGGTTGTTCTTCATTATTAATGACAACATCAATGTCAGAAGATTCCAAAGTAAATAATGGTTTTTCTTCTACTGCTAAAATTGGATTTTCTTGCTGAATGTGTTGAGCTAGTTTTACATCTTCTTCAGCTATAAAATGAACTTTACCTAAACCATAAGATTCAAGTAGTAAGTTGAAAAAACGATCTTGTTCGAAGCAAATATTTTTTTCAGCATCTAAAAAGATATATCCAACACGATCTAAAACGATTCGTTCTCCTGAAGCTAATTGCTCATTCCAGTTTTCAACAATTGTTTTGATTGCATTATCAGCAATAGAATATTCAAGATTATTTACAAGACTTAACTCTTTAATCAGTAATCCATCATTATTTATCAATTGGCGATTAAACAAAACAGACTTACGAGGAGGAGTCATGATTCCATTTCTGTAATCAATAATTGCAGCTGATTGATTAGCAACAAACCCACCAAAAGCAGGAACAATTACGCAATTGTTGCGCAACAATAAATCACCAATTAATTCTTCAACTGAAATCATATCACAAAGTTATGAAAATATTCAACAATATCTCATGTTTAATACGTGTTTAAAGCGAATAGAGTTACAGAAATCTTAAAACTTTTTCAATATCTTCAGGAACGTCAATATTCGGGGTTTCAATTGTTGTTTCAATCACTTGAATTGTATACCCATAATACAGCCATCTCAATTGTTCTAATGACTCAATTATTTCTAGTTTAGTTGGAGTTAAGTTGATAATTTCAAGCAATGTTTTTGTTCTGAATGCATACAATCCAATATGTCTCAAAAAAGGATAAATTTCTAAAGGATTACCTTTTGCATTTGCGAAATTTGGAACAGCACTTCTTGAGAAATAAAGCGCTTTATTTTCATGATTTACAACAATTTTTATTCTATTCGTATTTTGAATATCGTCTAAAGAAACATCTTTAATTCCTAAAGTTGCAATGCTTACAGATTCATTATTGAAAGCTTCTACAAGTGCATCTAATTGACGAAAATCAACAAGCGGCTCATCGCCTTGAATGTTTATAATTACTTCGTATTCAGGATGTTTTTTAGCAATTTCACCACAACGATCAGTTCCCGTAGAATGATCTAAGGATGTCATCATTACTTCTCCACCAAATTTTTGAACTTCGTCTACAATTCGTTGGTCATCTGTAGCGACAATTACTTTATGAATTTTGTTAGATTTTAACGCACCTTCATAAACACGTTGAATCATCGTTTTACCATTTAAATCGATTAATGGTTTTCCTGGAAAACGTGAAGATCCATATCTAGCGGGAATTATTCCTAATACTTTCATTTTATAAAATTTTCATCAAATAGATCTGTCAAAAATACATAATTAAAGTTTGTTCATTTGAAATAGCTGAAATTGTAGATATCAAATTCTATTAAAAAGATACTTTTTATAGATTTATTGCCTCCTAATTTGTTTTTAAATCGAATAATTTTCATTAAATTCAAGATAACTAACAATTATTTAAATTAAAATATCAGTGAATAACTATCAAATCGCATTAACCTTATTAAAAGGAATTGGACCTAAAAAAGCTAAATTATTACTTTCAAAATTAGATTCAATTGAATCAATATTTAACGATTCATATTCTAAAATTTCCGGTTTGACGGGGATGGGAATAAATTTACTAAAACAAATGGATCGAAAGGATGCTCTAGCCAAATCAATTTCATATCAAGACTATTTTACTAAAAATGGTATTCAAACCCATTTTTATACGGAAAAAAATTATCCAAGAAGATTGAAGCAATGCGCAGATGCTCCATTACTATTATTTAGTAAAGGAAATATGGATTTCAACGCATCAAAACTAGTCTCAGTTGTTGGCACTAGAAATGCGTCCGAATATGGTAAAAGTATTTGTGAAGAGTTAATCAATGGATTTGTTGGGAAAGATATCGTTGTTATCAGTGGGATGGCTTATGGAATAGATATTTGCGTTCATCAATTATGTGTTAAGCACCATATTCCAACAATTGGAGTTCTTGGTCATGGTTTAGATAGAATTTATCCAAGTATTCATAAAGGAACTGCTAATAAAATGATGTTAAATGGAGGTTTGTTAACTGAGTTTTTGCCTGGAACCAATCCTGATAGAGAAAACTTTCCGATGAGAAATAGAATTGTAGCTGGAATGTCTGATGCAACAATTGTTGTGGAAAGTAAAGATTCTGGAGGTTCATTAATTACAGCTGAATTAGCTAATGATTACAGTCGAGATGTTTTTGCATATCCAGGAAATGTTGGTCAGATTTATTCAAAAGGGTGTAACGCTTTAATAGCGAAGCAAAAAGCACATTTAATCACCAATAGTACTGATTTTTTGAAATTAATGCATTGGGAGGAAGCGACTAAAAAGACGGTTCAAACTCAACTTTTCATTGATTTAACAACAGAAGAACTATCAATAATCAATTTATTTAAAACAGAAAGTGAATTAAATATTGATGTGATTTCAATGAAATCAAATTTACCAATCTCTAAAACAAATGTGTTAATGTTCAATTTAGAGTTAAGTGGAATTGTAAAATCCTTACCAGGTAAAATGTATAGAATGTGTTAAAAAAAATGCCTTCGACCGAATTTCGGAAGAAGGCATTCATATTTCAATTTTATTTAATTACTTGAAAAGACAAATAATGTAGTAGAATATAGCTGCAAACAATGCACTAACAGGAATTGTCAGTATCCAAGCCCATAGCAAGTTTATTGTTACACCCCATCTAACAGCACTTAATCTTTTAGTTGCTCCAACACCAATAATCGAACCTGTAATAGTATGTGTTGTTGAAACTGGAATACCCATTTGAGAAACTGTGAACAAAGTCAAAGCACCTGCAGTTTCTGCGCAAACACCTTCCAAAGGAGTTACTTTCGTGATTTTAGACCCCATTGTTTTCACAATTTTCCATCCACCAAATAAAGTTCCAATACCAATCATTAAATAACAACCAAAAGCAATCCAAAACGGCATCGTATCTGAATTAACTTTTGTTTTTATTTTGTAACCTTCTTTTAATTCTCCATTTTCAGTATAATCATTGAAAATACCAGCTTTTGAATATTCTTTTGAAATTTCTTTTTTATGAAAAATCAATTCATTGTTTGATGCATCATAAATATCATCACCTTTCGTATAAACATGTAATTTTTCTAATGCTTCATCAGCTTTTGAAAAATCTGAGAACAATGATGCTGATACATACGAATTATTTAATTTTTCTTCTTCAAAAATTACGTCTTGAGTTTTTGCATCAACTATGTTATCACCATTCACATAAAAAGTAACACTATCGATTACACCGATTTCAGGTTTAAATTTTTCTTTTTTACCTTCTTCGTTTTTGTATTCGATTTGCATTAACTCAGAAATCTTGAAATTATCATTAATAGGTTCAGAAATTTTACCATCTCTTCCCATATTTCCGTAGACCATTAAAGCTGCACATATAATACCCATCACTTTTTGAGAATCTGCACCACCATGTCCTAATGAAAAAGCTGCAGATGAAAGTAGCTGAAGTTTTTTATACATGTTTGATTCTTTCAAAGCTGTTTGCTTCTTACCGTGAACTAACATGTAATATATATAAGCTAAGATAAAAATCCCCATCATAATCATAACGATATACATCATAATTGGTTTCATATCCATATATTCAATCATATAATCCATCAATACATACAAACCATATGTACCACCTAAGATTAGAATGAATTTTAAGAAAAACCTCCTACTTACGGTTACCATTGCAATAATAAATGCAATGACACCACCAATTAAAGGAGCTAAGAAAATAAATGCGATTACTGGTAAAATTTCACCTAAATTTACAACATCAAAACCTGCATGAGCTATAGCTGCACCTGCAAAACCTCCAATTAGAGTGTGTGAAGATGAAGAAGGAATTCCTAACCACCAAGTAAATAAATTCCAAGCTGTTGCTGCCAACAAACCTGCTAAAATAACCCAAAGGTCAATTGCACCACTATCAACTGTTTTTGCAACTGTATTACCGACACTCATATCGAAAACCCAGAATGCAATCACATTGAAAGCCGCTGCCCATAATACTGCTTGAAAAGGTGTTAAAACTTTCGTAGAAACAACTGTTGCAATGGAATTCGCAGCATCATGAAATCCATTAACCAAGTCAAATAACAAGGCTATGGCAATAACAATGATTAATAACGTAAACATACTAAATCTGTTTATTTAAAATTAAAGAAATATTAAGCGTATTTAACTACGATAGACTCCATTACATTACCTGCATCTTCGCATTTGTCTGTAACTTCTTCCATTAATTGATATACTTCTCTCTTCTTAATCAACACTTTAATATCATTTTCGTGTTCAAATAATTTTTCGATTGATAATTCAAAAATATCATCTACTTGATTTTCAATACCATTGATTTTAATGATACAATCAACAACTTTTTGAATGTTTTTTAAGTTACGTAATTCAATCACTGCACTATTTACAGATAATACAGATTCTTTAATCGCATCAGCCATTTTTTGAATACCTGAATCTGTAGTTGGATCAATTTTATAAGCAATAGATTTTTTACCAACAGCATAAATATAATCAGCAATATCATCCAAAGCAGATGCCAAACTGTGGATATCTTCTCTGTCAAAAGGAGTAATAAAGTTTTTCCCTAATTCAACAAAGATTGTATGTGTTAAAACATCATTCTGATGTTCTAAATCTTCCATTTCTTTAACAATTGCAGCTCTCTTGTTATGATCTGCTTCATTTACTACTTGAACCAATTTTCCTGCTAAAGATTCTAAGTTTGCACTTGCGTTTTCGAATAATGTAAAAAACACTTTGTCTTTTGGTAAAAAAAATTTTAAAATACCTGATGCCATAATATTAATTTTTAAAGATCAAATATATAATGAAAAAACTAAGTATTTAATTATCTGATAAAATGATAACGTTAAGTTAACATTGGGAAAACTTAACATTCTGTTAATATTGAATTAATTAATCAAAACATTGATTTATAAATGGTTAATTTGAAAAGTATAGTTAACAATGTTACGATTATATTAATTCTATATATTCCAAATATTAATTATAAATTAAATTTAGAAACCTTTGTGGCAAAATATAAATAGAGTATAAATAAAATTTCAAAATGAAAAACAAATATTTTTTAGGATTGATTGTATTAACAATAGGTAGTTTAATTTCAACTTCAACATTTGGACAAGAAACAAACGGTTCAGTTAAAATCGATAGTACTTTAAAAAAGGTTGAAGAGCGTAATGTTTTAGATTCTCATTCAGACTTTTGGACAGATCCAAAAAAACCAAAGACTAAATGGTATGAAGCTCTTTCATTAAGAGGTTATGCTCAAATTAGATATAATAGACTATTAGAAACTAATCCTGATTTGGGTTGTGAACAGTGTGATAAATCATGGGGTGAGAATGGTGGGTTTTTCTTGAGAAGAACTCGTTTAATTATATATGGAGATGTACATGAAAGGGTATATGTTTATTTTCAACCAGATTTTGCTTCTTCAGCTTCTGCAACAGGTTTACATTTTGCTCAAGTAAGAGATGCCTATTTTGATTTATCATTGGATAATAAAAAAGAGTTTAGATTACGTTTCGGCCAAAGTAAAGTGCCATTTGGATTTGAAAATATGCAGTCAAGTCAAAACAGATTGGCATTAGATAGAAATGATGCATTGAACAGTGCTGTTTCAAATGAGAGAGATTTAGGAGTGTTCTTTTATTGGGCTCCTTCCAAAACAAGAAAACTATTTTCAGATTTAGTCTCGTCTGGACTAAAAGGTAGTGGTGATTACGGAGTATTTGCTTTCGGAGCTTATAATGGTCAAACGGCAAATAAACCAGAAGAAAATAACGACCCTCATTTGGTGTCTCGACTTACATACCCATTTATTATTGGTAAAACACAAGTTTTAGAACTTGGTGTTCAAGGTTACGCAGGAAAATATGTTGTAAGTTCAATTTCAAAAACAGAAGGTAAAACAATTAAACCTACCACAAATAAAAATAATGAATATAAAGATCAAAGAGCAGCTGCTAGCATAATCTTATACCCTAAACCAATTGGTTTTCAAGCTGAATACAATGTTGGAACCGGACCTCAATACAATCCATTAAACAATACAATAGAACAAAAAGATTTAGAAGGTGGCTATGCCCAAATCATGGGGAATATATCTTTTAAAAGACAAAAAATAATGCCATTTGTAAAATACCAATACTATAAAGGTGGTAAAAAGCATGAATTGGATGCTAGAAGTTATCATGTCAATGATTTAGAAATTGGAATTGAATGGCAACCAATTAAGAACTTTGAATTTGTA
>JAJTEO010000049.1 GCA_021300395.1 Fluviicola sp. | reverse complement strand
GCAATTATTGGTAGTAATGCTTTTTTAATATTAGATAATTCCCCAACATAGATTTCTCGCTCTAATTCAAGACCAACTAATAAAAAGAAAATAGTCATTAAACCATCATTTACAATATGTTGAATTGTAAAATGCCCAATAGATAGATGCCATAAATTTGGAAAGTCTTTTCCAATAATAACATTCGTTAATAATAATGAAATAATAGTGGCGATTAATAATAAAATACCACCAATTTTTTCTGATTCAAAAAATTCTTTAAATAAATTGATGCTTTTTCTTTTCGCCATTTTTAGTTTAATTATTCAATAATTGAAAAATTCATTTATATGTTCTCCGCAAACAATGCTAATAGAAGAAATAAGCCTACCAACATAAAAATGACGAAAAAGATACCTATAAGTCTTTCGATTAATTTATCTGATTTCATACAATTTATTTGCTAAAAAATAGATCTTATAAAAGTTAAGAAATCATCTAAAAAGAAAAGCAGAAAAATAACAAAAGAAAGCATGAATAGGATTATTTTAAGACCTATATATTTATTACTATTTATCCTGTTTTTTTCTTCAGACGACATTTTAAAACTTGAAGTATTCCTATTAAAATTATTAAAATACAAAGAAACTAGTTATGAATTCTCAAATAGAATAAATTTCCTTAAAAAAAACTTAAAATAGAACTTTACTTAAAATGAAGATTGTTTAAAATAAATAGTAAAAACTGTTTTATTATTTGGTATAGATTCTACAGTTATTTCAAATTGATGTAAATCTAAAATACTTTTAACAATGGCTAATCCAATACCATAACCGTTAATATTTTTAGAATTACTACTTCTAAAAAAAGGGGTGAATAAATTTTCAAATTCATTTTCATCAATACCCGCACCATTATTTTCAAAAGAAATAACTATTTCAAAATCATCATTTACGAATAGATTTAATTTCACTCCTTTATCAGTTGAGAACTTAATTGCATTATCCAATAAATTATTAAAGCAAGTTTTTAATAAAACATCATTTACTTTAAAAACCAAGGACTGCTCATTATCTGGTATATTTCCAATCGATAATTGAATTTTTGCATCAGGATTTTTAATTAAATAACTATTTTTAGTTTCCCATAATAATTCATCTATCCTTAAATTATTAAAACCTATTTTTTCTTGACTATCAGAATATTTTGAAAGCTTTATTAGTTGTTCAGAAATTTGATTTAATCTATTAATATCTTGTAATACCAATCTAAGAGTTTTTTTATAGTTATCTGTACTTCTATCTGATAATAATGCAATTTCAATTTGAGATGTTATAGAAGCCAAAGGATTTATTATTTCATGCGAAGCATTAGAGATAAAACTATTTTGTAGTTTAATTGTTTTTTCAACTCTGTCTAACATTTTATTGAATGCATCTGTTAATTTTGCTATTTCATCGTTTTGATTTTTAACAGTTAAACGAGTATTTAACTTTTTTAATTTTAAATAATTTACTTGATCAATCACAGTATTAATTGGTTTCAAAATTTGTCTGGAGAATATCCAACCAATAATTCCAATAAAAGATAAAATACATATAAATATATAGACCAGATTTCCTTTTAATTGTTTTAGATTTTTAATGCCTGTAGTATCTCTCGCACTAGCAAGTAAAAAATAATTGTTGCCTTTAAATCTATAATTTTGACCAACAATTATCGTGGATTTTAATTCCGTATTAATTTCATTATTTAATTTAATTTGTAAAAAAACAGTATTTATGTTTTTAAAAATCGTCTCAAAATGAATCTTGTCGTTATTCGTATAGATTTCATTTTTATTTTCATCATAAATAGAGATATTTTCAAAGTCATAAACATCTTTTTTATTTTTATCAATAACCTTTAAAAGAAGTGAATCAACATCTGAAATTTTGAGTAATAAATCAGCTGTTGTAATAGATTTATTTTTTAATTGTTCCACAAATTCACTTTTCCGTTCTTTCTTAGAAATTGAATAAATTAAGAAGAATGAAAACAATAATAAAGATGCTGTAAGGGCAATAAAATATAGCGTAATTCTAGTTCTAATTTGCATTCTATTTATCTTTAATCATGTAACCTCTTCCATGTATTGTTTGAATTAATTTTGTTTCAAAATCTTTATCTATTTTATTTCTAGTAAAATTCACATACACTTCAATTGAGTTTGTACCTGTTTCAAAATTGATTCCCCAAACCTTTTCGGCAATTTCCTTTTTTGAAATAATTTTATTTTTGTTCTGAATTAAGTATACTATTAAATCAAATTCCTTGGCTGTTAAATTAATTTGGATTCCATTTCGTTCTGCCGTTTTAGAATCCATATTTAAAATTAAATCATCTGCTTGGAGTAAGGTAGGAATATTGCTCTGTACATTATATCTTTTTGACATTACCTTAATTCTTGCAAGTAATTCATCAAATGAAAAAGGCTTGATTAAATAATCATCTGCTCCGACATCAAAACCTCTCAATTTATCTTCTGTTGTTCCTAATGCTGTTAGGAAAAGAATAGGTGTTTCAGAGTTATATTGTCTATACAAAGTACAAAACTCTAAACCAGTAATATCAGGTAATTTAATATCTGAAATAATTACTTGATATTTTTGAGATAATGCTTTTGTTAATCCATCATTTCCATTAAAAGCCAAATCAACGTCATAACCATTTTCTTCAAGTCCAAGTTTGAGTGAATTAGCCAAATTAACTTCGTCTTCAATGATTAAAATATTCATTTTATATTTAGATTCTGATTTTTTGCTAATTTACTTAGAAACTCTCTTTAACCGATTGATTTTTATCTTAAAATAACCTTAAAAAAGGTAAGATAATTTTCTTTAGGCCAATTAATCACCCCTACAAAAAACAGATAAATATATAATAATAAAAAATTACCTCTTTTTTTTGATTGAAATTTCTTTCACAAAAAAGTAAAACCAAAGCATTCCAAGTAAAGCAGCTACCGTAGAAGCGATCAATACTGATATTTGAGAAAACTGGATTGTTGTTGCATCTTCAAAAGCTAATCCTGAAACGAATATTGACATGGTAAAACCGATACCGGCTAATAAACTAGCTCCAATAATATGAATCCATCGAATATCTGAAGGAAACTTTGCTACTTTGAAAGTAATCGCTAAAAAAGTAACGAATAAAATACCAATTGGTTTTCCCAATACTAAACCAAAAAACACCCCTAGACTATTGGCTGAGAATAAATTATTAGCCCAATCATTTCCAATGAAAATACTCGTATTTACCAATGCAGCGTGAATTCCAGAGTTCAACATAAAAAACCACATTATCAATCCGAATAATAAATAAAGAGAAAGTGATTTAACCTTAAATTTATTAAACAATAACAGAAGGAAAAAAATGGACATCGCAATCGCTAAATTCCCCCAAAAGATTGTTTTCGTATAAAATATTCCTATCACAAATACAGCCCCTAAATCATCCGCAATTGCTAATGCTGTTAAAAAGATCTTTAAAGAATTAGGAACTTTTTTACTAAAAATCGATAATACAGCCAATGAAAAAGCAATATCCGTTGCTGTTGGAATTCCTGCTCCAGATTGAGTAATTGTTCCAGCGTTAAACACATAATGTATTAAAGCAGGAAAGATCATTCCTCCTATTGCAGCAATTATTGGTAAAAGTGCTTTTCGAATATTCGATAATTCACCGACGTAAATTTCCCGTTCCAATTCAAGTCCAACCAACAAAAAGAAAATGGTCATTAATCCATCATTTACAATATGTTGAATAGAAAAATGACCGATAGAGATATTCCATAGTTTAGGAAAGTCTTCTCCAATAAATACATTTGTCAATAACAACGAAAGAATTGTAGCGAACAGCAAAAGAACTCCACCTGTTTTCTCGGATTCGACAAACTCTTTAAAGAGATTCAATTTTCGTTTTTTCTTCAACTGATTTACTATTTTTTTTGCAAGTTAATAGAATTTACGCCAATTCAATTGAAAGCGAACGTTAAAAATTTATAAGATTATATTTTAAAAAATTAATTTCGTAAAATAAACTACTTTTACATAAAACAAAAAACAATGTCTGATAAAATAAGCATAAGACCGATTATTGCGAAAGCTAAAGTTTCCGAAAGCACTTCTATCGAAGAAGTATTTCAAAATGAAGTCTTACGCCCTATTATCAAAATGCAGCATGACTTATTAATTCTTCTTTTCAAAGAATACATCAAAAATAAAAAAGGGTTATTTCATGAAATTTCAAATGCGAAAAGAAGAGTTTTCATTGAAAATAGTTTAGCCAAAGATATTGCGTTTAAAAGTGAAATTAAAGGAATGATCACTGGACATTTTACACCAGAAGAATTTGCTCAATATGCCGCAATTTCAAATGATGCCAATAAGCGAATCATGGGTATCATCAAAGAACGTTTGTTGAACAGTTTATCTGAATTAATTGGAGGATAGAAGTTAATGAATGAAGTTTTAAATAATATTCAAATTGCTATTTACGCAACAACCTTATGGGAATGGCTTGGTGTTCTTTCAGGTGTTTTATATGTTATTTTTATTTCTTTCAAACACATAGCTGCTTGGTATTTTGCTTTAGTAAGCTCATGCATTTACGTTTATCTATGTTTTATCAGTCAACTTTATCTCGAAACAGGTCTTCAGTTTTTCTATGTTGCGATGGCAATTTACGGTTGGCTTCAATGGAAAAAACAAACGACTACTGATGAACAATTGATCATCAAATGGGAATTTAAAAAACACCTCATCAACATTGTGATTAGTTCAACTTTAGTTTTGATAACTGGATATTTATTTGACAATTACACCAAACAAGCAAATCCTTATACCGATGCTTTTTCTACTATTTTTAGTTTAGCAGCGACTTACATGGTTACTAAAAAAGTACTTGAAAACTGGATTTATTGGATTATCATTGATGCCGTTTGTATATACCTTTTTGCTTCTAGACATTTATATATGAGCTCACTCCTATTTTTCATATACACCATCATAGCTATTTTAGGTTATTTCAAATGGCGTTCACTTTTTAATCAGCAACTTAGATGAAAAAGTTTGCGATTACTGGACCGGAATCTTCTGGAAAAACGACATTGTCAATTGAATTAGCCAATCAATTTAATGGTATTCATGTACCTGAATTTGCAAGAGAATTTTTAACCAATACAAATGGTATATATTCTGAATCAGATCTTGATACCATGGCACAAGCACAAGTTGAAAGTTGGAATCTTCAAAAAGATACTGAAATTGTATTCTGTGACACAGATATGTTAGTTTTTAAAGTTTGGTCTGAATATAAATTTGGTAGAATTAGCACTTATATTCTCGAAGCTTTAGAACTTCAAAATTTTGATCATTACTTCCTTTGTCGACCAGACATTCCATGGGAAGAAGATCCGCTTAGAGAACATCCTGAAGCAAGAAATGAATTGTTTGAAATTTATTTGAAAGAGATTAAAAAACGAAATTATCCTTATACAATTATCGAAGGAGATCTTGAAAATCGAATCAGGATTTGTGAGGAGATAATTAAAAAATAATTCTAAAACGAAAAAGAGCTGTTCAAAAAGATTTATTACAGTTTAAATTTAAACCATCCCGATTAAAATACGGGACAAGTTATAAGAAATTTAAGGTAATATAAGCTTATTTTCATCAGGCTGAATTATAGGTTTTTAATTAACTTTTTGAAAACTTATATGTTCTAATAATCCCTTAAATGGTTCATCTAAAACAAAGGGCGTCCATTTCGGACACCCTCATTTTTTTAAATATTTTAAAGTTGCTATTTAACCCCTCCCATTAATTTTTTCAATAATGGTGAGATTGCAATCACAATAACACCTGCTATTGCTGCATATATTGCTAAATCTAAATAACCATTCGTATACGCTACTAATCGTTCTTGTTTAGTTGCATTTTCTGTTGCCATTTCTGCACCTAAAATTCCAGCTACATATTGCCCATAAGCAGAAGCTAAAAACCACATTCCCATCATTACACCTTGTAGAGATTTCGTAGAAAGTTTCGTCATAATTGATAAACCAATCGGAGACAAACACAATTCTCCAAATGTGATAATGAAATAAGCTAACGTAAACATATTTAATGACGTAATCCCATTTCCATCAGCGAAAAAACGAGTAGAATAGAACGTGTAAAAAGCTAAACCTAAAAACAAAAATCCAAGACCAAATTTTACAATTGTATTAGGTTCTATTTTGCGTTTAGACATATAAATCCAAAGTATTCCTAAAATTGGAGCGAAAATGATAACAAAAAGAGAATTAGCAGAATTGTTCACTCCATTTGGATTTAATTTCATTCCTGCTAAATTATGATCTAAATTGTTTTCAGCAAACAAAGCTAATGATCCTCCACTCTGTTCAAAAAACGCCCAGAAAACGATTGAAAAGAAGATAAATGCTAAAGCAGCAAACAATTTCTTTCTCTCTTCTCTAGTACATTTGGACATCTCATAAAAAATGTAAATCAACGTTAATGGTCCGATCGTAAACATAAAATAATCGGTGTATTCCGTTTTAGAAACCATCATCATGATTAATGGAATAACAGCTAAAGAACCAATATAAACAGCATATTCTACCCAACTTTTTTGGGGCTTTTCTTCACCTTCTTTAGAAATCCTTGTAGGTTTTAAACCAATTGAACCTAAAGATCTTTGAGTAAAAACAAACGTTACCAAACTGATTAACATTACAATTGCAGCTAAACCAAAAGCTAAATTCCAAGAATAACTTTGAGCAATTGCGATACAAGCATAACCTCCCAATAAAGCACCGATGTTAATCCCAGAATAAAACAATGAAAAACCTGCATCTCTTCTTGTATCATCAGATTTATACAACGAACCAACCATTGTCGATATATTCGGTTTGAAGAAACCTGTTCCGATGATTGTAAAACTTATTCCGAAGAAAAATAGATTTTTAGGGTCATAGGCTAAAATACAACTTCCAATTATCATTAAAATTCCACCCCAAAAGAGCGAACGACGAAAACCAAGGATTTTATCAGCAAACAATCCACCAATGAATGTAAAGGCGTATACGAATGCTTGAGTTGCTCCATATTGTAAATTGGCAACATCCTCTTTCATTAAAAGTTGTGTCGTCATAAAAATGACTAACATTCCTCTCATTCCATAGAAACAAAAACGCTCCCACATTTCAGAGAAAAACAAATACCACAGCTGTTTAGGGTATTTACCTTTAAATGATTGAATGTCTTCTAAAGTTAAATTATTTTCCATTGTAAAACATTTAAATAAAAAAAGCAGTACCAAAGGCACTGCTTTCAAAAATAACAATTATATCTTTCTAATTGATACCATGCATCATTTTAGACAATCTTTTTGAAACGGCAATCATCAACACACCTAATACAATAACGAAAATTGCAATAGAACTGAAGATAGTTGCTGCACCTAATTTCTCAACATAAGCAGCGATAAATCCACCGATGATGTTTGCAACGAAAGTAGATAACATCCAAACTCCCATTAATAAAGAAGCTAATCTTACTGGAGCTAATTTTGTAATCATTGATAAACCTACTGGAGATAAACATAACTCACCAATTGTATGGAAGAAATATGTCATAATCAACCAAATTAAAGCTGCTTTTTGAGTAACATCTCCTGATGGATTAACTTTCACGCTGTAAGTAGCCATTAACATAAACAAGAATCCGATTCCTAAAAGAATCATCCCCATACTCATTTTGATAGGCGTAGATAATTTACTTCCAAATTTAGAACTCCAGAACCAAACAAAAATTGGCGCTAATAAAACAATTAAAATTGGATTTACAGATTGAAAGAATGTTGTTGGAATTTCCCATCCAAAAATAGTACGATCAATAAATTTATCTGTATAAAGTGTCATTGAAGAACCAGCTTGTTCGAAACCAGCCCAGAAGAAAATAACAAAGAATGTTAATATGAAAATAACGGTAATACGTTGTTTTTCTATTTTTTTATCTTCAGCAGAAACATTGTTATTAGCATCTAAAACTTCTTGTTTTGATCTAGTTTCTTTAACAGGTGTTTCACCAATTTCTAATAAATATTTCTTCGCTAATAAATTGAAGAATATTTGTCCAACTGCCATACCGATAGCTGCAGCTAAGAAACCGTATTTAAAACCATAACTCAAAACGATTGCTTTTCCATGCTCATCAATACCTTTAACTGCAAACCAGTTTTCAGCTAATAAACCAATTAACAAAGGTGCAATTAAAGCCCCAAGGTTAATTCCCATGTAAAAAATAGAGAAAGCAGAATCTCTTCTACTATCATTTGGTCTATACAATTTCCCTACAATTGTAGAAATATTTGGTTTAAAGAAACCATTTCCAATAATTAATAAGACTAATCCAATCGCTAAACCAACTTGTGTATTCATTGCAAATAAAGTCAATTGACCTACAAACATTGTAATACCACCAATTGTAATTGCTTTTCTTTGACCTAAGTACTTATCAGCTAACCATCCACCAATAATCGGTGTGAAATATACAAATCCTGTGAAGAAACCATAGATTAAAGATGCTTTGTCTTCAGCGATGTTTAATCCATTTTCTGCCCACATTTTTGTCATATACAAAATAAGAATACCTCTCATTCCGTAGTAACTGAAACGTTCCCACATCTCAGTAAAGAACAATAAAAACAATCCTTTTGGATGTCCTAAAATCGTTCCTTGTGCTTCAATTCTATCAACAATATTGTTTTCTGAACTCATTTTTTATAAATTTTAGAGTGCGTGAAAATAGAAAAATTATTTCACTTATTGTTACTTATGATATAAACCTAGGTTTATTTTTTTTAACAATTATTTAACGCCGTGCATAATTTTCTTCAGAGCTGGATATATTAAAATCGCAATAACACCAATAGAAGCTGGGATAATAGTGAAAATTAGAAAGAAATAACTGATCGAGTGATTTTCTTGAATTGCTTCAATTTGACCTCCCATTTTACCTGCTATTTTGTTTCCGATTGCTAATGCAATGTACCAAATACCAAACATCAATGCAATCATTCTTCCTGGCACTAGCTTACTTACATAAGACAAGGATACAGGTGATATACACAATTCTCCCAATGTATGAAATAAATAAGCAGCTACCAACCACAACATACTTACAGAAGCACTTGTAGCCCCTTTAATAATTCCCATTGATCCTAATGCCAAAGCTCCGAATCCAAGTCCGATAAAGATTAATCCAATACCATATTTTACAGAAGCACCTGGATTAAACTTACTTTCCCACCATTTAGAGAATAAAGGAGCTAGAATAATAATAAACAATGAATTCAAAATCCCGAACCAAGAAGCTTTTACTTCTATTCCTTTTTTGATTTCAGTTACTTTTCCTTTGATTAATCGTTCTGGTTCAATTTTTTGTGCACGTGTTTTTTCAATGTACATCAATTTCCCTTTCTTATCTGTATCTAACAAATAGACTTCTGAACCGATTTTGAATTGTTCAGCAACACTGATATCTGTTGATTCTGTATTTAATTTTTTAGACGTTAAATCTTTTGAAGCCATGTAAACCAATGTTTTCACTTCTTCTTTTTTCCCAGACTCTTCATTCAACTTCATTTCACTGAAAGATGAATATTCAATTTTAAACGATTTTGAATTAATATCTCTATTTAACTTCCAACCGATTAAGATCCAAACAAATGAAAAACTTAAAATCAAAACAATTGTTGAAACGACATACTTCTTGTAAATACGTTTAAACAACATGAATAACACCCACGTGATTACTAAAATCGGTACAACAGTAATAATAAAATCAATTGTTGTAAACAATGTTGCATAAGAGCCAACTAAACTTCTTGCTGTAAATTGTTTCGCGAAAATAGTCATCGACCCACCTGCTTGTTCAAACGATGCATTGTAAACAATCATGAATAATGCGAAAGTTACAATAGCAACCATACGATCTCTCGTAATTTTTGGGTATCTAATAATTCTTGAAAACAGTAAATAAAAGAATAAAATTACAGCTCCTAAAATGACATAGTTAGAAGCATCAAACGATCCAAATTTTAAAATATTCGAACCTGCAATTGTATTCATTGGATCATTGATTACCCATATTAAACCAGCTAATGCACAGATAAAAACAATTATTTTATCTACTTGAGTAAATGGATTTAAACGATCCCCTTCAAATTCCAATTTTATCTCTTTCGGATTCTCATTAGACACTTTAACTGGTTTTTCACCAATGTTTCCAAATATTTTTTGAGAGAAATAAAACTGAATCATTCCTAAAATCATAAAGATTCCAGCCAAACCAAAACCGTACGACCAACCTAAAGTTTCTCCTAAATATCCACACAACATAATCCCTAAGAATGATCCTGCATTAACACCCATGTAAAAGATTGTATAAGCTCCATCTTTTTTCTCAGGTGCATCTTTGTACATTGTTGAAATAATTGATGTCATATTCGGTTTAAAGAAACCATTTCCGACAATTAAACAACCAATACCTATGTACAAGAAAATGTGATGAAACTCTAAAGCCATCGAAACGTGACCTAATGTCATAATAATCGCTCCAATCAATACAGCATTTCGATAACCCAAATAACGATCCGCTAAATAACCTCCTAGAATTGGAGTTAAATACACCATTGAAGTATACGTTCCATACAATGACATTGCTTGAGCACTTGTCCAGTCCCAACCACCTTCACCAATCGAACTCATTAAAAACAAGACCAATAAGGCACGCATCCCGTAATAAGAGAAACGTTCCCACATCTCAGTGAAAAACAGAATGAATAATCCTTGAGGATGTCCTAAAACCGGTTCGTCAAAAATGTTAAATGAATTTTTATTTAATGATTGCATTTATTAATTCTCAAATTAAAATGAATAAAAAATAGAATTTGCATCATTGAATAAGAAAAGAAATAGCGTCATTTCTTATTCAAGAACGGTTAAAAATATTAATTTTATTTTTAAAGATTTAACCCTTTTTACAATGTAGATTAGGTTTTAAACAATTTTCAATGCTTTAAAAGCAAATTTTAAAACATGTTATTTAATATTCATTCTCATTTTTCTTCAAAGAATCCAAACGTTATCTTCAATAAATCAGACGATAACGTAGATGAATATGATTATTTTTCGTCTGGAATTCATCCTTGGAATGCCTCTGAAAATGAAAAATTGATTTCCTCAATTTCGATTGATGCTGTTAATAAAAAATGCTTAGCAATCGGAGAAATTGGGCTCGATAAATTAAAAGGACCTGAATTTGAAATTCAAAAAAGTGTTTTCCTGAAACAAATACAGATTTCTGAAGAAATGAATCTTCCTGTAATTCTTCATTGCGTAAAAGCTTGGAATGAATTGGAAATTATTAAAAAAGAAGTAAAACCGAAACAAACATGGATTTATCATGGCTTTAATAAATCCAACTTAGTGAAAAGTGTTTTGGATAATGGAGTTATGATCAGTATTGGAGCATCAATTTTAACGAATATAAAACTTCAAGAAATTATAACTGAAATCCCTAACTCATCCCTTTTTCTTGAAACGGATGATTCGAAAATCGACATTTTTGAGATTTATCAAAAAGTTTCCGAAATAAAAAAAATATCTTTGCAGGAATTAGAAAAAATCATAGAACAAAATTTTAAAAGAACTTTTACAAAATGGCACATTGGTTAGAACGAACTGAACTTTTGGTATCAGCTGAAAAAATGGAAAAATTAAAAAACGCTCACGTCTTAATAGTTGGACTAGGCGGAATTGGTTCATTTGCGGGTGAATTTATTGCAAGAGCAGGAGTTGGAACTATGACCATAATTGATGGAGACAGTTTTGATATTACCAATAAAAATCGCCAATTAACAGCTTTAGATTCAACGATTGGAAGAAATAAAGCGGTTGTTTTAGGTGAACGAATTAAGGATATTAATCCAGATATTAACTTAAACATCGTTCAAGAATTTGTTTTACCAGAAAGAGTTGAAGCACTTTTAAATGAATTTAAACCAGATTATGTAATGGATTGTATCGATTCTGTTACTCCAAAATTAGAATGGTTAAAAGTTTGTGTTAAAAACAGATACAAAATCATAACTCACTTAGGTGCTGGTGGAAAAATGGATCCTTCACGTGTGCAAGTGACAACATTAAAAAAGACGCATAACTGCAAGTTAGCAAGTCACTTAAAGAAAAGATTAAAAAGGGAAAATGTTCATTATGAAAAAATTAGAGCCGTTTTCTCTTCTGAATTACAGATAAGATCTTCATTGAAATTAACTGATGGAAGTAATTTTAAAAAGTCTTTTTACGGTACAGTAAGTTATATGCCTGGTCTTTTCGGATTGATTGGTGCTGCAGAAGTAATTCGATATTTAACGAATAAAGAAAACGATTAATTCTAAAAATCAATTATCTTTAACATTCAACAAAATTATTTAGATGCGAATTAAATTAAACTATATATATATACTAATAGCTTCAATTTTAGTTTTCAGCTGTGATTCTAGCAGTTCTGAAGAACATAAGAAAGCTATTCATATTGATTCGTCATCTAAAATTTCAACTCATAGTTTTTCGAATGTTGATAAAATACATACGAAACATTTGTCCTTAGAATTAGATGTCAATTTTAAAAACAAAACGTTATACGGTGTTGCACGACATGAAATGGATAATCATGGAAGTGATACTGCTATTTTTGACATTAAAGCGTTAGAAATACAAAAAGTGACAATTGGTCGTGGCGATGAGCATGAAACAGATTTCATTATCGGAAAAAACGATGAATTATTAGGTCAACCTTTATTTGTAAAAATTAAAAAAGACACAAAATTCATCAACATTTATTATAAAACTACTGAAGAAACCGAAGCATTAGATTGGTTAGATCCTAAATTAACGGCGGGTAGAAAGTTTCCTTTCATGTATTCGCAAGGGGAAGCAATTTTGACTCGTTCATGGATTCCAATTCAAGATGCGCCTTCAAATCGTATTACATATTCTGCAGATGTAAAAGTTCCGAAAGATCTTTTAGCCTTAATGAGTGCTGAAAATCCAACCAATTTGAATCCTGAAGGAAAGTATCATTTTGAAATGAAAAAACCGATTCCTTCTTATTTGATAGCAATAGCCGTAGGGAATTTAAGATATATTAAACTTGGAAAAGATTGTGGTGTTTATTCTGAACCAGAATTAACCGAAAAATGTCGATATGAATTTGTCGATATGCCAAAAATGATTGAAGCAGCGGAAAATATCTACGGGAAATACCAATGGGGAAAATATGACGTTCTTTTATTACCGTATTCCTTCCCTTTTGGGGGAATGGAAAACCCAAAATTAACCTTTGCTAACCCAACGCTTTTGGCTGGAGATAGAAGCCTTGTTTCAGTAATTGCACATGAATTAGCTCATTCTTGGTCAGGAAACCTTGTGACTAACGCAGCATGGGAAGACTTTTGGCTAAACGAAGGATTCACGGTATATTTTGAAAATAGAATCATGGAAGAACTTTATGGTAAAGAAGTAGCTGATATGTTAGCTATTATCGAATTCCAAGAGTTAGAAAGTGAAATGAATGACATCAGCCATAGCGATCACCCGGAAGACACACAATTGAAATTAAAACTTGAAAGTCGTAATCCTGATGATGGAATGACTTCGATCGCCTATGTTAAAGGTGCATTTTTCTTAAAAACATTAGAACAAAAAGTTGGAAGAGAATTGTTTGACAAATTTCTAAAAAGCTATTTTAAGAAATTCTCATTTAAAACCATTACAACTGAAGATTTTATAAATTATTTAAATGCTGAATTATTAAATCCTAATAAAATCGAATTCAATACAAAAGAATGGATTTACGAAGAAGGTATTCCAGACAACTGTATCAAGTTAAGCTCTAAACGATTTGATGTTGTCAATAAATTAGCTGATCGTTTTGCAAATGGAGAGGACATTTTCAAAACAAAAAGAAAGAAAGATAAAATCACGCGAGATAAATTTAACACCCAAGAATGGTTAACATTTATTCGTCGTTTACCTAAGAAAATGGATCCTGCTCAATTGAAGAAATTAGATGATAAATTAAACTTCAAAGGTTGGGGCAATTCTGAAATCATGACTGAATGGTATATTCTTGGAATTGAGAGTGGTTATAAAGGAATTAGACCACAAATGAAACGTTTCTTATACAAGGTAGGACGAAGAAAATACATAGCTCCTCTTTACAGTGCTTTAATTAAAACTCCAGAAAATCTGTTATGGGCTAAAAAAGTATTTTTAAGAGCGAATGTTAGTTACCACTTCGTCACTTTTAGTACTGTTTATAAAATGCTTTATCCAAAAGGAAATGGAAATATTCACCATCACTAATGATTATTTAACCGTTCAAATTCAAAAAAAGGGAGCGGAAATTTGTAGTATTCAATCTAAAAAAAGTGGAATTGAATATATGTGGAATGGTGATTCTACAATATGGGGAAGTACTGCCCCCGTATTATTCCCGATCATTGGCTGCTTAAAAGACAATCACTTCATATACACGAATAAATCATATAGTGTTACTAAACATGGGTTTATTCGAAATAACGAGAATTTAATTGTCAATCAACTAAACGATCGAACGGTTGAATTTCGTTTAAAATATGACGAAAAATCATTGATTGATTTCCCTTTCAAATTTGAATTTATTCTTCAATATAAATTAGTTGAAAATAAAATCATTGTAAAACATGAAGTAATCAATCACGATCAAGTAAATCCAATTTATTTTTCTTTGGGTGGACATCCAGCTTTTAAATGTCCGTTTAATGAAAATGAAAATTATGATGATTATTATTTAGAATTTGAAAAGGACGAAAATTTATCGAAATGGGATGTTTTTGAAAACGGATTAATTGATACAAATTCAACTCCTTTCTTAATCAATCAAAATACCATTAATTTATCTCACGATTTATTTCAAAAAGATGCATTGATTTTTAAAAATCCTGTTTCTAATACCATAAATTTAAAATCCCGTAAAAGCTCAAATTACATCCAAGTAGAATTTACAGATTTTCCTTATTTAGGTATTTGGGCTAAACCAAATGGTGATTTCGTATGTATTGAACCATGGCAAGGAATTTCAGATTCTGTTGATACCAATCAACTTATTTCAAAAAAGAAGGAAT
>JAJTEO010000048.1 GCA_021300395.1 Fluviicola sp. | reverse complement strand
AAAAATGATTTTCGAAATAATTTGTAAAAAACAATTTCATGAATATACCGATGACGATTTACATTGGTTAATGTGGATGGATAAAATGATTGAAATTTTTGAGAGTTAGTATTTAATAATCTCATTAATATAGAACTATAATGCAAAAACGAAACAGACTTCTTCGTTATATTGTAATAAGTTCAAAATCTAAACAATACCTAATCGCATTTCAACAAATATTGAAATTATATATGTATTCCTTTTATGACCTTATATGTCTTATATGCTTTAAAAATATATCGAATTCAACGTATTTTTAACCATATTTCAACTTCCATTGTCAATTATTTCAATAAATTTGTAAATAATGAAATCGAGCAATAAAAAAGGAGTTCAAATTTTAGTGGAACAATGTATTTCACATGGAATGAAAAATTTAGTTTTTTCTCCAGGTTCTCGAAATGCACCTTTTATCATTGCTTTTGACGAACATCCTGATACAAAATGCGTTGTCATTCATGATGAAAGAAGTGCTGCTTTTTTTGCTATGGGAATGGCACAACAATTAAATGAACCAGTAGGAATTGTTTGTACTTCAGGATCAGCAGTTTTAAATTATTACCCAGCCATTGCGGAAGCATATTATCAATGCATTCCTTTGGTTGCGATAACTGCAGATCGTCCATCTGAATGGGTGAATCAAGGCGATGGGCAAACGATTGTGCAAGACAATGTATTTCAAAATCATATTCGTTATTCAAAGACATTTTCAGAGGTAGTAAATACAGAAGATGATGTTTGGTATTTAGAACGAGAAATTTCTACTGCTTTCAATATTGGTAATGGAAATTGGAAAGGCCCAATTCATTTAAATATGAGTTTTAGAGAGCCTTTGTATGATGCAGAAGAAATTCAAAACCAGAAAAGGAAAAAGATTAAAACAGTTAATTCAGATTTTCAGATTTCATTAAACGACAGTGTAGAACTCATTAATATTTGGGAAGATTCACCAAAGAAAATGATTATTTGTGGGCAAATGCCTGAGAATAAAGCATTGTTGAAACAATTGAAACAGCTTTCTGAAGATACTTCAGTTGCGATATTAGTGGAGAATTCTTCAAACTTAGTTGATCAAAACTTTGTTCATTGCATCGATCGTACATTAAATTCAATTAAAGAGGAAGAATTAGAAGCTTTTGCTCCGGATTTATTAATCACGATTGGTGGTGCAGTTGTTTCAAAGAGAATCAAAGCGTATTTAAGGAAATACAAGCCAAAGCATCATTACAAGATTGGATTTGATTTTCCTTACATGGATACATATCAAAGTTTGACGCATACATACGAGTGTGAACCGCATATTTTTATGTGGACCTTGAATCAATTGAACAATGATAAAAATGTTTCTATGTTTGGTTCAAAATGGAAACAAAAAGACTACTTGGTTCAAGCTAAATTACCTGAATTTTATTCAGATTTAGTTTATTCGGATTTGAAAGTATTTGAAGTTGTTTTGGATTATTTGCCAGAAATGTCACATTTACACATGGCGAATAGTTCAGTTGTTAGATACTGTCAATTATTCGATCCAATTCCAAGTATTCGTTATTGGACAAATCGAGGAACAAGTGGGATTGATGGAAGTTCGAGTACTGCTTGTGGTGCGGCGTATGTTACAAAAGATGAATTAAATGTATTAATCACAGGAGACGTTTCATTTTTCTATGATAGCAATGCTTTTTGGAATCAACATTTAACTTCCAACCTTCGAATCATCATGATAAATAATTCAGGAGGAGGAATTTTTAAAATTATTCCAGGTCCGGCTTCATCGAATCAATTAGATCATTATTTTGTTGCAGAACATAATTATTCAGCAGAATACATTTGTAAAGCATTTGGGATTGAATATATGAAAGCGAATTCAATTGAAGATATTGAAGAACAAATGGAAGAATTCTATCAAATAAACGAAAATGGTCGACCGATTTTAATGGAAATCTTTACCCCATCAGATATAAATCATTTACTTTTACAAGATTATTTCGCAGAGCTTAAATAAAAATTAAATCAAAATTAATAGAACATGGATTTTTCAATATTATTTACAACCACAGGTCTTTTTTACCTTTTTATATTGTCGCTTTTAGAAATTGTTTTAGGAATCGATAACATCATTTTTATATCTATAATTACAGATAAACTGCCTATTAAAAAACAACGTGTCGCTAGAAATGTTGGTTTGTCTATGGCTTTAATCATTCGATTGTTTTTGTTGAGTATTGCAGCAATGATTATGGCGATGACCGATCCAATTTTCCCGGATACAAAAATTGAATTTTTAAAAGAGTTTTCTGGGCAGAGTGTAGTATTGTTAATTGGAGGTTTATTTTTGATTTACAAAAGTACACACGAAATGCATAGTACTGTAAAAGGACATAATGTTGAGTCAGCTAAAAAGAAAGAAAAATTATCCGCTGTGATTATGCAGATTGTAATGGTGGATATTGTATTTAGTTTTGATTCAATCATTACTGCAATCGGTATGACAAATGGTATTTCTCATGAAACACATGGGAATCCAATGATCATAATTTATGCTTCTGTGATAATTTCTATGATTGTCATGTTGATTTTTGTGAAACAAATTAGTGACTTTATCAATAATCGACCTACAATTAAAATGATCGCATTGGCTTTTTTAGTTACGATTGGGGTGGTGTTATTGGCAGAAGCATTCGGACAAGAAGTTCCAAAAGGATATATTTATTTTGCGATGGTTTACGCATTGATTGTTGAGTTTATCAATATTCGTATGCGAAAAAACAAAGGAGAAAAAGAAATATAATATGACAAAAAGTGAAGCGCTTTTATTTTTTCCTTTTGATGAATCAGAAGAGGAAATAGAAGAGGTGTACGAAAGTTTATTGTTTGAATACAAGCTTTTTTTTCAATCCAAAGTTCCAATAAGAAAGGTTTTTAATTCTAAAATTCAAAAATTAAAGAAAATGCACGAAGCATTTTTGATTTTAGGAGGTCAGATTGAGAGTGCTATTTTTGAATCAGATTTGAAATTAACGAATGGATCAATGTTAGATGTATTCAATCAATATCAAAGACTTAGAAATTCTATTAAAGTTCAATTGTTGTCAGTCGAAAATGCTGTTGAATTAGAAAAAATAGTAAATCAATACCTTCTTTTAGAAGGCATGTATAGAAACTATTGGCCTCAGATAGAGTTAGATAGTGAGGAGCAAATTTCTGTAAGTGTTGAACCTGATTCTATGCTGCTACTTCAAGCGTTAAAGGAATTGGAAGGGGAGCAAATTTGTGATTTTAGTCAACTTCAAAGGAAGTCTGCTGAAAAAATAGAAAACAATTCGTTAAATATCATTTTGATGGAGGCGAAACGATTATCTTTGTTAAGAAAAATGGATGAACATGAGTGAAGAAGATGTTTACGAAAAATTAAGAGCACAATTAGATTTACAAGAATGGCCGGATGTTTACTTGTTTAAATTCATCGTCCCAAATTCTTCTGAGAATTTAGCTAAAGCAACTGCTTTATTTAATGATACTTCTGAAATTACATTGCATGAATCAAAGACAGGTAAATTTGTGAGTGTTGGAGCAAAAGAAATGATGTTAGATGTTGATTCTATCATTAATATATATAAAGAGGCAGCAAAAATTAATGGACTAATAGCGTTATGATGATTTTAATGGGTTATTCAATTAGTAAGGTTTTAATCGGAATGCTTTGGGTTTCGTTAGGCTTATTAATTGTTGTTGTGTTATATAGAAGGATTCTTGCTCATTTGCAGAAAGGAAGAGCAGTTCCTGAAGATTATTGTGTTTTGTATAGTTTGGATGTTGATCCAGCTTCAGGTGAAATTGAATTTTATTTCACGACTAAAACAAAAAGAAATGTCGTGTTTCAATTGTTGAATGATGATTTGTCAGTCTTAAAAGTTTTATACGACAAAGAGACTAAAGAAGGTGGGCAAATTATTAGATTTGATTCAACTACTATTGAAAATGGTAATTATTACTTTCAAATAGTGACAGAGAATCAAAAAACAATGAAAAAGTTTTCGGTATTGAATTGAATTTAGGATGTCAATTTGACAGCATTTTTTATGTTGGCAAAATAATTGATTCCCAAGAAATAGAATTATCTTTGAACTTAAGATAGAATATAAAATATAAATAAAACATATTATGGCAGTAGAAATTACAGACGCAAACTTCGAAGAGTTAGTATTAAAATCAGACAAACCAGTTGTTGTTGATTTTTGGGCAGAATGGTGTGGACCATGTAGAATGGTAGGTCCAGTAATCGACGAGATGCATAAAGAGTATGAAGGTAAGGCAATTATCGGAAAGGTAAATGTGGATGAGAATCCAGGAGTATCTGCTCAATTTGGAGTTAGAAATATCCCTACGATTTTATTTATCAAAAATGGTGAAGTTGCAGATAAATCAGTTGGTGCAGTTCCAAAAGCACAATTGGCAGCAAAATTAGATGCAATTTTGTAGGAAATAATCTTTTTAGATGAAAGGGTTTCGGTTTTCGAAACCCTTTTTTTGTTTAATTAAAACCCTTTTTCTGTCAATTTTCAACTGATAACTATTCACTAATTATTTGTACTTTTGCAAACAAAATTATTAAATATGGATTCTTGGTTGAAACGTTTAAAATATTACGGTATAGGATTTGGAATGGGGTTGATTTTTGTCATCTTCTTTTTTCAAAACAGAGGGTGTTCTTGGTTACCAGATAACCGTGTGAAAAATTCTATTTTAGATCGTGTATTAGTTCTTCCTGAGAAAGATGCAGTGAAAATGCAAAAATTAGGTTTAACTGAAAAGGAATTAACGCAAGTATTAAACGATGGAGATGTTTTGTTTGAAGAAAGTGTCAAAAAAGGAAATCCTAAAGTGTATGCTGTTGAAAAAGAATTTGAAGGTAAAGGAAAATTAAAATTCTTTTATACACTTCCAAATGAAAGTTTTATTTCTGAAATTCATTTGACAGAATCTTCAGCTAAACAAGTGAAGAATACAAAGAATGGAACAGGTAAATTAATCAGTTTTCCGAAAGATGATGATTTGGTTTATCCTGATTCTGCAGCAAATGTAACATGTCAACAATCAGTTTTACAATTGATTAACCCAAGAGATATTTTGAAATTAATTAAGAAATCGGGTAAGATTGATTTTTCTAAATCGTTTTTAAAAGCCAATCCTAAACCGGAACATTACATCGTTTTCACAGACAAAAAAGGAAGAGAAATAGGTTCGAATGTTATTTGGTATAAAAACAAATTAAACATTACAAATTTCGTTTTACCTTTTAAATCAATTTGTAAATAACGTTCTTCAACCAACGTTGTTAATAAATCAATCGTTTTGGTCTATTATTGAACAAGACTTTTTTTAATTTTGAAGTATGGAATTTTCAGCGCATCAAATTGCAGGCATATTAAACGGTGAAATTGTTGGTAATCCTGACGTTTCAGTTAGCGGTTTGTCTAAGATAGAAGAGGGGACAGAAGGGACCTTGTCTTTTTTGTCAAATCCTAAATACGAAGAGCATATTTATTCTACAGGTGCATCAATTTGCATTGTGAATAATACGTTTACTCCATTGAAAACATTACCAGAATCATTGACGTTGGTAAAAGTGGAGAATGCATACGCTTGTTTCGCAAAATTACTTGAATTCTACGATCAAATGCGTAGAAAACAACCTAGAATAGAATCTCCATCTTATATTTCTACTTTAGCAAGTGTTGGAGAGGATTTATATTTAGGAGCTTTTGGTTACATTGGTGATGGAGCGAAAATCGGAAATAATGTTGTCATTTATCCGCATGTTTATGTTGGAGAAAATGTTCTTATTGGTGATAATACGGTCTTACATCCAGGTGCAGTAGTTTATGCCGACTGCGTGATTGGTAAAAACTGCGTTATTCATTCAGGAGTAAAAATTGGATCTGATGGTTTTGGTTTTGCTCCAAATGAAGAAGGTGAATACCAAAAAGTTCCTCAAATTGGAAATGTAATCATTGAAGATAACGTTGAAATAGGTTCTAATTCAACAATCGATAGAGCAACTTTAGGTTCAACAATTATTCGTAAAGGTGTGAAATTGGATAACTTAGTTCAAATTGCACACAATGTTGAAATAGGAAAAAACACAGTGATGGCGGCTCAAGTTGGAGTTGCTGGATCAGCAAAAATAGGAGAAAGAGTTCAAGTTGGAGGTCAAGCTGGAATCAGTGGACATCTTCATATTGCTGATGGAACACAAATCGTAGCTCAATCAGGAATTCCTTCTACAGTGAAAAAAGCACAAGTATTAATGGGGTCTCCAGGGATTCCGTTAGAAGATTATAAAAAATCATATTTTGGATTTAGAAAATTACCTTTCATTTTGACAAAAATCCAAGAGTTTGACAAGAAATTTAAAGAATTAACCAATAAATAGAACATGGCTGAAAAGCAACGCACATTAAAAGAAGCAATCGTTTTTGAAGGAATAGGTCTTCATACTGGAGAAAAAGTAACATTAGAAATTTGTCCAGCTCCAGAAAATCACGGATATAAATTTCAACGTGTTGATTTAGAAGGTCAACCTATTATTAAAGCGGATGCTGATTTAGTGGTTGCAACAGATCGAGGAACTACATTGGAGCAAAATGGAGCGAAAGTTTATACAACTGAGCACGTTTTAGCGGCACTTTACGGAATGCAAGTTGATAATGCGTTGATCAAAGTAAATGCACCTGAAATTCCAATTATGGATGGAAGTTCTTTGTTGTTTGTTCAAGGAATTGAAAAAGTTGGTTACCAAGAACAAGAAGCTGACAGAGAATATTACGAATTAACAGAAAATATTCCTTGGGAAGATTTAGAAAAAGGAACTGAGTTTTTAGCAATTCCTTATCCTGAATACAGAATCACCGTAATGGTTGATTACAATTCCCCAGTTTTAGGAACGCAACATGCGCACATCTATAAATTAGACGAATTCAAAGACAACATTGCAAAATGTAGAACATTTGTTCTCTTGAGAGAATTAGAATTCTTAGCTAAAAACAACCTAATTAAAGGTGGAGATTTAGATAATGCAATCGTATTAGTTGATAGAACGGATGTAAGTCAAGAAGAATTAGATCGTTTGGCTAAAATGCTTGGTAAAGAAGAATTGAAAATTTCTTTAGATGGTATTGGTGTATTAAATAGTACAAAATTACAGTTTGAAAACGAGCCAGCTAGACATAAATTATTAGATATTATTGGTGATTTAGCGTTGATTGGAAAACCAATTAAAGCACATATTTTAGGAGCTCGTCCAGGTCACTCAGGAAATGTTCGTTTTGCTAAAGTATTGAAAGAGCATTTCAAACAAAAAGAAAAAGAAGGTAGGAAGTTCGATTTAACGAAAGAACCTTTATATAATATTAATGATATTGAAAAAATGTTGCCTCACCGTTACCCATTTTTATTAGTGGATAAAGTAATGGAGATCACAGAAGATTCGATTATCGGTGTGAAAAACATTACAATGAATGAGCCTCAATTTACAGGACATTTCCCAGGTAACCCAGTTTTCCCAGGAGTTCTTCAGATTGAAGCAATGGCTCAAATTGGTGGAGTTTTTGCTTTAAGTAAAGTAGATGAGCCACATTTATACTCGACTTATTTCATGAAAATTGATAATGTGAAATTCAAACAAAAAATTATCCCTGGTGATACAATTGTGTTTGAATTGAACTTACTTTCTCCGATCAGAAGAGGATTAGTGAACATGGGTGGTAAAGCTTATGTAAACGGTAAAGTGGTAATGGAAGCTGAAATGCTTGCACAAGTTGTTAAAGATAAAGAATAGTATGGTAAATAATTTAGCAAGTGTTTCTCCAAATGCTACTATTGGAGAAAATGTTGAAATAGGACCATTTACAACAATACATGAAGATGTAGTTATTGGTAAAGGAACTAAAATTCATTCAAATGTTTCAATTTATCCAGGAACTAGAATTGGTGAAAATTGTGAAGTTTTCCCAGGTGCTGTTATTGGAGTTATTCCTCAAGATTTAAAATTTGGAGGTGAATATACAACTGTTGAAATTGGCGATAATACTACGATTAGAGAACATGTAACTATACATAGAGGTACAAGTGATAAATTAGCAACTAGAATTGGTTCTAATTGTTTGTTAATGACATATGTTCATGTTGCACACGATTGTCAAATTGGTAACAATGTGATTTTAGCTAGTTATGTTGGTTTATCTGGACACGTAATTATAGATGATTTTGCAATTTTAGAAGGTACAGTTGTTGCTCAACAATTTGTTCATATCGGAGCGCATACATTTATCGGTGGAGCTTCTTTAATACGCAAAGATATCCCACCATTTATTAAAGCGGCTAGAGAACCTTTAACGTTTGCAGGAGTAAATTCTATTGGAATCAGAAGAAGAGGCTTTACAGATGAACAAGTACGTGAAATAGAAGATATTTATCGTATTATCTATGTTCAAAACAACAATATTTCAAAAGGTATTGCAGCTGTAAGAGAAACTTTAGCAGATTCTGATATACAAAAAATGATTTTAGGATTCATAGAAACATCTGACAAAGGTGTAATCAGAGGCTTGAATTAGTGAAATATTGCTTATATATTTGAAAAAACGTTAAAACTATGCTTTCAAAGAAGACCAAGTACGCAATTCATGCATTGACCTATTTAGCTCAAAAAGATGCTTCTAGTCCAACTTTAATTGTAGAAATAGCGAAAGAAGCAAATATTCCAAGAAAATTTTTAGAAACGATTTTGTTGGATTTGAAAAAAAGTGGTCTTGTAGGTTCTAGAATGGGCAAAGGTGGAGGTTATTTCACGAGAGTTAGCCCATCTGAAATGAAACTTTCTTTGATTATCCGTCTTTTTAACGGTCCAATAGCAATGTTACCTTGTGCAAGTTTGAATTACTATGAAAAGTGTGAAGAATGTACAGACGAAGTTACTTGTGGTTTAAGACATGTAATGGCCCAAGTAAGAGATGAAACACTTAAAATTTTAGAAAATAAATCAATTCAAGATATTTTAGATAATGAAGGTATTTTAAACTTTCAGGCTTCTATTGCTGAACAGTAATTGATTTCAGAATATAAAAAGAACTCCTTAGGCATATTGTTTAAGGAGTTTTTTTGTGAATGTGAATTTTACTTTGATTAAATCAATCATTTCTGTGTTAGTTTCTTTATTTTTGTCGAAAATTGAAAGGCGTGTTTAATAGAGCAGAAGTAGTAGAATTAAAAATTACAGATTATTCTTTCGGTGGAAGAGGAATAGCGAAAATCCCAACAGATGAAGGTTTTTACATCATCTTTGTAGATAACTCTTTCCCTGGTCAAACGGTTCGTGCTCGAATCGAAAAAAAGAAGAAGAAATATGCTGAAGCAAAATTAATAGACATTATCGAGCGATCTGATGTTGAAATCGATAAACCTTTTCAAGAAATTTCAGGTGGGCCATATATTTTCGTGCCGGTAGAAGTGCAAGAAAAGGCAAAAAAAGAAACGACTTTAGAGTTGTTTAGACGTTTGGCTAACATAAAAGAAATCGATTCCATTTTTGATGAATTTATTTCTTCTCCTGAACACTATTTTTACCGTAATAAAATGGAATATAGTTTTTCATCGATTGAACATGATGTTCATACAGGTGAAGAACGTGATGGTGCTTTTGCATTGGGATTCAAACGCAGAGGTACATGGTGGAAAGTTGAGAATTTAGCGAAACCAAGTGGTTTATTTGATGAACAATGGGAAACGATTTTAATTGATATTACCAACTATTTAAAAGCAACTGATTTACCTGCATGGCATCCACCACAAAAAACGGGTTTCTTTAGACATATTGTCGTTCGTAAATCATTTTTTCAAGATCAATTGTTGTTGAATTTAGTAACTTCATCAGAAGGTTTAGATCAATTTGATGCAGTTGCATTTTCACAGTTTTTACAAGATAAATTAGGAAATCGTTTAGCTGGATTTCAACATACGATTAACGATAATGTTGCTGATAGAGCGAAGATTGAAAATGGAACTTCAAAATTATTATTTGGTGACAATAAAGTAATTGAAAAATTATTAGGATTGTCATTTGAAATAAGCATGGAAAGTTTCTTCCAAACAAATCCAAAATGTGCTGAATTGTTGTATACAAAAGCGTTGGATTATGTCTTTGAGGGAAACATTCAAGACAATGAAGTAATCATGGATTTATTCTGTGGTACTGGAACGATTGGGCAAATTTTAACGACACGTAAAAGTGATGTAAAAATCATAGGAGTTGATATCGTCGAAGAAGCAATTCAAGATGCGAAAGAAAATGCGAAAAGAAATGGAATTCATTCGATTGATTTTTACGCTGCTGATGTAGGAAAATTCTTAAAAGAATACCCAGATTACCAAGGGAAAATCAGAACAATCATATTAGATCCACCAAGAGCTGGAATTGCACCGAAAACGTTACAAAAAGTAATTGATTTAGGAGCGAATAATTTGGTGTACATCTCATGTAATCCTTCAACGCAAGCAAGAGATACAGAAACATTAATGAAAGCAGGATATAAGCTAGAAAAGCTATCGTTAGTCGATCAGTTTCCGCATACAGGACATATTGAGTCTATTGCAAAGTTTGTGAAGGCTTAATGCTGAATTGAACCATCCCGATTAAAATACGGGACAAGTTATAAGGGATTATAAGTTCATATAAGGTATTTATAATTCTTTCTTTTTATATTAAAGAAAACTTATAATACCTTATAATTTCTAATATGGTTCAAAATAAAAAATGTTGAATATCAAAACTAATGCGAACAGTTCTCCTGAAGTTCATGGAAAGTGTTATGTAACTCCTCCATTTTCTTTTTGATATTTTCTTCTTTGATATTTTTTTCCACTAAAGAATTTATTTCTTTGCTTAACAATGAAATTTTTTCCAAAGCTGATTTTGTTTTTTCATTCTTTAATGAATTAGGAACAGTTGATTTTTTTAGAATCAATGCTTTTAAATACAATTCACCACTTAATTCTTTGATAGGTAAAAAATTGTTTTCTTCTATAGAGTGATAGGTTACAGCAATAATTTTGTGAAAATCTTTTAATTCTTGCCAATTGTCTTTCTCTATTTTTTGCATCAAAGGATCAGTCAAGGCTGCTGTATAACGATTTGAAATTACATCCCAATCGATGATATTCCAAATAGCACCTAAGTAATCAGCGCGTTTGTTTTGATATTTTAAATAATAAGCATGTTCCCAAACGTCAATCCCGATTAACGGAATTCCTCTTACTTTAGAAACGTCCATAATTGGATTGTCTTGATTGGCAGTTGAAGTAACAACCAATTTTTTTTCTGGAGTTAAAACCAACCAAGCCCAACCTGAACCGAAACGAGAAGCTGCTGCTTGATTCATTAACTTTTTCAAAGAATCTATTGATTTAAAGTTTTCTTCAATTGCTTTGTACAATTCTGCTGATGGTTTTTTATCTTTTTTAGGAGTTAAAATATCCCAAAATAAGGAGTGATTGTAATGTCCTCCAGCATTGTTGCGAACAGCATCAGGCGTTAAACTTGCATTCAACATGATTTCTTCGATTGGTAACACCTCTAATTTCGTTCCAGCAATGGCTTTGTTCAGATTGTTAACATACGCTTGATGGTGTTTCGTGTAATGAATTTCCATCGTAGTTGAATCAATAGATGATGTAAAAGCAGAATAACTGTATTTCAATTTTGGCAACGAATGCGTTTGTGAAATTCCGATAATTCCTAGTAAACTAAATAAAAGAGTAATTGAAAACTTCATAATTATTTGTGTTTTTTAATTTTTGAAATAGCTTCTGTAATTAATTTTTGAAATTTTACAGGTTTTGAATCAATGGTGCTAGTGAGATATAATTTTACAACGTAATTGTCAACGACGAACAGAAAACAATAAGCCCTCATACCTACCATTTTCATCATGTTGTTGATTTGTTCACTTGCATCGAATGCGTAAAAATTATTAGCTCCTTCGAATTTTAAGCCATGATGTTTGTGCTTAATTCCGTTTTCAGAATTGAGTTTCAAGTAGTTTTTATGGAAAGCAGTAGCTTCTTT